>JADYYN010000001.1 GCA_020853635.1 Gemmatimonadaceae bacterium
CGCGGCTTCGCCGTGGACATGAGCCAGGGATTCACCGAGGCAGCGAACGCGGACCCGACCGGACGTGACCCGGGGCAGCTCGTGTACTCCGTGGAGAACGGCCTGCTCGGCACACATCCCATCACGCATGGGCGGAACGACAGTGAGCGCGTCCGGCGGGTCGTCACGTTCACCGGCCAGTCGCTGAAGACGGACGACGGAACCGCCCTGCTCGTGCTCGGCGACTCCGCCATCGACTACGTGCCACCGCCGCCGTCGTTCACGGCGCGATCAGCGTCCGGCCGCAGTCAGGGCGTGGCCCTCGCACGCGGAGCCGGGCGCGTCGTGGTGCTCTCCGAGGCGGCGGTGCTCACCGCCCAGCTGGATGAGAACGGGAACCCGTTCGGCATGCGGGAGGGCGAGAACGACAATGCGCACTTCGCCCTCAACATCATGCACTGGCTGTCGCGGCTGCTTCCGTGAGGGGTCAACGTGCGCGTGATCGAGGTACAAGCCGGGGACGTAGGTCGCACTGCTCGTCTGGCATGCAGCCGGGGACGTTGCGGTGCGGTGAGCTGCGAGATCGGCGGCGTGCCGCCGCGCGCGCGATTCGCCGCCACTCCGGCCTGCAGCGTATCGACCGCCATCCGCAGCTCGCGCGCTTCCTGCCGAATCGAGACGCCGCGCTCCTCGAGCATCCGCACCGCCTCGGTCTCGCACTCGACCGTATGGCTCCGCCGCGCCATCACCCCTCCCCCGGAGATGCTCTGTGAGCGTGACGCGAGTGTCCACGAATCCTGGGGCCGCCCACCGAGATCCTCTACGCCTCTCGCTGTGCGATCTCGTAGGTGGTGATTTCG
The DNA here is from genome assembly GCA_020853635.1 of Gemmatimonadaceae bacterium. Classification (GTDB taxonomy): domain Bacteria; phylum Gemmatimonadota; class Gemmatimonadetes; order Gemmatimonadales; family Gemmatimonadaceae; genus Pseudogemmatithrix. The sequence goes on from JADYYN010000001.1 coordinate 840, forward strand.
AGTTCGTGACCGTTCGGGTCACGAAAGTAGATGGAATGCGCAATCTGGTGATCTTGATGCTGAAACGTGATGCCCAGCTTCTGCAAGTGGCGCTGTGCATCCAGGAACGCCTGGGCACCCGCCCGAAAGGCGATATGCCTGATTGCCAAGGCGTGGGTCCCCGGCCTGGTGTCGACCTCCTCGGTCGGAACGGGAAACAGGGCGAGCGCAGTCGATCCAATGCCAACGACCGCAGGGCACTCACCCCACGCACGCTCGTGCATGCGCTCGAGACCGAGGACCCGCTCATACCACGCGACGGAGACCGCGACGTCTCGCACGCGGAGAGCGACATGATCGATGCCATCCAGTTTGATCATCCTCTCTTCGTCCGCAAAACGCCGTTGCCAAGGCGCAAAGCGAAGCTATCGCAGCCTTTGCGCCTGCAAAGGGTGCGACAGTGTTGCTTTGTCGCGCTTGGGCACATTGTCATGTGCGGCCCTGAACACGAAAAATCTCCGAGGGCGCATTCAGAAATGTTGACATCACGTTCCGCTCGAATTATCCGACTTCCCGCGCGTACATGCGGCACCGAAAAGTATGAGCACTATTCCGATCGCAGGGCTCGGCCCCACGTCTCCGCCACCAACCATCCTAGGCAAAAGGGATAGTACGCCCGCGACTACAAGAGCGAGTCCTGAGAAGTGTCGGTAATTCGGATACTTCTTAATATCTATCTGCATACTTCCTCCTGTCGTGGTTGTTGGTCCTGACGGTGCGCACTGAGCACATAACGTGTGCTTCTGCCGTGAACGCTTCAATGAGAAGGGCGTGGCGGGGCGTCCGCAACGAGCCTAGGCCAGCACGGACGCCCTGCCAAACCCGATCCGCACCGCGTTCATCGGCAGCAAGCGTCGTTATCCGGCTGCACGCGGCAGCAGCAGCGCAGCGCCGAGGACGAGCCCGCCGACGAGCGATCCCACGCCAATGAGGCTCATGCGGTGCGTCGCCTGCGGCACGGCCCACGCCGCGAAGCGCTGATGGAAGCGCCACGGAACGACGGCGAGGACGAGCGAAGTCGCGATGAGGATCCACCCGAAGAGCGCGATGCCGGCCGTGAAGGCCATGGCGGGCGCACTGCGCACGAGCGCCGCTCCCGCGACCACGCGTATGGCAAGTTCGAGAAAGTGGGCGCGCCGCGTGCTCGCGAAGCCTCCAAGGAAACGCTTCGCCGTCTCGGGTCGGACGAGCGCGCCGCCCCCGAGCGCGAGGAGATAGAACGATGTCCCGCCCACGACCGCGAGCGATAGTGGCGTGATTAGACGCAGCATCCGCCCCACGCGCTCATGTGGGTGGGGTGCGGCGCCGCGCGAACTCCTCGACGGCGGCTTTGGACAGCGCGACGTAGCGCTCGGGGTCCTCGACCGCGTACCAGGTGAAGTCGTGCTTCTTGCTGAACCAGACATGCCCAGCGAGTCCGGCGCCTTGGTGCGCCCACGCCAGAGGGACGCTCCAGTGGCCGATGACGAGTGCGAGTGCGAAATAGAGAACGGGGTGCAGCACCAGTTTCCCGACGAGCTTCCATCGCGGCCAAACGACACGCCATGTGACGGCGGCGAGGACAAGCGCAGGCACAGTGGCGAGCGCGGCATCGACAAGAGCGGCCTTCATCGCGATCTCCTACTCGAGGGGCACTGCAATCCGTCGGTGTCCGGCTAACGTTTGGTCGTGCTGCGGCCGCCCAACCGCTACCCCAGCGCGGCCGTCGGCACCGACTGCCGTTATGCGACGTGGAGCGGATGAATGCGGGCGATCTCGCGCTTCAATCCTCGCGCCGCGTCCCACAGGTCCACGTTCCGTTGCAGATTCAGCCAGAACTCCGGAGCGTTGCCGAACAGCTTGCTGAGGCGCAGCGCCATCTCGGGCGTGAGCGCCCGACGCTCGCGCAGCAGCTCATTCATCGACTGCCGGGAGACACCGGCGGCCTCAGCAAGGGCGGTGACCGACAGCCCATACTCCGGGAGAAAGTCCTCGCGGAGGATCTCACCCGGATGGATCGGGCGTCGCTCAAGGGGGCGATTGTTCGGAATGGCCATGGGGTACGCTCCAGCTAGTGATAGTCGCAGAACTCAGCGTCGTACGCGTCGCCGTCGTCGAACCGTAAGCAGACGCGCCATTGATCATTGACCGCGATCGCATGTTGCCCTGCCCGGTCGCCTTTGAGGGCATGAAGCCGGTTGCCGGGCGGAACGCGCAAGTCAGTCACCTTCGTCGCGACATGCACCGCCTCGAGCTTGCGCAGGGCACGGCGCGCGACGTCGGGCGGCACCCGCCGCGCTTTCCCCGTGCGGAAGAGCTCCTCGGTCTCACGATCGGCGAAGGTCTTGATCACATCGAACTGTAACGCGTAACGTGACACGCGTCAATGTCCGGTGGTTCGCGTAACGTTGGCTTATGCTGCGGCCGCCCACCTGCTTCACTGACGCGGCCGTCGGCACCAACTGCCGTTATGTGGCGAGGGACGCAAACTCGCGGCCGCAACGGGGGCAGCACAGAACCTGCGGAAGTGGTTCGCCATACTTCACGTCTTCAAGTGTCGCCCCGTAGACCGCCGCAACGCTTCGGCCGCATGCGGGACAGTTGATCTCGACCGACGCAAAGTAGGTGCGGCTACTCACCACGATATAGATCGCGAGGGCGGCTGCCCCGACAACACAGATCTGCAGAACCGGGAGAGCGATGTCGCGCGGAAGGAAGAATGCGGCAAGGGTAGCGACGACGAGCGGCGCCGCCAAACCGGCCAGCTGGCGCTGCCGCGCGGCCATTCGCTCACCGTAAAGTCGCACGCGTCGATCGAGCTCTTGCAGCGTCATCATGCGTCGGCGCCGACCTCCGGTCGTCCACATAACGTCAAGTTGTGCTGTGGCCGATCCAATAATTGCGGGTTGGCGGCCACGGCCGACCCTGA
>JADYYN010000002.1 GCA_020853635.1 Gemmatimonadaceae bacterium
CTCGATCGCCGGGTCTCCCCAGACCGCGGGATCCGCCGCATCGCGCAGCAGCGCCGCACTCACCGCCATCGCCTCCCGCGCAGCACGCTGCGCGCGACTCTCCCGCTCCACAGTGAGCAGCGTGCGCTGCGCCGTGCGCAGCGCGCCCACCGCCGCCACGGCGAGTACACCCATGAGTGCGAGCGCACACAGCGCTTCGACCAACAAGAACCCGCGACGCGCGCTCACGGACACGACCGTCGCGCCTCCACCGCGAAGCGCCGCCGCCCCCCGAATGTCGGCACCTCGGCGAGACCACTCAGCGTCGCACCACCGGAGTCGGCGCGCACACGCCAGCGTTCGCGCACCCCGCTGCTGTCGTCGAAATGCACTGCGGTGTCCTGCGCCGGGCACGGCCCGCGGGCGAACCACCCCAACCGCGCATCCGCGCGCTCGACGGCCTCCTCATGCGCCTCCGCCCCGAGCCGCAACCGCATCGCCGTGGTAAGCGCCGAAAGCGTCCCCGCGATCCCGATCGCAAGCAACACGGCCGCCACCAACACCTCGACGAGTGAGATCCCCGCACGCTGATTCATGCCGCCAATCTCGCGCACATGACACGGAGCACCTCATCCGTGGATTGCGAACCGGCGCAGGCTCTTGCACGAAAAGCGGAGGCCTATCCCAAATCCACCGTCCATCCCCTGCCACCATCCCCCATCCCCCATCCACCATCTCCCCATAACGGAAATCGGGCCCGGCGATCGCTCGCCGGACCCGACTCCCCGTCAGGAGTATGACGTTGTTGCTAGCAGCTTACTGGTCGCAAACCGGCTCGCCATCGCGCGTGCCCGAGCCAACCGTGATCTGGCAGCTCTTGGTCGTGCCACCCGGGTACGTCACCGAGGCGCTGAAGCCACCGGTCGTCGGGGTGATCGTGCCGAGCGTCACGCCCGTCGAGGTGCGGAAGGCGTTCGACGAGAGCGTCGAGGTGTACTGCGCCCACTCGGCGAAGTAGGCCTCTTCGGCGGTGACCAGGTTACGAAGGTCGGACTTCATGGCGGTCAGGTACGCCTTCTCCTTCGTGTTCGCGAACTTCGGGATCGCGATCGCGGCCAAGATGCCGATGATGACGACGACGATCAGGAGTTCGATGAGGGTGAAGCCCTTCTTGTTGCTCAGCATTGTTGTCTGCTCCGCGGGAGGTGAGGATGATGGCGGGTGTCTTGCCGAATGCATGAAAAGGCAAGAAGCCTGCCAGAGTTGGCCACTGGGCCAAGGTGCTGCCGTGCATAGACTTGCGAACGGTCCTACGGGTCACGCCCAACCGGTCCCCTCGTTTTTGCCCCCGATTCTGGCACTTTGCGAGGCGCCAGGGAGGCCGGGGGTTTCAATAGAAGGACGGGGACCCGCAACCGGGCGTCCGACTTCGAGAACGGGGCCCCTGCCCGGTACCAACGATTTCGGGCATCCACAGTATCGGTCGCCACCAACGAAGATTCAGCCTTCTGCAGGATCAGCCCGAAGCTCCCCGAAGAAAAGCCGCTCGCCAGACCCTTGGTCGCCGCCTCACGCGCATCAGATAGGCGACGGACCTCCAGCAGGCACGCCGCCCGGCCGATCGCCGCAACCTCGGCGTCCGCCCGCGCCTTGAGCACGCGATCATAGTAGACCAACGCCTCGGCACAGCGGTCCTCGAAATGCAGCACCCGCGCGAGCGACAGCTCGAGCAGGTCGTAGCCCGGGTACAGTGAGTCCGCGATGCGCAGATGGTACTCCGCGCGTTCCCACGAGGCCGAGGCACCGAACAGCTCGCCGAGCGCATGCTGCGCCTTGTAGTTGTTCGGTGCGTCCACCACCAGCGTCGAGAACACGGTCGCGTTGTCCTCCCACGCGCGTTGGCGGTCGGCACTCTCGAGCACGGCGGCGAACAGCAGCACGACACCGGCCGCCGCGATGAGCTTCTGCACACTCGGCTTGAGCGCGAGCGACGCCCAGGCCCGTAGCGACACCGCGAGATGCCCGACCACCAGCGCCACCGCGACCGTCGGCAGGAAGAGCGTACGCTCCGCCACCAGCACGCCCGTGGCGATCAGGATGTTGGAGGTCGGTCCCAGCGTGAGCGCGACCCATCCGAACGCGAACGCGATCACACGATCCCTGCGCCATGCCCACACCGCCACCGACGCGAGCACGAGCAACCACGAGAGTCCGATCGCATGCCGGAGTTCCGGCGCCGTGAGCACCGGCACCATCGGGGGTGAGTAGTCGGCGTAGAGCTGCGCGGGCCAGAAGAGCAGGCGCACGAACTCCGGCACGAGTGCGATCATCACCCAGATGCGTTGCGGCATCTTGAGGCCTTCGAGCGCCGGGTGCGGCGCATCGCCGGCGAAGCCCGAGAGGATCGACAAGCGCACCACGATATAGGCCGCGATGGTGAGCACGAGCAGGCGCACCAACATGCGCAGCTGACGGCGTGCCCCGGCGTCCGGCGCAGGGAACCGCGTGCCGCGGAACATCACCTCGGCGAGCAACAACAGCGCGGGCAACACGATGCCGTGCTCTTTGGACAGCACCGCGACCACCTGACACACCACGATCGTCACCGCCGACGCGGTGCGCAGCGTGCCGCGCTGTCGATCGCGCAGGTACACCGTCAACGCGATCAGCATCGGCAGGCCGGTCAACATCTCGGACTGCCCCACGACGTTGGCCACCGCCTCCACGTGCACCGGATGCGCCGCGAACACCAACGCCCCCACCAGCGCGCCCCACTTGGGCAGCAGCTGCCGCAGCAACGCGAGCACCGCGAGTGCACACAACGCGTACAACACGACGTTCGCGAGATGGAACGGCCACGGCGCACCACCGCCGATCAACCGCTCCGTCGCGAATGCGATGACGGTGATCGGACGGTACAGCGAGTTGCCGCGGTTCTGGCCCCAGTACGTACCGGTCAGGTAGTCCCAGATGCCCTGGAACTCCTGCACCATCGGGTTCTCGACGATGATCGGGATGTCATCGTACGCGAAGCCGTTGCCTAGCCCAGTGACCGACGCGAGTAGCGCGACCGCGAGCACCAGCACGACACTGAGCCGCACCGACGGATCACCACCGAAGAGCTGCGCACGCACCGACGCGCTGCTCACTTGGTGAAGTTGTAGCGGATGATGTGACCGATCGCCGCCACGCCGTCCTTCCACCCGATCTTCTTGCCCTCGGCGTACGTACGGCCCGAGTACGAGATCGGCACCTCATAGATGCGCGCCTTCGACTGCGCGAGCCGGGCCGTCACCTCGGGCTCGAACCCGAACCGGTTCGACGTGAGATGCAACGAGCGCGCGAGATCGCCACGGATCGCCTTGTAGCAGGTCTCCATGTCGGTCAGGTTGAGATTCGTGAGCATGTTGCTGAACGTCGTGAGCACGGTGTTGCCCACCGAGTGCCAGAAGTACAACACACGATGCGGGCCACCGAGGAAGCGGGAGCCGAACACCGCGTCGGCGCGCCCGTCGATGATCGGCTGCAGCAACCCGGGCCAGTCGGCCGGATCGTACTCGAGGTCGGCGTCCTGCACGATCACCACGTTGCCGGTGCTCGCCGCGAGTGCCGTGCGGATCGCCGCGCCCTTGCCGCGGTTCACCGGATGCATCTCCAGCACATCGATGCGCCCCTGCGCTTTCAGCTGCTCGAGTCGCTCGCGCGTCCCGTCGGTCGAATAGTCATCGACGCAGATCACCTGCTTGCGCACCGGCACTGAGTGCACCTCATCGAGGATACGATCGATGGTGTTCTTCTCGTTGTACACCGGGATGAGCACACTCAACACGAGCTCCTCGGCGGGGAGCGGCGTGCGGCCGCGCACTCGGGCGATGGCCGGCATGGAGGACGGCGTGAGCTGATTCATGGGGTTTGCACCTTGAGCGTGCGCACAGGAAGGCCAGGAGGCGAGACGTCCACCAGACGACGTCCCTCGCCGAGCTGGGCGGCGAGCAGGGGTTGATAGAAGGGTCCGGCTTGCATCACGACATACGCTGCGGGTCGGAACCGGCGGTCGATCCGTTCGAGTTCATCCTGATGGTCCGCCGCCGACTTGTCCTTCACGTGCTCCTGCGGCGTGAGGATCTCCACCGGCAGGACGCTCAGTCCGGTGTAGATCGCCACGAGAGGCGCAAGCTCCGCCGCGATGAGCTTGCCGTCGAGCGAGGCATCGAGATTGATCCACCGCACCATCGGCACGGCTGCCGAGGTCATGTTCTTGGATGCACTCGCTTCCCATCCGCGCGAGAGCCCGCGATACGAGTACGACGTGTGTCCCGCCGCGACGAGCACGGTCACGGCGGTGATCGCATGCGCCAGCGTCCGCTTCTCCGCGCGCATCGCCGCGCGCCACAGCGTCACCACGCCGGCGAGCGCGATGAGCAACAACAGCGGCCACACCACCCAGAGGAAGCGGTCCACCCAGAACGGCCACACCACCACGACGAACAGGTAGCCGCCGAGTGCGAGCACCGTCACCGGCGCCCGACCGCGTCGCGCGAGCGCGACCATGCCCGCCGCGAACGTCGCCAACGCGAGCGTGGCCGAGACATGACGCCACGGACCTTCGGTGGTCGGCGAGGTCAACACCCCGATCATCCGCCACGTCGCATCGAAGTTCTTCGCGAGCACCGCCTTGAGGAACGGGAGTCCGCTGTCCTTGTATCCACCCACGACCCACTCGAGATACGGACCATACGAACCGCGCAGCTCGTCCGGGAACGTCGGCGACGCGCGCCAGACGAACATCTGCCACGGCAACAGCAACAGCACCGTCACGGTCGCGAAGACCACAGTCTCCTTCCAACGCCGCTCCCACACCAGCAGCATGACGCCGGCGATCAACACCACACCGCCGAGGGTCCGCACGAGCACCAACAGCGCCACGAGCAACGCCGCGAGGAACGCGGCGCGGACGCCGCCCTCGCGCACGAGGCGCTCGACAACAACGAGCGTCGGCAGCAGCAGCGCGATGAACAACGGCTCCGACAGCAACAGATTCGTGAGCAGCAGCATCGGCACACTCACGGTGGCGGCGACCGCGACCCCGAGCGCCATCCACCACGGCAGACCGAACCGCGTGCGCCCCACATGCGTGCTCGCCGCCGCCGCCGCGGCGAGCCCGAACGGATTGATGAGCTTCAACCACGAGATGCTCGCCGGGAACGCCGGCGCGACCTTCAGCACCGCCGCCAGCAACAGCGGCCACACCGGCGGATAGTGGATCGCCGGTGGTGTCCCCGGCAGATGCGGATACACATAACCTTGCCCGTCCGCCAGCGCCTTCGCGGTGAGCAGGTAGATCCCATCGTCATTGAACACCCCGATGGGGTCCGACGTCATCGTCAGCAACGCCGCGACCAACGCGAGCAACGCCGCGATCCACGGCGCGCGACGTTCCATCACCGCCCACCGCGATGGCATCCCGTCCGCCCCGAGCGACGACGTATGCGACGACGTATGCGACGACGTATGCGACGACGCGTGCGACGGCAGACTCACGATTCCTCGCCGTAACGCGCGAGTTTGCGGTGCAACGTCGACGGGTCGATGCCCAGCACCTCGGCCGCGCGGGTCTTGTTGCCCTGTTCGCCCTGCAGCACGAACTGGATGTACGCGCGCTCGATCGTCTCGAGTGTCGGATTCGGTGTGACACGGTCGGTGACCAACGGTTCACTGCGGCGTTCGGTGACTCGCTCAGGCAACGCCGCCAATCCGATCGTCGGGCCGGACGACAGGATCACCGCGCGCTCCATCGCGTTCTCCAACTCGCGCACGTTGCCGGGCCAGTTGTAGGCCTGCAACGCTTCGGCCGCGTCGTTCGCGAGCTTCTTCGGCGCTTCGCCGCGCTGTTCACCCGTCCGATGCAGGAACGACTCGGCGAGCAACACCACGTCGTCCGCGCGATCGCGCAGCGGCGGCAGGTGCACGGCGATCACATTGAGGCGATAGAACAGGTCGCGACGGAAGCTGCCGCGACGGATCTCCTCCTCCAGGTCACGGTTGGTCGCCGCGATGATTCGCGTATCGATCGGGATGGGATCGGTCGCACCCACCGGGATCACTTCGCGGTGCTGCAGCACACGCAGCAGTTTCACCTGCGTGGCCGGCGTGGTCTCGCCGATCTCGTCGAGGAAGAACGTGCCGCCCGATGCCGCCGCGAAGAGACCTTCCTTGTCCTTCACCGCGCCGGTGAACGAGCCCTTCACGTGACCGAACAGTTCGCTCTCGAGCAGGCCCTCGGGGAGCGCACCACAGTTGATCGACTGGAACGTGGAGTCGGCGCGACCCGAGAGGTCGTGGATGTAGCGCGCGACCACTTCCTTGCCCGTGCCCGACTCACCGGTCACCAGCACTGTCGACTCCGTCGGTGCCACCGCCTCGGCGAGGCGCAGCACGTCGAGCCATGCCCGATTGTTGCCGATCGGCGCTCCCGCACTGCGACGGTCGCGCTTCTTGATCTCCTTCTTGAGCGACGTGTTCTCCACGCGCAGCTGCCGATGCTCGGCGGCACGCTTGAGGATGGCGATCAGCTCGTCGTTGCGGAACGGCTTCTGGATGTAGTAGAACGCGCCTTCGTTCACGGCTTGCATCGCCGTCTGCAGCGTGGCCTGTGCGGTCATGAGGATCACCGGCACATCCGGGTCATGGGCGCGCGCCGCGGCGAGCACTTCCACGCCGGTCACCTGCGGCATACGCACATCGCTCAGTACGATGTCCGGCTTGAGGGCGGCGATCTTCTCGAGTCCGGCCTTGCCGCCGTGCGCCATGTGCGGCGCGAAGCCTTCCGCGCGCAACAGGATCTCGAGGGTCTGCAGGATGCCGGACTCGTCGTCGACGACGAGCACGGACGGTGGCGTAGCGCGGGGAGTCACGCGAGATCTCCGACGGTGGGGGTGTCTTGCGGGAGCAGCACGGTGAACCGCGTGCCCGACGTGTCAGTATCGACCAGGATCACGCCGCGATGTGCTTCGATCGCACGATGCACGATGGCGAGGCCGAGTCCGCTGCCACCCGGCTTGGTGGTCGCGAACGGTTCGAACAGACGATCGGCGATCTCCGGCGCGATGCCGCCGCAGCAGTCCTTCACCTCCAAGGCGAAGGCCGCGCCCGACATCGGCAGACCCACCGGCTTCGCGGCCGCCGGCACGATGCGCAGGCTCACCTGCACTTCCGACTCCGGCGGGCTCGCCTGGAACGCGTTGAGGATCAGGTTGAAGATCGCGCGGTGCAGCAGGTCCTCGTCGCCGGAGAGCGACGTGTCCTCGTCCGGCAACGCCAGCGTCAGCCGCACAGACTCACCGCGGTCCGGGTGGGTGCCGGCGAGCGTCGCGGCGCCCTGCACGACCGCGCGCAGGTCCATGCGCTCGCGGCGCGCCACCTGCACACGCGCGAAATCGAGGAACTCCGAGAGCAGACGCGAGAGACGACCAGACTCGCGCACGATCAACTCCGAGAGCGTCCGCTCGTCCGGCGTCGCGTGCGGACGCTGGCCCATCTGCTCCACGGCGCTCTGGATGCTCGCCAGCGGATTCTTGATCTCGTGCGCGAGCGAGGCGCTCAGCTCGGCCACGGCCTCCAGACGCTGCGCGCGCAGATTCAGTGCGTCAATGCGCTTCTGGTCGGAGATGTCCTGGAAGATCGCGGTCGTCGCTTTGCCTTCGGCCCGCAGATCGCCGCTCACCGACGTGGTCGTGATGCCGATCGGCACGGCGCGTTCGTTCCGCCGCAGGATGCCCTCCTTGCGACTCGTGACGCGCCCTTCCGCCATATGCTCGGTGAGCGCATCGGCCACACCGGGCGAGTTTTCGCGGAGTCGGTCGATCACCGGCTGGCCGATCAATCCTTCGAGTGGCAACGACAGCAGCTTCGATGCCCCGGGGTTCGCATAGAGGAGTCGTCCGCGTTCATCGACGGTGATGATGCCCGCCCGGATGTTCGCCAGGATGTCAGCCGCGCGCAGTTGCATCCGCGCCAGCTCGGCCTGCAGTTGCGCGCGGCCCACGCCAGCCTCCTGCAACCGCGCCGCGATGTAGCCCGTACCGACCGCCACAATGGTGAACACGAGCAACTGCAGCACCAGCGACCCCGAGAGATCGCCTTCACTCACGAAGAAGGCGTCGCCCACATAGAGCACGCTGCCCAGCATGGCCAGAAGCAGCGAGCTGCCGATCGGCAGCAGGATCGCCGCCGCCGCGAACACGAGGATGTACAGCGCCGAGAACTGCGACTCCGCCCCACCAGTGAGGTGGACCACGGAGGTGATCAGGAAGAGGTCGTGCACCAACTGCACATACAGAAAGCCCGGACCGGGCTCGATCCGGTTAACTTCCGTGCGCACGAACGAGACGGCGGTGAGCGCCATCGCACTCACGAAGAACACCGTCGCGATGAAAGTGCTCAACGGATCGCTGAACAAGGTCAGCAGCAGTGCGGCCCCGAAGCTCGCGGTCGCGACCGCGATGCGCACCAGATAGATCCAACGCAGCAGCCGACGCGGTGCGAGCACCACGTAGGCCTGATCGTCAGCTGCAGTGGGTCGAGGACTCAACGGCACGCTCCAAGGTCGTCCGGTATTGCATTGCGCAAGGACCACCCAAAGACGATTGCCGTGGCATTTTGCAACGGATTCTCAGACTATGACCGCGTCACAATTGTGGACCGATGACGGGCGCCTGTTCCTCACCTCGCGCCTCTCCATCCCGGCCGATGAACTCGAGATCCGGGCCACCCGCGCCGGGGGGCCCGGCGGCCAGCATGTGAACACGTCGTCCACACGCATCGAGGTCGTCTGGAACGTCTTCACCACCAGCATCCTCGACGATCCCACGCGTGAGCGACTCATCGCTCGACTCGGCGGCAAGCTCGATTCGCGTGGCGCGCTCCGCCTCGTCGCTGCGGACACGCGCTCGCAGGCGCGCAATCGCGAACTCGCGTTCGAGCGCCTCGCGACGCTCATCCGGCAGTCGCTGGTCGTGCCCAAGGTGCGTCGCGCCACCAAGCCTTCGCGCTCGTCGAAAGAAGCACGGCTCGACACGAAGAAGCGGCGGTCGCGCACCAAGCGCGACCGCCGCTCCCA
>JADYYN010000003.1 GCA_020853635.1 Gemmatimonadaceae bacterium
CAGCCGGGCGTGAACGTCTTCAAGCAGGCGCTCACCAACCTCAAGCCGGTCGTCGAGGTGAAGTCCCGCCGCGTCGGCGGCGCGACCTACCAGGTCCCGGTCGAGGTCCGTCCCGAGCGCCGCACCGCGCTCGCCATGCGCTGGCTGATCAGCTACTCGCGCGACCGCAACGAGAAGTCGATGGCGGAGAAGCTCGCCGCCGAGACGCTCGCCGCGGCCAAGGGCGAGGGCAACGCGATCAAGAAGCGCGAGGACACGCACAAGATGGCCGAGGCCAACAAGGCGTTCGCGCACTATCGCTGGTAGATCCAGACGGAAGGCTGAAGAACTCGAGAGCGGGGGGCGACCGACAGGTCGCCCCCCGCTTTCTTGCCTCTACCGCCTCAACCGAGCACCGTCGCGTTGCGTTCCCGGACGAGCCACGCCGCGATCGCCATCATGTGGTACAACACGGTCCACACCGGACCGAACAACCAGGAAGGCGGCGCCCAGACCGGGACGTCGAGCTGGGCGTAGAAGGTGGGCACGGTGCGCGTCGCCATCGCGCACTGAGCGTGGTCCAGTGCCACTGGCGCCAAGTCGGCTGCGCCGCGGTAGAATTCACGTCAGGAGGTGCGCCATGAGACCAAGGCCAAGTCTTCTCGTGCTCGCGAGTCTCACGCTCGCCTCGCTCGGCAGCGCGCAAGCGCGTCCGGGCCAGCGGATCGTGGCCGACCTGCGCGTCGCAAGCATCACGCGGTCCGCCGACACGACGATCGTCTCCTATCGCATCCACATCGCCGCGAACAGCGCCGAAGGACTCTACTCGTTCACGCTGAACGGCACGGGCGTCCCGCTCCGCGTCCTTGCCCCCGCGCCCACCGCGACCATCGAATGGGCCGCCGGCACCGAGCATCGCGGTCGTGCCGTCGCGCAGTGGGTCCTCTTGGGCGCGTCGCCAAAGGGCGATTCCACTCCGCTGCTCGTCATGAAGGGCGTCGGCCTTCCTGGCGTGACCACAGGCTGGATCCAGGGAGAAGGCCTTCCCAGCACCAACGAGGAGGATCCTGACGCGAAAGCGGACGAACCGGGCGATGTCGATCCGATCGTGTACAATGGAATCCAGCGAGAGGTCATCGGCATCGACCCGCTGGCCACGCCCTCGAACGCGTCGTACATGGAACGCCTGAGCCGCCTGAGCGCACGCGCCTGCCTCAACGGCTGGATCACCAGCGCGACGCTCTGCACGCAGCTGCAGGATCGGTTGTCCGCTGGTCCGCCGCGCGTACCCGACTTCCTCACAGCGGTCGAGACCGCCAATGCCGCAGGCCACATGAACAGCCTCGCCTACTGGATGCTCAAGGTGAACGGCGAGGCGGCGCGGGACTTCCTTCAGCGTAGGTGACCCGAACACCCATGACCAAGCACGCATGATCAAGCACGGCATCGCGGCCCTCGCGGCGACCTTCGCACGAGCATTCCTGCTCGTGATCGCCGCAGGTGCCCTCGGGCAGGCGCAGACCCGGCCGGGACAGAACATCAGGGCGCAAGTTCGTGTCGTCGATGCCACACGCGCCGCGGACACCGTCGCGATCTCCTATCGCGTCGTCGTCTCGCCATCGAGCGCGGAACGCCTCATGACGTTCACCGTGAACGGGACTGGGACACCGCTCATCGCGATCGCCCCGTCGCCGTCGTCCGCCTGGAGCGTGGATGCGGAGTGGCGTGGGCGCGTCGCCGCGAGCTGGACTCCACTCGGTCTCGTCTCACCCGGCGACTCGACTCCGCCGCTGGTCATGCGCGGTGTGGGGTTGCCGGGGATCACCACCGCATGGGTGTGGGGCGATTCGGTGCCGGGCGAGCAGGAGCATGAGCGGATCCAGGACAGCCTGTTCGCGCGCGATCCCAACGTGATCCCCGATCCGATGGACGTCTACGCGAGATCGCTGCCGATGATCGGCATCGACCCGCTGCCCCCGCCGTCGCATGCGGCGTACATCGAACGCCTGGGCCGCCTGAGCTCACGCGCCTGTCTCAACGACTGGATCACCAACGCGACCCTCTGCACTCGGCTGCAGGGACTGTTGACCGCTGTTCCGGCGCGAGTACCCGAGTTCCTCACAGCGGTCGAGACCGCCAATGCCGCTGGCCACATGAACAGCTTGGCCTACTGGATGCTCAAGGTGAACGGCGAAGCCGCGCGGGACTTCCTCGAACGTCGGTGAACGGAGCCCCATGATGAAGCTGATGATCGCGGCGCTATCGGTGTCCTGTGCGGCGGCCCTCTCCGCGCAACCCAATCCCGGACAGGATGTTCGCGTCGATGTCCGCGTGCTCGGGATCGTGCGCAACGGGGACACGACGACCGTCACCTACCGACTGCACGTTGAGCGCACGAGCGGCGAGCGTCTGCGCTCGTTCACGGTCGACGGCACCGGTGCGCCGTTCGTCGTGCACAGACCGGAGCCGCGCGACCACTGGGTGACCTCGACCGAGTGGCGCGGGAGACGCGTGGCACGCTGGGCCGCCCTCGCACTGGTCGCGCAGGGCGACTCGACCCCTCCCCTCGTGCTGAAGGCCGTCGGTCTCCCCGGCATCACGAGTGGCTGGCTGAGAGGTCACGTCTCTCCGAACGAGGCGCAATCATACCGGATCGACTCCATCTGGTACGCGCAGCACCCCGACGGCAGCGGCGATGTCATCTACCAATACATGCTCGAGGTGCCGCTCGTGGGCATCGATCCACCGCTACCGACCGCCACCACGGCTGCCCACGCCGCCAAGCTGCGCGACCTGACCACGCAAGCCTGCGCGTACGGCTGGATCACCGATGCCGGGGCCTGCGCCTCACTCAACGGCCTCGCAGGCGGGCCGCCGAAGCCGCGCGACTATCTTGCCGTGCTCGATGCCGGACGCCGGGCCGGCTCGGTGAACACTCTCGCGTACTGGATGCTCAAGGTCCGAGCGGAGGCACTCTCGCCGCGCCCTTGAAGCCCCGCGATCACCCCGGGCCGCGCATCGACCGTCGAACCGACTC
>JADYYN010000004.1 GCA_020853635.1 Gemmatimonadaceae bacterium
ACCGTGGTCCTCACGATCTTCACCGGCACGGTGTGGCGCGAGATCCAGACGCTCCTGAAGAAGAACATGGATGCGCTCGGCGTGCGTCTCGATTTCCGTGCGGTCCCGGTGCAGGATCTCTTCAAGGCGACCGCGCAGGGCCAGTTCGCGCTCGCCATCCACGGGCGCGCCGCCAATCCCAACGGCCTCATCTTCCAGACCTTCTACGGACCGATGCCGCCGGAAGCAAACGAATCGCGCTTCCGCTACGCGCCGTACGATCACGCGTACCGCGATTTCGTGCGCGCCCGCGACGATTCCACGCGGCTGCGCGCCGCGCGCACCATGACCGCGATCCTGCAGGGTTACGCACCGGTGATCCCGCTGCTCGTCGACGTGCAGAATGCTTTCGTCCAGCCGTGGCTCCTCGGCTACTATCCGTCGCCGTTCTCGGCGTACGTCCAGTACATGGACATCGACCTCGCCAGGCGACCCCGCTGAGGGCGTGCGCCCCGGCGTCCGTTGCGCGTCACGGGCCGCCCGACGCCGCCGGGATGGCGCGAGCGCCGTCCGGTACAATCGACGGCTTGCCCTGCAAAAACAAGATCATGCGCGTTTCCACGTTCTACCTGTCGACACTCAAGGAAGCACCCGCCGAAGCCGACATCACGAGCCAGAAGCTCATGCTGCGCGCCGGCCTCATCCGCAAGCTCGGCAGCGGGCTGTACACGTGGATGCCGCTCGGCCTCATCACGCTGCGCAAGGTCGAGACCATCATCCGCGAGGAGATGAATCGCGCCGGCGCGCTCGAACTCGTGATGCCGGTGGTGCATCCCGCCGAACTCTGGCAGGAAACGAAACGCTGGGAGAAGATGGGATCCAACATGCTGCGCATGAAGGACCGTCACGAGCGCGACTTCGTGCTGGGCCCCACGCACGAGGAGGTGATCACCGACATCGTGCGCCGCGAGATCCGCAGCTACCGCCAGGTGCCGGTCAATTTCTACCAGATCCAGACCAAGTTCCGCGACGAGATCCGCCCGCGTTTCGGCGTCATGCGCGCCCGCGAATTCATCATGAAGGATGCGTACTCGTTCGACGTCGACGCCACCGCCATGATGACGAGCTACCGCAAGATGTACGACGCGTACGCCCGCATCTTCACGCGCATGGGGCTGTCGTTCCGCGCCGTGGAGGCCGACATGGGCAACATCGGCGGGTTGTCGTCGCACGAGTTCCAGGTACTGGCCGACGCGGGCGAGGATGCGCTCGCCTACAGCACCGGCTCGAACTACGCGGCGAACGTCGAGAAGGCCGAAGCGGTCGCACCCGCGATCGCGCGGCCGGCAGCAACGCAGGCAATGGCGAAGGTGGCGACACCGGGCATCGGCACCTGCGAAGGCGTGGCGCAACTCCTCGGCCTGCCGCTCACCCGCACCGTGAAGTGCCTCATGGTGTGGGCAGGTGAGCGCGCGCACATGCTGCTCGTGCGCGGCGACCACATGGGCAACGAGGTGAAGATCGGCAACCTTCCCGGGATGGAAGGCTGGCGTTGGGCAACCGAAGCCGAGATCGTCGCTGCCACGGGCTGCAAGCCCGGCTATCTCGGCCCGGTCGGCATCGCTTCGGCGATTCCGCTCATCGTCGACCGCTCGGTGGCGGTGATGGCCGATTTCGTGTGCGGCGCGAACGAGGCGGATGCGCACCTCGTGGGCGTCAACTTCGGCCGCGATTGCCGCGAGCCCGACCTCGTCGCCGACATCCGCAACGTGGTCAAGGGCGATCCTTCGCCCGACGGCCAGGGCACGCTCGACATCGTGCGCGGCATCGAGGTCGGCCACGTCTTCGCGCTCGGGCACGTGTACTCCGAGGCGATGGGCGCCACGTATCTCGACGCCGAGGGCCAGTCGCGGGTGCTCGAGATGGGTTGTTACGGGATCGGGGTGACGCGCGTGGTCGCCGCCGCGATCGAGCAGAATCACGACGCCAAGGGGATCGTCTGGCCCGAACCCCTGGCGCCGTTCACCGTGGCCATCGCTCCCGTGGGTTACGATCGCAACGAGGTCGTACGCGCGGAGGCCGACCGCCTGCACGCCGAACTCGAGGATGCGGGCATCGAGGTGCTGCTCGACGATCGCGGCGAGCGGCCTGGCGTGATGTTTGCTGACCTCGAACTGATCGGGATCCCGCACCGCATCACCATCGGGGAGCGCAGCTTGAAGGAGGGCAAGGTCGAGTACCAGGGACGGCGCGATACGACGGCGACACCCGTGGCGCGCGTCGAGATCGCCGACTTCGTCCGCGAGCGCCTCGCGCGCGGTGCGCGGTAGCGATCGGCCGAGCCGTCCCCTGCCGACGTGACCACCGATGCGCGGATGAACGCCGCGATGCGACCGCCGGGCATCCTCGTGCCGATGCTGCGCGTCGCGCTGATCGGCTGCCTGCTGGCCGCATCGCTGGCCGCGCGCGCCGGCGCGCAGCAGGAGGAGAAGCTCGCGCCGTCGGTCGTCGCCGGCCTCGCGAAGGCGATTGCGGACGCGCCGGTCCCGGCCGATTACGCGCAGCGCACCGACATCGCGTCGTGGCTCGCCGAGATGTCTCGGCGCATTGCCCGCAAGGTTCCCGACGAGCGCGAGCGGCGTGACCTCCTCGCCACGGTGCACTACGAAGCGACGCGTGCCGGACTCGATCCGCAACTCGTCCTCGGCGTGATGTATCACGAGAGCGGCTTCAAGAAATACGCGGTGTCGAGTGTCGGCGCGCGCGGCTACATGCAGGTGATGCCCTTCTGGGTGAAGCAGATCGGGACCGCCGACCAGAACCTCTTCAACCTGCGCACCAATCTGCGCTA
>JADYYN010000005.1 GCA_020853635.1 Gemmatimonadaceae bacterium
CTGCGTGTAGCGGTCGCCCAAGCCGCGGACGAACACGTACTTGCCGTCCTGCACACTCACACCGGAGACGCGACCCACGGCCTGTGCGGCGTCACCGTCCGGGCTCTTGGCGATCTGCTCGGAGGTGATGCTGCTGACGACGTTCACGGAGTTCTTCTGCTGGTCGAGCGCCGCGTTCACCGAGCCGCGCTCGGCATCGGCGGTCACGACCTGTGCGGTGAGCTGCACGCTCGCCTGGGCGAGGGCGACGTCCTGCACGAGCGTCTTGCCCGCGTCGAGGAAGAGACCCGTGACGGTCTTGGGCGCGTAGCCGATGCGGCGCACCTGCAGTGTCACGGTGCCGGCGGGGACCGCCGGAAGCGTGAAGCGGCCGTCGACGCCGGACATGGTGCCGAGCGTGGTGCCGACGACCTGGATGCCGGCATCGGAAAGTCCGGCGCCGCTTGCGGCGTCGACGACGCGACCGGTGATGCGGCCGGTTGTCGGCGTTTGCGCGCTCAGAACAGGCGCGACAGCGGTACTGAGAAGGAAGAGCGTGGTCAGAAGCTTCGGAACACGGCGCATTGGCGTCTCGTGGGATGGTCAGGACGGAAGGAGCTTGTCAGGTCACTCTCGCGGTGAGCGAGGGCGACGCATCAAAGCTCCCAAGGCCCGGTACCGGAGAGCCCACGGAACTGCAACGGATGTGTAACGGAGGGGCGGATGGTGGAAGGCGGATCGCGGAGGTCAGACCGCGGCGGGCGGGCTCCCGCCGCTACGACTGCGCCTTCGGGACGATCGCGGTGATCGTGGTCCCTTGTCCGACCGTGCTCTCGGCGCGGACGCGGCCGCCGTGTGCCTCGACGAGATGCTTCACGATCGCGAGTCCGAGTCCGGTCCCACCTTGCTCGCGCGAGCGCCCTGGGTCGACCCTATAGAAGCGCTCGAAGATTCGCGGGAGGTGTTCGGGCGCGATACCCACACCGGTATCGCGCACGCCGAGCGCGACGCCGCGTTCGTGCGGCTGTGCGAAGAGCGTCACGACACCGCTGGTCGTGTGCCGCACGGCATTATCCACGAGATTGCCGAGGATCTGGCGCAGGGCGGTCGCATCACCTTGCACCGTCGCCACCGACGGGTCGATCTCCTGTGTGAGCGACAGGCCCTTCGTGGCGGCGGCATCGCGGGCGGCGCTCAGGACATCATGTGCCATGGCGGTGATGTTCACTGCGGTCGGGTTCGGCACCCAGCCACCGGACTCGATGCGCGAGAGGTCGAGCAGGTCGTCGACGATGCGCTGCATGCGCCGCGTGTTGCCCAGGATGCGATCGGCGAACTGCCGACGGTCCTCGAGGCTCACGTCGGCGTCGGCGAGGGTCTCGGCGAAGCCGCCGACGATGGTGAGCGGTGTGCGCAGCTCGTGCGAGACGTTGGCCACGAAGTCACGGCGCACGGCTTCGAGTCGGCGGACGCGCGTGAGATCGAACAGCGCGAGCACGGCACCGCCTTCGTGGAGCGGGCGTGCCGTGACGTTGAGTGTGCGGCCCGAGATCACGACCTCGGCACCCTCGGTGGTCTCGCCGGCGAACGCGGAGAGCAGTGCGTCGCGCAGCGCCACCTCGCGCGGGAGGAGTTCGAGCGGGAAGGGGAGTGGCGCTTGCACGCCGAGCAGACGCCGCGCGGTCTCATTGATGCGCACGATCTGTTGGGCGGTGTCGACCGCGATCACGCCTTCGTTGAGCGATTCGGTGAGTTGCACGAGCAGCGTCTCATCGGCTTCGAGTGCGCGCAGACGCGCCGAGAGCTGCTCGGCGAGTCGCCGGAGCGCGACCGCGAGATCGCCGACTTCGCCGGGCGCACGCATGGTGGGCCGCCGCGCGAGATCGCCGTCGGCGAGTGCCTGCGCGACGTCGCGGAGCTCCTCGACGGGACGGGAGACTGAGCGCGAGAAGAGGAATGCGATCGCGAGTGCGCCCAGCAAGGCGATGAGCGCCGCGGCGCCGACGTCGCGGCGCGATGAGGCGAGCACGGCGTCGAGGCTGGCGGTCGGGAATGAGACGCGCGCGACGCCGAGTTCGGAGACGGGGACCGCGACGTAGATCTCCTCGTCGCCGGTGGACGGCGAGGGGCGCCGCGATGTGCCCGTCGATCCCATGAGCGCGATGGCGACTTCGGGACGCTGGGCGTGGTTCTGCAGCCGGCGGAGCCGCTCGTCGTCGAACTCCGAGTCGCCGATCACGACGCCGTCGGTGCGGACGAGCGTGACGCGGCGTCCGAGGGCGCTGCCGCTCCGGTCGGCGAGGGAGTCGGGGAAGAGCGTGTCGCGCTGCCAGAGTTCACCGACCAACTGCGCTTCGCGCGCGAGGAAGGTCGTCGCGTCCTCGCTCAGTCGGCGGTTGAGCTGCCGGTCGACGACGAAGAAGATCGAGATCGCAAGGAACCCGACGACGACGAGGGCTCCGAGCAGGAGCCGTTGGGTGAGCCGCACGCGGGGCTTACGCCTCGCGGCCGTCGGGCGACTTCAACCGATAGCCGAAGCCGCGCACCGTCTCGATAAGGTCGCCGGCCGGATGCAGCTTGGTGCGCAGTCGCTGGATGTGCATGTCGACCGTGCGGGTCTGAATGTCGGGTGCTGCTTCCCAGACGGTCTCGAGCAGGTGCCCACGCGCCTGCACGCGGCCGCGGCGTTCGGCGAGCGTGAGCAGCAGCTTGAACTCGGTGGGAGTGAGCTCGACTTCGTGTCCCTCGACCGTGACCCGGTGGGCCGAGCGGTCCATGCGGATCGGGCCGATGGTGAGCACATCCGGCGAGTCTCCGCCGCCGGCGACGCGGCGGAGGATCGCGCCCACGCGCAGCACGAGTTCCTGCGGGCTGAACGGCTTGGTGAGGTAGTCGTCAGCGCCGAGTTCGAGGCCGCGGATGCGGTCGGGTTCTTCCTTGCGCGCGGTGAGCATGAGCACGCCCATCTTGGCGGTGCCTTCGTCATCGCGGAGTTTCGCGAGCACGTCGAAGCCCGACATGCCCGGGAGCATGAGGTCCAGCACGACGAGGGCCGGGCGGTCACGCTTGGCGAGGGCGAGGGCGTCAGGGCCGGACGCCGCGGACGACACGCGGTATCCCGCCTTGGCGAGATGATACACCACGAGCGCGACGATGTCCGGCTCGTCGTCGACGACGAGGATCCGTTCACCTGCGCTCGTAGTTGGCTTCACGCGCTGCTCCCGGCGAATCGCCGTGTGATGGACGCGAGCAGGAGATCGATCGCCACCGCGTTCTGTCCCCCGCGCGGAATGATGATGTCGGCGTATCGTTTGCTCGGTTCGACGAACTGCATGTGCATGGGTTGCACGGTATTCAGGTACTGATCGAGGATCTCTTCGAGCGGTCGGCCGCGCTTGGCCATATCGCGCCGGATGCGGCGGATGAGCCGGATGTCCGCGTCCGTGTCGACGAACACCTTCACGTCGCATCGCTCGCGAATACGCTCGTCCACCAGCAGGAGGATCCCGTCGAGCACGATCACGTCGGCCGGCTCGATGCGCACGACATCGTCAGACCGGCGATGCTGCACGAAATCATAGACCGGCTTGTCGATTGCCTCGCCGCGTGCGAGCGCTGCGAGATGGTCAGCGAGCAAATCGATGTCGAACGCATCCGGATGATCCCAGTTGATGCGCCGCCGTTCTTCCATGGAAAGATGCTGATGATCCCGGTAGTACGCGTCCATGTCGATGAACGCGACGCGGGCGCCGGGAAGTGCCTGGGCGACACGGCGTGCGACGGTCGACTTGCCGGAGCCGGAACCGCCGGCGATGCCGATGATCAGGGGATTCATCAGGAAGAGAGGCGTGCCGAACACGCGGAGGAAGATGCCCGAGCCCGGTGGGGCGAGACAGGGCGATGGCGTCACGGTCTTGTATCGGGGACCTCTGCAAGTTGGGGGTACACTCATGGGTGCGTCAACGCCGGGCCCCTCTCCCGTAAGGGGTTGTGGGGACTAGCTTTCGAGATGCGGACATTGTCTCGTGTTCTGGCCCTGCTCGCCCTTGTGACGGCGGTTCCCGCCGGGGCTCAGGAGCGGGTCGAACTGAAGATCGCGGCGACCACCGATGTGCACGGTCGTTTGCGGAGCTGGGACTACTATGCCAACGCCGATGATCCGGCGCGCGGGCTCTCGCGCGTGGCGACGATCGTCGATTCGCTGCGTCGCGCAGCGCCCGGACGTGTGGTCCTCGTGGACGCCGGTGACCTGCTGCAGGGCAACCCGATGACGTACGTGGCGGCGCGCGTGGACTCGCTCGCGCCGCACCCGGTAGTCGCCGCCATGAACACCATGCGCTACGATGCCGCGGCGCTGGGGAATCATGAGTTCAACTACGGACTCGATATCCTCGATCG
This sequence comes from Gemmatimonadaceae bacterium, assembly GCA_020853635.1. Taxonomy (GTDB): domain Bacteria; phylum Gemmatimonadota; class Gemmatimonadetes; order Gemmatimonadales; family Gemmatimonadaceae; genus Pseudogemmatithrix. Next base: position 4,378 of record JADYYN010000005.1, read on the forward strand.
GGCCACGGCGCGCGCCAAGTTCCCGTTCCTCGCGGCCAACGCCGAGCGGTTGGATGGGGGCAAGCCCTACCCCGCGCGCACGATGGTCACCCGCGGCAAAGTGAAGGTCGCGATCATCGGCGTGACCACCCCGGGGTCGATGGTCTGGGACCGCGACAATCTCAAGAACCGGATGGTCGTACGCGATATCGTCGCCGCGCTGCCGGCGCAGGTCGAGGCGGCGCGTGCCGACGGCGCCGACGTGGTGGTGGTCGTCGCGCACGCCGGGCTCGAAGGTGAGGCGTCGTACGACACGGTGGGGACGGCATTGCCGAGTGAGAACCCGATGGCGCGTGTGGCGCGCGAGGTGTCGGGGATCGACATGATCGTGATCGGGCACTCGCATCGTGAGATGGCCGACACGACCATCAACGGGGTGCTGCTCGTGCAGCCGCGGAACTGGGCCACGAGTCTCTCCATCGCCACGCTCTCGATGGAGAAGCAGGGTGGGCGGTGGCGGGTCGCGCAGAAGTCAGGGGTGCTCGTGCAAGCCCGTGGGCATGCGGAGCATCCCGCGCTGGTGAAGGCGGTGGCGCGCGCCCACGTTGCCGCGGTGACGCACTCCACTGAAGTCATCGGGCGGACGGCTGTCGCGTGGCGCACGGACTCCGCGCGCGTGCAGGACATGCCGCTGATCGATCTCATCCAGGAAGTCCAGCGCAAGGCGACCGGCGCACAGCTGAGCGTGGCCTCGGCGTTCACGCTGAGCGCGAGCATCCCGCCGGGACCGATCACCGTGTCGCAGATCGCGCAGTTGTATCCGTACGAGAACTCGTTGCGCGCGGTGAAGCTCACCGGGGCGCAGGTGAAGGCGTTCCTCGAGCAGAGTGCGAAGTTCTGGGTGGTGGAGTCCGATGGTCGCGGCGGCGTGCGCGCGCGACCGGATCCGCGCATCCCCGGCTACAACTTCGACATCCTCGCGGGCGCGGAATACACGATGGATCTGTCGCGGCCCATGGGCTCGCGCATCGTGGGACTGACGTACAACGGCACGCCGATGGTGCCGACCGATTCGTTCACGGTGGCGGTGAACAACTATCGCGCGGGCGGTGCCGGCGGCTACGACATGCTGCGCAACGCGCCGGTGGTGTTCGAGAGCCCGGTGGAGATCCGCGACCTGCTCATCCAGGACGTCCGCCGCCGCGGTGAGCTCAAACCCGACGACGTATTTGTACAGAACTGGATGCTTGTGCCGCCGCAGCGGACGTTGCGCATCATCGCGATCAATGACTTCCACGGCGCGTTGCTCAAGCGACCCGACGGCAACGCGGGCAACCGCGGTGGCGCGGCCGAGGTCGCCGCGGAGCTCAAGCGATACGCGAACGAGTGTCTGCCGCTCTGCACGCCGATCCTGTTGCACGGCGGCGACCTGTTCCAGGGCACGCCTGCGTCCAACCTCACCTTCGGTCGCAGCACCGCAGAGATCCTCAACACGATGGGATTCGCGGCGGGAGCACTCGGCAACCACGAGTTCGATTGGGGGCAGGACACGCTGCGCGCGCGATTGCAGCAGCTGACCTCGCCGGTGCTCGGGGCGAACGTGACGTATGTGGACGGCCGCGATGTGCCGTGGATCCCCGATGATACGTTGCTGACGATCGGTGGCGTCCGCGTGGGGGTGATCGGCATCGCCGACCCGGCGACGCCGTTCACCACGATGCCGAAGCATGTGGCGGATCTGCGGTTCTTGCCGCCGGCGCCGATCATCAAGACGCGAGCCGTTGCACTGCGTGCGCGAGGCGCGGAGTTCGTGGTGGTCGTGGCGCATCTCGGAGGGTTCTGCGACATCGATGCGCCGGACCGCTGCCGCGGCGAGATCATGGAGGTCTCACGCGAGATCGGCGCCGGCACCGTCGATGCGATCGTGAGTGGCCACACACACTCGCTCGTCGCGACCATCGTCGAGGGCACACCGATCGTGCAGGCGCGGAACAACGGACGGTCCATCGGGATCATCGATCTGCCGGTGGGCGTGCGCGGCGGAGAGCCGGTTCGTCCGCAGGTGTTCGACGTGGTGAGCGATCGCATCACGCCGGACTCGGCGGTGCAGGTGATGGTCGCGCGCACGTGGGCGACGATCGCGGATCGCGTGAACGCGCCGGTGGTGGAGAACGCCGAGCGGCTCCCGCGCAGCGGAGACCAGTATGCGCTGGGCAATCTCATCGCCGATGCGCAGCGCCTTGCAGGCAAGGGCGATGTGGGCGTGATGAACAACGGCGGGATCCGCGCGGAGTTGCGCGCGGGGACCGTCACGTGGGGCCAGATCTTCGAGGTGCAGCCGTTCGAGAATCGCCTGGTCGCGGTGACCATCCGCGGGGACGCGCTGCGTCGCTACTTCGAGGCGCTCGTCTCCGGTAACGGCGTCCGGTACCACGTGAGCGGCGTACGTCTGGAGTTCGACCGTGCAGCGCCCGTCGGCTCACGGCTGCGCAAGATCACGATGGGCGACGGTTCGCCGCTCGACGACCGCCGTCGCTACCGCGTGGTCATGACCAACTTCATGTCCTCGGGCGGCGACGGCGCCGCGCTCGCGAAGGACGCGACGATCGAGGAGATCAACCTGCTCGACCTCGACGCACTCATCAATCACCTGCGGGCCTTGCCCGGCGGTCGCCTCGTGGCGACACCGGCGCTCTCGGCACCGCGCATCATCGCATTGCCATGACTGAACCATTGCGGGTCTTCGTGAACGGCGTCGGCGTCTCGGTGCCGGTTGGGAGCACAGTCCTTGATGCGGTCGCGGCCGCCGATGCGGCGGCAGCCGATGAACTGCGCGCGGGCACGCGCGCGGTCGCGGATTCCCGCGGACTGCCGGTCGCGAACGACGCGCCGGTCTCAGGCGGGTACGTCATGCGGGTCGTCTCGGCGCGGATCCGCGGCGCCGAGGCCGAGCCCGGTTGAGATGACCGTCATCACGAGTGATCTCCTCCGCCGGTTGCCGAAGGCGGAGTTGCATTGCCACCTCGATGGTTCGCTGCGACCCGAGACGATGTTGGAGCTCGCGCGCGACCTGAAGGTGAAGATGCCGCGCGACAGCGCCGAAGCGTTGCGCGACTACATGCGGGTGGACGACGCACGCAACCTCGAGGAGTACCTCGAGCGCTTCTCCATCACGCTCTCCGTGATGCAGCAGGCCGAGCCGATGGAGCGGATCGCGTACGAACTCGCCGAGGACTGTGCGAAGGAAGGCGTGCGGTACTTGGAAGTACGGTACGCGCCGATCCTGAACGTGCGCGCCGGGCTCACGCTCGAGCAAGCGGTGGAAGCCCCGCTGCGCGGTTTGGCGCGCGCCGCACGCGACTACGGCATCGTCTCTCGTGTGCTCGTGTGTGCGATCCGCAACATGCCCGCGAACACCTCGCTCGAGTTGGCGTGGCTGGCCGTGGACTTCAAAGGCGACGGGGTCGTGGGGTTCGACCTCGCGGGCGGCGAGGCAGGGAATCCCGCCTCAGTGCATGCACAGGCGTTCGCGCACTGCGAGGCGAATGGCTTGCCGTGCACCTGCCACGCGGGTGAGGGTGCTGGAGCCGGGTCGGTGGCCGAAGCGATGCACGTGTGTCATGCGCATCGCATCGGACACGGGACGCGACTCATCGAGGACCCCGCGTTGCTCGCCGAAGCGAAAGCGACCGGTGTGGCGATCGAGTGTTGCATCACGAGCAACGTGCAGACCCGCGCGATCGCGTCGGTGGACCAGCATCCGTTGCGCCGCTACTTCGACGCGGGACTGCAGGTCTCAATCAACACCGACAACCGACTCATGAGCGGCACCGATCTCGTGACTGAATACGGACTCGCCGCGAAGCACCTCGGCTTCACGTTCGACGAGCTTGCACAGTTGGCGCGCCAAGGCTTCACCAACGCGTTCCTGCCGCCAGTCGAGCGCGATGCGCTGGTGGCGACGATCGATGCGGAGATCGCGAGCCTGCGGCAGGGTTTGCGCTGAGTCGCCCGATACTACTTGAGTGAGGACGCACCGATGACTGGACACAGCGAAGGCGGACCGGTGGGCGCAGCGGAAGCCAAGCGTGCCGCCGATGCGGTGCGCGAGCGGTTGGGCGTGAAGTCCCCCGTCGCGGCGATCGTGCTCGGCTCGGGCCTCGGCACACTCGCCGACAAGGTGACGGACGCGACGCGCGTGCCGTACTCCGAGATCCCCGGCTTCCACGCGCCGAGCGTCGTGGGGCACAAGGGCGAGCTGATCCGCGGGATGCTCGGCGGGCGCGAAGTACTCATGCTCGCCGGTCGCTTCCATATGTATGAAGGCCACAGTGCACAGGTCGCGGCGCTGCCGATCCGGGTGGTGCATGCGCTGGGCGCCCGGACGCTGTTCGTGTCGAATGCTGCGGGTGGCGTGCGGCGCACGTTCAAGCCGGGTGATCTGATGATCATCGCGGATCATCTCAACCTGATGTTCCGCAATCCGTTGATCGGACCGGCGCAGAAGGGCGAAGTACGATTCCCCGACATGAGCGCGCCGTGGACGCCGCGGTTACAGACCTTGCTGGAAGACAGCGCGCGAGAGGTGGGTGTGACGTTGCAGCGCGGGGTGTACGCCGGGTTGCTCGGTCCGACCTACGAGACGCCGGCCGAGGTGCGCATGCTGGAGCGGATGGGTGCGGATGCGGTGGGCATGAGCACCGTACCTGAAGTGATCGTCGCGGCCGCGCTCAAGATGCAGGTGGCGGGCATCACGTGCATCACCAACCACGCGGCGGGCATCACGGCCGCGCCGCTCGATCACTCCGAAGTGGTGGAGGTGGGGGCGCGCGCCGGTGTTGCGTTCTGCGCGGTGGTCGAGGCGTTCGTGAGGCGTTTGTAGTCGATGCCACATGGCCTGCTGACCGATATCGGCGTCGCGGTGGTAGCCGCGACCGCGTTCGCGATGGTGGCGCGCGCGCTCGGTCAGCCGCTGCTGCTGGGCTACATCGCCGCCGGTGTGCTCGTGGGGCCGACCGAGGGATTCGGCTGGATCTCGCCTGAGAACATCACGCCGATCTCCGAGATCGGGTTGATCCTGCTGTTGTTCATGGTCGGCCTCGAAATCGACCTGCGCAAACTGCGCGCGGCGGGATCCGCGGTGGCGACGGCCGGCGTGGGGCAGTTCGCGCTGTCGGTCGCGATGGGCATGCTGGTCATCCCGTTCCTGGCGCCGTCGTTGGTCGCCGGGTACGGCGGCTTGTACCTCGCCGTGTCGTGCGCGATCTCGAGCACGATGATCGTGGTGAAGTTGCTGTACGACAAATCGGAGCTCGATGGGCTGCCTGGACGACTGACGCTCGGGATCCTCGTGTTCCAGGATATCTGGGCGATCCTGTTCCTCGCCTTGCAGCCCGAACTCGCGACGCCGAGCCTCGCGGTGCTGGCATTGCAGTTGGTGAAAGGCACCACCGTGGTGGTCACGGCACTGCTCGCCTCGCGTTTCGTCCTGCCGGTGCTGTTCCGCTCGATGAGCACGAGGCCCGAGCTGCTCGTGCTCGGCGCGTTGGCGTGGTGCTTCACGCTGGTGCTGGTCTCGGCGGGTCTCGGCCTCTCCAAGGAGATGGGCGCACTGGTGGCGGGTGTGGCGCTCTCGACGTTCCCGTACAGTCTGGACGTGACGGCGAAGGTCGTGAGTCTGCGCGATTTCTTCATCACATTGTTCTTCGTCGCGTTGGGGACCCAGATCACCCGCCCGGACGCGACGACCGTGGTGACCGCCGCGTTGCTCTCGATGTTCGTGATCGCGTCGCGGTTCCTGACCATCACGCCGGCGTTGCTGGTCAATCGCATGGGCATCCGTGCGTCGGTGGTGCCGGCGGTGAATCTCTCGCAGATCTCCGAGTTCTCGTTGGTGATCTGTACCATCGGCGTGCGACTCGAACACATCGGGACGCCGGCGCTCTCCACGATCGTGTGGACGCTTACGCTCACGTCGGTGATCTCGACGTACGGCATCCTGCACAATCATCGGATCTATCTCGCACTCGCCCCGCTGCTGCGGCGGTTCGGGCTTCGGGACGACCGCGTGGAGGACGATCCGGTTGCTCGACACGGACGCGAGATCATGTTCCTCGGGTTCCATCGCCAGGCGAGCTCGTTGCTGCACGAGCTGCTGCAGCGGGATCCTTCGCTCGCGTCACAGATCGCGGTGGTCGACTTCAATCCACAGACCCGGGAGGCGCTCGAAGCACTCGGGGTCGTGTGTCTGTACGGCGACGTGAGCCATCTCGACTCGCTGCAACACGCCGAGGTCGACAAAGCGGACGTGGTGATCTCGACGATTCCTGATGCCGTGCTCAAGGGCATCGACAATCATCGGCTGCTGCGCACGGTGCGCGGCATGAACCCGACCGCGCGGATGATCGTGACTGCGGACACGTGGGCGCTCGCGCGCAAGCTCGACAACGACGGCGCGGCGTTCGTGTTCATCCCGCGGCTCATGGGCGTGCAAGAGCTCGCGGATGTGGTGATCGCGGCGATCGATGGTGATGTCGCGGTGCCGCGTCGCGAGCTGCGCGCTCTTGTGAGTGGACGACGCGAGGTCCTGCCCTGAGTCGCGCAGCGGCCGTCGCGCGCTGCGCGGCTCAGCCGCGCCTATCGGCTCGGCGGCGAGGGCGGCAGCGCGGCGATGCGCGCTTTGAACGCCTGGAAGTTCGGCGAGTCCTTGGTGAGTCCCTTGAGCGACTCCGGCGGCAGCTTGGCGATGCGCGCGCGTGCAGCGGCGATGCGCGACTCCTCGAGCGGGTGCGAGCGGAACCAGGTGTCGAGCGCCCCCGGCTTGGACTCGCGCTCGCTCAGCAGGATCTGGAACATCTCGGGGATGCCCGTGGGATCAATGCCGGCTCGCACCATGTACGTCACGCCCTCGGCGTCGGCTTCGTCCTCGTCCTGCCGCGAGAAGTTCGCGAAGGCCGCATTGGCCCCGAGGCCGATGGCGGCGTTGCTCAGTTCGTTATTGCAGATGTTGGTGAGCACGCAGACCGCGGTGAGGCCGACGTTCGCGCCCTGCGCCTTCTGCATCTGGCGGACGGAGTGGCGCATGGTCACGTGCCCGACCTCGTGGCCGAGCACACCGGCCACCTGGGACAGGTTCTGCGCGCGTTCGATGAGGCCGCGATTGATGTAGATGAAGCCGCCGGGGACAGCGAACGCGTTGACGTCCTTGCTGTCGACGATGAAGAACTGCCAGTCGAGGTTGCGTGAGTCGGCGATGCGGGCGATCGAATCGCCGAGTACGTTGATGTAGCGATTGAGCTCCGCGTCCTGGATGAGCGGGAGTTCCTTGTTGATCTGCTGGGCATAGCCGGCGCCCATCTCCACTTCCTGCTGGGTGGAGACGGCGCAGCCGCTCACGAGGGCGGCGATGGCGAGAACCTTGAGAGTACGCATGGGATTATTGACCCTAGCCAGGGACCTGGGGCGCCGCAAGGCGCGTGAACGCAGTGGACTCTTCGTCGCCGAGGGTATCCGGACGGTGGAGGAGCTGCTGGCGTCTTCGGTGACGGTGACCGGGGCGTTAGTGAGTGAGGATTTGGAACGGACGCCGCGCGGCGAAGCGTTGGCGGCCGCGCTGGCCGCCCGTGGCGTGCCGATGACGCGGGTAAGTGACACGGAGTTCGCGTCGGCGGCAGACACCGAGTCACCGCAGGGCGTGCTCGCCGTGGCGGAACAGCCGACCGCGACGCTCGACACGCTGGTGTTGCCCACGACGGCTCGTCTCCTCGTACTCGATGGCATCCAGGATCCAGGGAACGCCGGGACGTTGCTGCGCACCGCCGCGGCACTGGGCGTGACGGCCACCTGCGTGTTGCCCGGGACGGTCGATCCGTGGAACGCCAAGGTGGTGCGGAGTGCGGTGGGGATCCAGTTCCGGCACCCCACCGTCCAGTGTACTGTCGAGGCGCTGGGAACGTTCCTGACGCGCGAAGCCGTGACCCTGTGGGGGACTGCCGCCGATGGCACCGCCGTGGACAAAGTGACAGCGCCCGCACGGCTGGCACTGGCGATGGGCAACGAGGGGGCGGGGATCAGTCCGGCGCTGCGTGACGAGTGCGCGGGGATGGTCGCCCTACCGATGGCCCCGGGCGTCGAGTCGCTGAACGTCGCGGTGGCCGCAGGCATCGCCCTCTTCGCGCTGAGACCCCAGAGTTGAGCGTCTACTTCTTCATCGTCGGAGCGGCCATTGGGTCGTTCCTGAACGTGTGCATCTCCCGCTGGCCGGCCGAGCTCTCGGTGGTGAGCCCGCGCTCGCGCTGCCCGCGCTGCGAGAAGCCCATCGCGTGGTACGACAACATCCCGATCGTGAGCTGGCTCGTGCTGCGCGGGAAGTGTCGCGGCTGCGGACTGCCGATCTCGGTGCAGTATCCGTTCATCGAGCTTGTCACGGGACTGATCTGGCTGGCGTGCTACTTCGAGTGGGGTCCCTCGCTCACCGCGCTCCGCGTGGCCGTGGGCGCGACCATCCTGCTCGGCATCGCGGTCACGGATCTCAAGCACTACGTGATCCCCGATGGCTTCACAGTGACCGGGTTCCTGTTCGCGCTGGTGATGCCGATCGTCGCGGTGTTCGTAGGCGATGAACGTCCGTTCGCCGGGCCGTGGGACGCGCTGATCGGCGCCTGCGCCTCGGCGGGCCTCATCGCGATCGTCGGCTGGTTGGGCGAAGTGGCGCTCAAGAAGGAAGCGATGGGGCAGGGCGACGTGACGCTGATGGCGTTCGTGGGCGCGATGGTCGGGCCAGCGCGGGGACTGCTCACCGTGTTCGTCGCCGCCGCGATCGCGTCGGTGGTGTTCGTGTTCCTCGTCGCGCCGATCGGCTGGCTGCGGGCTCGCGCGAAGGGGGAGGCGTTCGAACTCCCGCTCGTTCCATTCGGTGTCTTCCTTGCCCCCGCCGGTCTCCTGACCTTGCTTTGGGGGAACGCCCTGATCACGTGGTACCTCGGCACACTGCAAGGATGAGTGCGCCGGTCCTCCGACTCCGCCCAGTGACATCGATCCCCGTTCTCCGCTCGTCGCGACGCCTGGCGCCGCTCGCACTCGTCGCGGCGCTCGCGTGTGCGCCCGAGGCCCCCGGCTACGAAGGACCGTACCGCAGCAAGGTCCGCGAGTCGATCGTCGAGATCGAGGAGTCGTCGGGGCTCGCCTTCAAGAAGCTCCCGGTGCTCGAGGAGCGCACGCGCGACCAGGTCCGCGAGTTCCTTGAGCAGCAGTTCACCGAGCAGATCACTCCGCTGGAGATGGCGGGTCTGCAGGAGGCGTATCGCCGCTTCGGTATGCTCTCTGACACGCTCGATCTGCGCGCGTTCATGCTCGACCTGCTCACGGAGCAGGTGGCGGGCTACTACGACCCGGCGACCAAGGTGCTGTACGTGGTGAAGGAGGCGCCGGCCGACATGCGCGACATCACCATCACGCACGAACTGGTGCATGCGCTGCAGGACCAGCACACGCCGCTCGATTCCGTGCAGTCGCTCAAGGGCGACAACGACCGCGCGGTGGCGATGCAGGCGGTGATCGAAGGGCAGGCCGTGTACGAACAGCTCGCCGTGATGGTGGGCGGGGACATCGGCATGCGGCTCCCGAACGGCTGGGAACAGGTGAAGGAAGTCATCCGCTCGGGGCAGGGTTCGTCGCCCAAGTTCGCGGCGGCGCCGACGCTGCTGCAGGAGACGCTGCTCTTCCCGTATCTCAACGGCGCGTCGTTCGTGCGCGCGGTGAAGGAACAGCGACCCGGTGCGCGGATGTACGGTCCGTTCGCGGCGTCCACGGAGCAGATCATGCACCCGGAGAAGTTCCTCGGCGAGACGCCGGACCTCCCCACCCGTCTGACGTTGGGCGCGCCGCGTGCAGCCGTGCTGCACGAGGACAACCTCGGCGAGTTCGAGACGCGGCTGTTCCTGTACGAGCATCTGCGCGATCTCAACACCGCGGTCGCGGGTGCGGCAGGCTGGGACGGCGACCGCTACCAGGTGGTGGCCTCCGGCAACTCGTCGTCCATCGGCTGGTTGTCGGTGTGGGACTCCCCGCTGGAAGCCGCCGAGTTCCGCGACGTGATGCAGCGGCTCATCGAGAAGCGGTTCAAGCCTGGCGACAGCCGCGGCGCGGCCACCAAGGTCACCGGGGACGATCGTCGATGGACGGCGAAGGGGCGTCGCCTGCGCCTGCACACACTCAGCATCGATGGCCGACCGGTCGTCCTCTACGAGGACACGCCCGAATCGGCGCCGGTGGGCGTGATCGCGCTCGACAAGGTCACGCTACGCGAGCCGTGATCGCGGGATGATTCCGACATGACCACCCCGTCGCTGCAGGAGCGCGTCGAAGTCGAGACGCCGGAGCTCGTCGTCCTCTCGTACGACATCGCCGGCGTCGGATCTCGCGTGGCGGCGGCGGTCATCGACCTGCTCATCGTCGTCGTCTGCTCGTTCGCGCTCTCGCTCTTCGCTGCGCGGATGGTCGAAGGCCTGCCGAGCTATGCGAACGTGGAGCGGGCGACGGGGTGGGCGCTGGCCGTCGTCGCCCTCATCCAGTTCATCGCGCTGTGGGCGTACTACGTGCTCTTCGAGGCTCTCGCCGACGGTCGGACGCCAGGCAAGCGGCTCATGCATCTGCGCGTGGTGCGCGATGGCGGGCTCTCGGTGACGTTCGGTGCGTCGGCGGTGCGCAATCTGCTGCGCCTGCTCGACCTGCAACCCGGTATCGCCGGCGCGACGGGGATCATCAGCATGATCCTCAACCGCGAGGGCAAGCGCCTGGGCGATATCATCGCCGGGACGCTGGTGGTGCGTGAGCAGGTGCTGGCGCCGCTCGCGAACGCCACGCCGGTCGCTGCCGCGCCCACCGCGGCGCGGGCGCAGGCGGAGCTGACCGACGCCGAGTTCGATGTGCTGGATCGGTTCGCGGAGCGTCGTGCCGCGATCGATCCGCAGCGCCGCAGCCAGTTCGCCGCGCAACTCGCCCAACGGTTCGCCGCGGCGCTGGTGCACGCGCCCGAGGGCACGCCGCTCGCGAAGGTGATGTGGCTGCACACGGCCGAGCGCGCGGCACGTGCGCAGGGCGCATCGGTGCGCAGCGACGTGGGGGCCGCGCGCGAACGACACGCGATCGTCGCGACCAACGCGCCGCGCTGGAACGCGTTCGCGGCGCGCCTCGCGGTCGCGCAGAAGGGTGGCCTGCGGTCGTTGGGCGAGCAGGGCGTCCGCGAGTTCGTCGCCGAGTATCGTGAGCTCACGGCGGACCTCGCGCGCTTGCGCACGGCGACGCGCGGTGGCGCGAGTTCGGAGTTGTTCTATCTCAATCGGCTCGTGTCGTCGGCGCACAACCTACTGTACCGACGCCGCACCATCCGACCGACGCAGGTGCTCGATTTTCTGCTCGTCGCCGTCCCTACTGAGATCCGGCGTTCGTCGTCGGTCGTGATGTTGGCTGCGCTGCTGCTCTTCGCCCCGATGATCGCGACCGGGGTCACGGTCGCCCGGAATCCGGATGCCGCGCTGATCTTCCTCCCGCCGTCGATGCTCGACCGCGCCGAGGAAGGTGTGCGCGCGGCGGAACGCGGCGACGGGTATGTGGACATCCCGAGTGTGTATCGCCCCACCGCCGCGTCGCGAATCCTCGCGAACAACGTGCAGGTGGCGTTCAACGCGTTCGCGGCCGGCGCCACCGCCGGCGTGCTCACCTGCGTCGTACTCGTCACCAATGGGTTGAGCATCGGTGCGGTGCTCGGGCTGTACGAGAGCAAAGGCATCCTCAGCCTCATCGCGGCGTTCATCGCACCGCATGGGGTGCTGGAGCTGTTCGCAATCTGTCTCGCCGGTGCGGCTGGGCTGCTGGTGGGCGCCGGCATGCTGTTGCCCGGCGACCGGACGCGGCGGCGTGCGATCGTGGAGAACGCGCGACGGGCGATTGTCCTCGTGGCGGGCGCGGCCCTGTTGCTGTGCATCGCCGGGCCGATCGAGGGATTCATCTCGCCCATCCCGTGGTGGCCGCTCGAACTCAAGCTGAGCTTCTCCGCGGTGACGGCGGTGTTGCTCTACGTGTATCTGCGCCAAGGTGCGCGCGTCAGATCGCGCCTCGCCCCTTCAGTTCCAGATACCGATTGATGACTCCGGCGGTCATCGTCGTCGGCGAGACGTCGAGGACCACCGCACCGGCCCGTCGCATGCGCTCCAGCGCTTCCTCGCGCGACGCCAACAGTTCCTCGGCCGAGGCGTTGTCGAACAACGACGTCCGGGTGGCCGTCGCTCCGGGTTCGGCGAGCGCGAAGAGTTCGTCGTTGCGCAGCGCGACCACCAGACACAGATGCCGCTGTGCACTGCGCGTCACGTGGGCGAGCAGCGAGCGCGACGCCCGCACGCCGAGCACGTCGGTGTAGAAGACGATGAGCGCACGCTTGCGCTGGTGTGTGGCGAGGTAGCGGAACGCCGCCGCGTAGTCCGGCTCGCGGGAACTCGCGGTGACGGGCACGAACGCATCACGCACGGCATGGAGGGCACCGCGGCTCTGCCGTGCGGGCACGAACGCCCGGATGGCGTCGTCGAACACCAGCGTGCCCACTCGGTCGCCGGCGTTCACCGCGATATCCGTGAGCACCAGCGCCGAGGACAGCGCGTGTTCGAAGCGCGAGAACTCGCCCGCGAGCTGCGTCATGCCGCGTCCCGCGTCGATCAACGTGAGCACCGTCTGCGAGCGTTCGATGGTGAACTCCCGCGAGATCAGCTTCGATCGTTTGGCGCTCGCCTTCCAGTCGATGTGCCGCGGGTCGTCGCCGAGCACGTACTCGCGGAGACCGGCGAATCCTTGGCCTTCACCGCGCCGTCGCAAGTTGCGCACGCCGGCGGTGTCGAGCCGGTTCTGCATCGCGAGCAACCGGAAGCGACGCACACCGGCGACCGACGGTGTCACCCGGATGCGATCGGTCGGCTGCACGCTCGTGCGCCACGCGAGCAGGCCCCAGCCGGTGGTCACGCGCGCGCCGATGGGTCCCAGCTCCGCTTCGGCGCGCGTGACGCCGCGCAGCGGCGTGGGGATCACCAAGGTCTCATGCGCGGGCACCTGGTACACAGCGCGGCCGATGCCGCCTTGCACACAGTCCGGCAGCCGGTCCTGCAGCAGCACCGTGAGCCCCACGCCGCCGCGGTTCTCCACGCGGTACGTCATCTGCTCATCATCACCGAGCCCGACGTGCGTCGGCGCCTCGCGCGTCAGTCGTAGCGTGGACGCGTTCGGCAAGCGCAGCGCTTCCACCGCGGTGGCGAGCACCAGAGCCAGCAGCAGGCCGAGCCCGGCCCATCCGCCGAACGGTGCGGGAAGGAGCCAGAGCAACGCCGCGACGGCCACCGCCGCCGCGAGGCGACGTTCCGGCACGAACCGCGCGAGGAGGCGGATCCGTGCGATCACTTCGGGGCGACGATCCGGTTGAGGATGCCGTCGAGCACGTCGTCGGCGGAGCGCCCTTCGACCTCGAGTTCGGGTGCGACCACCACGCGATGGCGCAGCGTGGACGGCGCACGCTCCTTCACGTCGTCGGGGAGCACGAAGCCGCGGCCGGCGAGCACCGCGGCGGCCCGCGCGGCGCGCATGAGCGCGACCGTCGCACGCGGTGAGGCCCCGAGGGCCAGCGCGGCTTCGTCGCGCGTCGCACGCGTAATGGTCGCGATGTACTCGCGCACTTCAGGCGCGACACGCACGCCATCGACCAACTGGCGCAGGCTGATCGCTTCATCGCGCGTGAGCTGCGCATCGACGAGGCGTTCGCCGCTGCGCTCGGGGTCGAAGCCCGCCTCGTGCGCCTCGAGCATCGCGAGCTCGGCCTCCTTGGACGTATACCGCACGACGGTCTTGAGCAGGAAACGGTCGAGCTGCGCTTCGGGCAGCGGATACGTGCCTTCGTGCTCCACCGGGTTCTGCGTCGCGTACACGGTGAAGAGCGGATCGAGCGCGCGCGTGGTGCCATCCGTGGTCACCTGGCGCTCGGCCATGGCTTCCAACAGGGCGGCCTGTGTCTTCGCTGGCGCGCGATTGATCTCGTCCCCGAGCAGGATGTCGGTGAAGATCGGTCCCGGCTGGAACTCGAAGCCGCGCGTCGGATCACGCATCACCGAGATGCCGGTGAGGTCGCTGGGCATGAGGTCCGGCGTGAACTGGATGCGTGTGAAGCGCAGACCGAACGCGCCGGCGAGCGCGCGCACGAGCAGGGTCTTCGCCGTGCCCGGCACACCTTCGATGAGCAGATGCCCGCGCGCGAGGAAGGTCACGAGTGCGTCGTCGATCGCGCCGTCCTGGCCGATGATGCGCGCGGCGATCGCGGTGCGGAGGCGTTGCAGGCGCTCGGCGCCTTGTTCGATGGTCAGCATGAGGGTCAACGTTGCGTGAGGGTGGACTCGATCCGATGGATCGCCGGCCCGAGTTCAATGAACTCGTCCGGGGGGAGGGAGGTCTCGAGGGCGCGACGGACGAGCGCCGTGTCGCTGGCGAGCGTCGGCACGCGCTCCGCGAGCCGAGCGAGCCAGTTCGCGTCGTCGATGTGGTCGCGCGTCGGTGTCGTGCGCTGGACGCGACGACGAAGTCCGCGCACGAGACGTTGCGCGGCGGTCTGCGTCGCATCGACCTGTTCGTATGCCCGGGCCAATGCGTCGACCTGCTCCACCGGTGAACGCCGCTCGATCCGACCGTCCGGCGCAGGTGGCACGAGGCGCGGTGCGAGCGCGATGAGCAGCAGGATCCCGGCGAGCGTGATGGTGGCGAAGAAGCGTCCGGTCGCCGTGCCGGCGAAGTAGCGCATCGCCGCGCCCATGCTGCCGGGATGCGCGCCGTGGCCTTGATGGAACTCATCGAACACCAGACGCGTGCGCGGCGCAGCGCTGCCGCCGCGCAGGAACTCCAGCGCCCGTACCGCCGCGACGTCGAAGCTCGTGTTGCACTGCCGCATGGCGTCGGTGCGGAAGAGGTCGGGGTCACTCGCGACGACGATGCGGCCGGCGCCGTACGCGAAGCCGAGCATGGCCGGTCGCTGCGCGAACTTCTCGCCGTCATCACCCGCGGAATCGAGCGCGACCCGCACGTGCGCGAACTCCACCGGTGTCGACGGCGGCGGCGCCGTCCAGGTCAGGCCCCAGAGCGTGGGTTCGAAGTCGAACCAGAGCGAAGTGAAGTCGGCCTTGTCGGCCGCGGCTTCCGCCTCGCAGGTGGCCGAGGTGCGCACGCTCTCGATGATCGGTCCGCTCTTCGAGGGTTCCAGATGCAACGAGTCGGTGAGCGCGCTGGCGCCGGCGCCGGCGGAGATCAGCAGCGCTCCACCGCGACGCACGTGCTCCAGGAACTCGTGTGCCTCGGTCGCCCGGAGGTCGATCGCGGGCGACAGCACCGCGTACACGATGTCGTTCGATGATTCCATCGCCGGGGTGAGTCGACGCTCGGTGACCCATCCGCTCCGTTGCGAGAGATCCCACAGCAGGCGCCCGCCCATGGGGGCGTTGTTCAATGTCGACAGTCGACCATCGCCGTTGCGCGGACCGGTCGCTTCGGGCGTGAGCAGCGCGACGACGAACGACAGCCCGATCAGCAGCGGGAGCACGACCATCGGGCGCACCCACCACGGAGCGGGTGCGCCGGCGGCGGGCTTCTTCGTTGCGTCGCTCATGCGGCCCGTTCCATGTGCAAGAGCGGTGTGGCTGCGGAGACGAGCGCGGCATACTCCGCCGCATCACAGGCCTGCGCGTCGTAGATGACCCGGTCGTAGCGTGAGCGGAAGCGCTGGAACGCCGGCAACGACGGCGCGTTGCGCCGTCGCATCTCCCGCGCGTAGTCGCCGGTGGTCTTGGATTGATGCAACACCACCTCGCCCCGTCGCGCGCAGGCGCCGAGCAAGGCGGCACAGAGGGCCTGCGCGGCGGCGAGGTGGTCACCGGACGCGGCAAGGCGTTCAGCCTCGAGCCACGGGTCGAGACGACCGCCACGTCCGCGCGCGGTCCCTGCGCCCGCGACGAGCTGCTTGTCTTCGGTCCAGCGCATCACCAGACGCGCGACGAGCACGATCACCAGCAGTGCGGCGATGCCGAGCAGGATCTCCCGCCCGAACGTGATCGGCGGAATGAGGTCCAGGAGCTCGCGGATCTGTTGGGCGACCCAATCGCCGAACCGGTCGAGCAGCGTGCGGCGCGTCGAGCGTCGGTAGACGTCGTCCTCGACGATCGCGCGCACGGTGTCGCGGATCGCCTCCGCCGTCCACGACGGCAGCGTGTCAGTCGGGACGAGCGTCAGACCTTGCGTCAGGGGAACGCGGTCCCCGCCGACGGCTCGAGCGACCGCGCGAGATGTTCGACGTCGAAGCCTTCCTTCCGGATCCGCGTGTCGTAGTAGAGCAGCATGGTGAGCAGGCCGACGATCGGATAGGCGATCACACTGACCATCTGCGAGAGCACAATGCCGAGGTAGCCCTCACCGACGAGCTGCTGCAGTGCCAGTCCACCCATCACCAGAAGGAAATAGATGAAGTAGCCCAGGAACAGCGTCTTGAAGATGTGCCACTTGAGGCCTTTGCTGAGCACACGGGTGCGATCGAACCCCGCGCCGAGCCCCCGGTTCTCGATCACCACCGCAGACTCGTATGCGAACGTCATGCAGAAGAAGTACGGCAACCCCACGAGGACCATCAGGAATCCGATGAAGTAGAGGAGCCCGCGCACGAACGCGACACCGACCAGGGTGCCGATGTGCGGGATCGCTTTCCGGACCGCCGCGGCCACGTCGGGCGAGTCACCGAGGTACACGCCCGCGCCAAGCACGGTGAGCACCGCGTTCATGAAGGCCCAGCTCACCAGCGAGACAATGCTGACGAGGAAGATCGACGTGAAGTCGATCTGCGTGGGATCCTGTCCGCCGCCCAACAGCACGATGTTGAGTATGAGGGCGGGCACGCTCGCGATCGCCGTGACCATGATGTAGGCCCCGGCATCGCGACGATACAAGGTGAACGTCGCATCGACGAGTTCGGTCACGGAGCGTGGCCGGAGGGTCACATCAGACATCGACAAGTCTCGGAGAGGGGGGAGCGCAACGATCGAGCAAAGTATGGTCGGCGTGCACTCCTGAGGCCAGCCCGTAGCGGCGACCGGCTGCCCCTTCCTAGCTTTCGCCTTCGTCTCGGGCCGCCGATCGCGCCCCTCCCCCCGTTCCGGTCCACACGATGTCCTGCGTGTCCCGACTCGCCACTGTCGTCCTCTGTTGCGTGCTCGCGCTACCGGCGCGCGCGCAGGAACAAGCCGGGGACGGCCCCCGCGACGCGACCTCGACGGTCTTCGCGCGCTACAGCGACCGCATCCTCAAGGTCCAGATCATCGAGTCGTCGTCGAGCGCCAAACGCTCCATCGGTACCGCGTTCTTCGTGAGTTCCGACGGTCTCATGCTCACGAACTACCACGTCATCTCGGATCACATCCACGAGCGGGACGACAATCGCGTGGAGGTGCTCCAGCAGGACGGGACCGCCATCCCGGCGGTGGTGGTCGCCGTCGACGTGGTGCACGACTTGGCGATCCTGCGCACCGGGCTCGTCACGCCGAGCTTCTTCACGCTCGGCCCGGTCGCACTGCGGCAAGGGGACCGCCTCTACTCGCTCGGCCATCCGTCGGACCTCGGACTCAGTATCGTCGAGGGAACGTACAACGGGAATCTCAAACACACCCTCTCGCCGAAGATCCACTTCACCGGATCGATCAATCCCGGCATGAGCGGCGGCCCGACGATCACGTCCGACGGGCGTGTGGTCGGAGTGAATGTCAGCACGATGGGTGAGCAGCGATCGTTCCTCGTGCCGGAGGGGCAGGCGACCGCGCTGGTCGCTCGCGTACGTGCGCCGGGGTTCGCAGCGGCGCCCGATCCGTTCACCGAGATCACCGCGCAACTCACGGACTTCCAGGACTCGTACCTCCGCACCCTGTTCGTGGAGGCGCCCAAACGCGTGGACGTGGGACCGTTCAACGTCGTCTCGGAGCCCACCCCGTATTTCAGGTGCTGGGGCGGCTCGCAGCGCAGCGACGACCGTGACAAGACGCCGATGTACGTGCAGACCTGGCACAACTGCGGCACCGATGACGACGTGTTCGTCGCCGGCGAGCAGCGCGTGGGCGTGGTCGCGGTGAAACATCTCGCGATCACCAGCGAACGGCTCAACGCCGCGCGGTTCGGCGCGCTGTTCACATCGCGCTTCGGACTCGATCCCACCCCGAGCGGCGACGAGAAACACGTCACGGTCTGGAAATGCCGCGCGCGGAATGTCGCCGCCCCCGCGACGCCAGTGCGTGCGGTGCTCTGCCTGCGCGGATTGAAGAAGCTGCCCGGGCTCTACGACGCGGTGTTGCAGGTCGCCGTGCTCGGCCGCTCCAACGCGGGACTCGTCTCTTCGCTCACGCTCTCCGGCGCGACGTTCGAGAACATCGACCAGGCGTCCACGCGCTTCCTGGGGTTGCTCGCATGGCGATGATCATCGAAGTGCTCACCGGGAAGCACGGGACCGTGCGGCAGCGGGTGCGCGTGGACGTCCCGTCGATGAGCATCGGACGCGCGCTCACCAACGCAGTGATCCTCGAGGATCCGCACGTCGATGCCGTGCACGCGCGTGTGCTCCGCAGCGACGATGGCCAGTATGCGCTCGAGGATGCGGGTTCGGTCAATCGGATCGAGGTGCTCACTGGGCTGCTGCAGGATCGCGTGGCGCTCAGCGACGGCACCGAAGTCCAGCTGGGCAAGACCTGGCTGCGCTTTCGTGACGAGGATGCCCCCGTCGCGCCCGCACTGCCGCTGCAGCGGTCGGTGGCGACCCCGGCGCGCGCGCCACGTTGGCACGAGCGCACCAGCGGGCGGATAGGTCTGGTCGTCGGCGCGCTCCTCCTCACCGGCGCAGAAGGCTGGTTGGGCAGTTCCGAACTCGACGCGGGCACACAGGTGCTCGGTGTCACACTCGGCGTCGCGGTGGCGTTCATCCTGTGGGCCGGTATCTGGGCCGTCGCGGCGCGGGTCATTACGGGGAAGTTCGCCTTCCTCGCGCACCTCGCTGTGATCGCGGCGGCGTGGATCGCGTTCGATCTCGGTGACCAGCTCAAGAACACCATCGAGTTCTTCCTGCCGGAGAACCGGGTGGCCCCGGTGCTCTACACGGGGTTGCTGCTCGTGGTGCTGGCCGCACTCGTGTCCGGACATTTGGCATTCTCGTCGCACCTGAGCCGCGTCGCGCGCTGGCGCGTGGGCGCCACGGTGAGTGCGGTGCTGCTCGCGTTGCTCGGCGCGTTCGCCCTGGTCGACGACGATCAGTTCACGTCGGCGGCGGCGTTCTCGTCGGAGATCCGCACCGTCTCGCCGAGTCTTGTGCCGAAGCAGTCGGTGGAGGAGTTCTCGGCCGAGATGGCCGATCTCCGCGCCGACGTGGACGAATTGCTCGCGAAGAACGACTGAGCGCGGCGTGCAGGAGACCGCGCGGTGCGACTACGCGTGCGGCCCGTACTTCCGGATCGCCGCGCGCACCAGCTGATGCAGCGGCTGGTACTTCGGCTTGAGGATCGATCCGCGGCAGCGCGTCGCCTCGCAGCGGCAGGGGAAGCGCTTCTTCCGCGCCGGCGTGTGCGGTTCGTCGAGTTCGATCGCGTAGTCGTACGCGAGCTCCTCGCCGGGCTTGATGTCGCGCACCGCGACGATCCACATGTGGTCGCCGAACGCGATGGGCTCGCAGTTGGGTTCGCAGGAGTGATTGATGAACCGGGCCTCGTTGCCGCCCACGTTCGCGTCGATCACGCGCCGCTCGTCGAGCGTGAGCAGATACGTGTGCTCCGGCTCCTCGTGCCCGTCGGGCATCGTGGGGTAGCGTCGCTCGCCTTCGGCCTCGCTGATCAGTTCTCCCGTGTACTCGATGATGTGCGTGCCGGCCTTGATGGTCGCGATCGCGAACACGCCGCGGCCGTGGCGCCGGGAGGTCCGCACCACCCACGGGCGCGCGGTGCTCGCGCGTCGGCCCTTCGCCGCGGCCACTACGCGATGTCCTTGGAGACTTCGTCGAACAGCGGCAAGTCCTCGGCGAATCCATTCGGCCGCATCGGCAGCAGCATGGCCTCGATCACCTCGTCCATGGTGCTGACGGTTTTGAACGTCACCGCACTGCGCACTTCGTCGGGCAGGTCGCGCAGGTCCTTTGCGTTGGCGGCAGGCAGCACCACCGTGCGCAGGCCCGCGCGATACGCGGCGAGCACCTTCTCCTTCACACCCCCGATCTCGAGCACCTTCCCGCGCAAGGTCACTTCGCCTGTCACCGCCACATCGCGACGCACCGGGCGCCGGCTCATCACACTCGCGATCGCCAACGTCACGGCCACACCAGCGCTCGGTCCATCCTTCGGGACCGACCCGGCGGGGAAGTGCACGTGTAGGTCGCTCTCCTTCATCTCCGGGTCGGCGACACGGAGCGCTTTCGCGCGCGAACGCACATACGAGCTCGCCGCATCCACCGACTCGCGCATGACATCGCCGAGTTGTCCGGTGACGGTGAGTTTGCCCTTGCCCGGCATGAGCAGCGCTTCGATCGTCATCAGCTCGCCGCCGTTGCTCGTCCATGCGAGGCCGGTCACGGTACCGATCTCCGGCTCCTGCTCGGCTTCCTCGGGTGCCCAGCGTGGCGGACCGAGCACGTCTTCGATGCGCGCCTGATCGACGATCCACGCGCCGGTCTCACCCTCGGCTTTGCGCTTGGCGCGTTTGCGCATGAGCGCCGCGAGTTGCCGCTCGAACGAGCGCAGCCCCGCCTCGCGCGCGTAGCGATTGGCGATCAGCGCCAGCGACTCGTCCGTGAACTGCAGGTCGAGGTCCGTGATGCCGTGTTCGTCGAGCAGGCGCGGCATGAGATAGCGCCACGCGATCTCGACCTTCTCCTCGACGGTGTAGCCGGCGATGCGGATCACCTCGAGGCGGTCGCGCAGCGCAGGCGGGATGTCGAACAGGTTGTTCGCCGTGCAGATGAACAGCACCGACGAGAGATCGAACGGCAGGTTCAGATAGTGATCGGTGAAAGCGTGATTCTGCCCGGGATCGAGCACCTCGAGCATGGCCGCTGTCGGATCACCGCCGTTGCCCCCGCTGCTCATCTTGTCGATCTCGTCGATCATGAGCACCGGATTGTTCGTCTGCACGCGACGCATGGCTTGCAGGAGCAGGCCCGGGAGCGAGCCCACGTACGTGCGCCGATGTCCGCGGATCTCGGCTTCGTCGCGCACGCCGCCCACCGAGATGCGATAGAATCCGCGCCCGATGCTCGCAGCGATGGCCTCGCCCAGCGAGGTCTTGCCCGTGCCCGGCGGTCCGACAAAGCAGAGGATGGGGCCGTGCGGATCGCTGCCGCGGTCGCCGCGCAACTGACGCACCGCGAGGTACTCGAGGATGCGTTCCTTGGCCTCATGCAGACCGTAGTGCCGTCCGTCGAGTGCGGCCTCGACCTTCTCGAGCGTGATGCGATCGTCGCCACTGGCCTTCTTCCACGGCAGCGCGAGCACCCACTCGAGGTAGTTGCGCAGCACCTGATGTTCGCTCGACGCCGGCGAGAGCGCACGCAGGCGTTCGATCTCGCGCCGCGCTTCGCTGGCGACGTGTTCGGGCAGCGCACCTTCTTCCACGCGCCGCAGCAGTTCGACCGTCTCGCCCTCACCGTGCTCGGCTTCGCCGAGTTCACTCTTGATGGCTTGAAGCTGTTGGCGCAGGAAGAACTCGCGGTGGTGCTTGTCGATGCGACGCTCGGTCTCGTGCCGCAGCTCCTCGTGCACCTTCGCCTTGGCCGCCTCACGCTCGAAGCGTTCGGCGATGAACTCCAGCCGCGCGACCACGTCGAGCCGTTGCACCACTTCGTCCTTCTCCGCGGGACGCAGCGCGCCGCGCGCGGCGGCGAGATCGGCGAAGCGGGCGGGCTTGGCGATCTCGCGCTTGAGCAGGGCAGGGAGTTCGGCCGGGAACGTGGTGTCGAGCTCCACGCGCGACTCGGCCGCGAGCATGACGCGGTGCATGAGCAACTTGGCGCTCGCGGCATCGCGTACGTCCTCGTCGGCCGCTTCGACGCGCGCGAAGGCATAGCCGGCGACACTGTCGCGTGCGGCGGAGACCGCGCGGGCGCGCGTACGCCCCACGAGCGTGACCTGCACCAGGCCGCCTTCACGGCGTCCACGATCCGTGAGCTGCGCGATCACACCCACGCGGCCCTCGGCGCGCAGCGGCACCCCGTCGCGCTCCTCCGGGTCGAGGATGCAGAGCACCGTTGCCCCTTCTTCCGGGTGCGCGGCGAGCAGCGCGAGGTTCTCGGCGCTGGCCACCTGCACGGCGATGCGTCCGCCGGGGAAGACGATCGTCGAGCGCAGCGCGAGGAGCGGCAGGTCGGCGGGGAGGGTGAGGTCGGTCACGACCCCAAATGTAGTTTCCTTGCTCGCATTCGCGCACTGCGGTGCTTTTGGGTTCCGCGCGGGCGCTCGGTCGAGGAACGCCGCGTCGGCGACGCTCTCGGACTTCGCTTCGCTCGTCCTGCGGCCGCGTCGCCTGTGCGGCGTTCCTCTACCTCGCGCTCACGGATCTTCCTGCCTGCTTGCGCACGGAATCGCTCGCGCGGGGAGCTGAACGACAGGCGGCGGCCGTCGTCAGCTCAACCCACCCCCGGACGGGTTCGGCGATCTCGCCGAGCTTTCGCCGGGTCGAAGCGCCCTAGCAAGGCGAAAAGCGATTCGGGAACGACGATGCGGGGGGGGGAGCCCCCCGGAGCCCGCCTCGGCCGACCCGGCCGCCGGGCGCGCGGAGCGACGCCCGAGAGGGGCGGCCGCGCGGGCTCCCAGGGCGCCCCCCCCGGGCACCAAAACCCCCCGAATCCCGCACCGCCGTGCCC
>JADYYN010000006.1 GCA_020853635.1 Gemmatimonadaceae bacterium
AAGGCGATCCGCATCCATCCGCTCGTCTGCGCGGCGTTCAACGCCGACTTCGACGGCGACCAGATGGCCGTGCACGTGCCGCTCTCGTACGAGGCGCAGCTCGAGGCGCGCGTGCTGATGCTGTCGTCGAACAACATCCTCAAGCCGTCGGACGGTCGTCCGGTGGCGGAGCCGTCGCAGGACATCGTGCTCGGCTGCTACTTCGCGACGAAGGCGCCGGTCGGGTTCGAGGCGCTCATGAAGGATATGAAGGCGCAGATCAACCTCCGCACGTTCAGCTCGGCGTCGGAGATCGAGATGGCGTTGGCGCTCGGGCAGCTCACCGTGCATTCGGCGGTGCGCTACTTCGGCCGTCAGCCCGATGGCACCAAGGCTTGGACGACGACGACCGCGGGGCGCGTGCTGTTCGACGGCATCGTGCCGCCGGAGCTGCCGTTCCAGAACCGTGAGATGAAGAAGAAGGCGCTCGGCGAACTCGTGTTCGAGTCCTACCGCAAGGCGGGGCTCGCGGGCACGGTCGCGTTCCTCGATCGCCTGAAGGAGTTCGGCTTCCGCAATGCGACCCGCGGTGGCGTGTCCATCGGCATCGAGGATCTCGAGATCCCGGCCGAGAAGGAGACGTTGCTGGAAGAGGCGGCGCAGCGCGTGAACCGGTTCCAGCGTGCGTACCAGACGGGCAACATCACGAACGGTGAGCGCTACAATAAGGTCATCGACACGTGGACGCACGCGAACAACGACATCGCCGACGCGATGGTGAAGCGCATGCGCGAGTCGCAGAACGGCTTCAACACCGTGTTCATGATGTTCGATTCCGGCTCGCGTGGTAGCCGCGACCAGATCCGTCAGCTGGCCGGCATGCGCGGCCTGATGGCGAAGCCGCAGAAGAAGCTCACCGGCGGCATCGGCGAGATCATCGAGAACCCGATCAAGTCGAACTTCCGTGAAGGTCTCTCGGTGCTCGAGTACTTCTCGTCGACGCACGGCGCCCGCAAGGGTCTCGCCGACACGGCGCTCAAGACGGCCGACGCCGGCTATCTGACGCGTCGTCTCTGCGACGTCGCGCAGGACGTGGTGATCTCCGAAGAGGATTGCGGCACGGTGATGGGCCTCGAGATCGGCGCGCTGAAGGAAGGCGAAGACATCATCGAGCCGTTGGCCGAGCGCATTGTCGGGATCGTGGCGCAGGAGGATGTGGTCGATCCGCAGCTGCTCGACGAGGCGGGACGCCCGCAGCTCTTGGTGGAAGCCGGTCAGATGATCGACGAAGAGACGGCGACGGCGATCGAGGAGGCGGGGATCGAGACGGTGAAGATCCGCTCGGTGCTCACCTGCGAGGCCAAGCGTGGTCTCTGCCGGATGTGCTACGGCCGCAACCTGGCCACCATGCAGATGGTGGACCTGGGCGAAGCCGTGGGCATCATCGCTGCGCAGTCGATCGGCGAGCCGGGCACGCAGCTCACGCTGCGTACGTTCCACATCGGTGGTACGGCGGCGCGTATCGCCGAACAGACGGCGCGCAAGTCGAAGGTGACCGGCGTGATCGAGTTCGGTGACCGCCTCGTGAACGTGACGAACCCCGACGGGCAGGAAGTCGTGACGTCGTACGAGGGCGAGTTGTTCGTCCGCGCGACGGCCGACAAGAACGCGCCGATCATGGCGCGTCTCCAGGTGCCGCTCGGCGCCGTGCTCGCGGTGCAGGACGGCGACACCGTGAAGAAGGAGCAGGTGATCTTCACGTGGGACCCGTATACCAACCCGATCATCGCCGACGTCGCGGGTGAACTCCGCTTCGTGGATCTCGTCGAGGACGAGACGGTGTCCGAGGAGCTCGACGAGCTCACCGGCCTGCGTCAGCGCGTGGTCATCGAAGACCGTGAGAAGAAGCTCCACCCGCACATCGAGATCTGGCAGGTGAAGGGCGGGAAGGAGAAGAAGGTGCGTGACTTCGTGATCCCGGTGGGCGCCCAGCTCATCATCGAGGACCGCGCCGAGGTGGCGGCGGGCCAGACGATCGCGAAGATCTCGCGTGAGGCGTACAAGACGCGCGACATCACGGGCGGTCTCCCGCGCGTGGCCGAGCTCTTCGAAGCGCGCAAGCCGAAGGATCCGGCGACGATCTCCGAGATCGACGGTGTGGTGCGGTTCGGTGACATCAAGCGCGGCAAGCGCGAGATCTTCGTGCAGCCCATCGATGGCTCGGGCTCGCTCGACGAGACGCAGCAGCCGCAGTTGTACGAAGTGCAGTCGGGCAAGCATCTCCGCGTGCACGAGGGTGACCGCGTGCGGGCCGGCGACCGTCTGTCCGAGGGTCCGGTGAATCCGCACGACATTCTGCGGATCAAGGGCCCGCGCGCGGTGCAGGAATACCTCCTTAACGAAGTGCAGGAGGTGTACCGCCTGCAGGGCGTGAAGATCAACGACAAGCACATCGGCGTGATCGTGCGTCAGATGCTCCAGAAGGTCCGGATCGCCGAGGCGGGCGACACCGAGTTCCTCGAGGGCGAGAACGTCGACAAGTCGGTGTTCCGCGACGCGAACGACAAGGCGAAGAAGAAGAAGGAGAAGGCTGCCCAGTCGGAGCCCCTCCTCCTCGGCATCACCAAGGCGTCGCTCACAACGCAGTCGTTCATCTCGGCGGCGTCGTTCCAGGAGACGACCCGTGTGCTCACCGATGCGGCGATCCGCGGAGCCAAGGACAACCTCCTCGGCCTCAAGGAGAACATCATCATCGGTCACCTGATCCCCGCGGGCACCGGCATGTATCGGTATCACGACGTGGACATGGACATCGAGCCGCCGCCGGCGCCGGTGCAGGAGTTCGGGTTCGGCGAGTTGCCGGCCTCGTTCCTGGCCCCGCCGAGTGAGGCGGATGCGACGCTGCTCGCCTCGCCGATC
>JADYYN010000007.1 GCA_020853635.1 Gemmatimonadaceae bacterium
GAGGAGCGCGATGCGATCATGCGCCAGTTTCGCGACCGGCTGATCGACATCCTGGTCGCCACGACCGTCATCGAGGTCGGCATCGACGTGGCCAACGCCACCGTCATGCTCATCGAGCATCCCGAGCGGTTCGGGCTCTCGCAGCTGCATCAGCTGCGCGGCCGGGTCGGGCGGGGCGCCGAGGAGTCGTTCTGCATCCTGCTTGGCGACGTGGGGGAGGAGGCGCACGAGCGACTCTCGCTGTTTGTCGCGACGGAGGATGGCTTCGAGATCGCCCGGGCCGACCTGCGCCTGCGCGGGATGGGCGATCTGTTCGGACAGAAGCAGAGTGGCGATGCGACCTTTCGGGTGGCCGATCCGCTGCGCGACGAGGCGCTCAATGAGCGGGCGCGGGAACTGGCGCAGCGGATCCTTGAGCGTGACGCGGAGCTCACGCGTCCCGAGCACGTGGGAATTCTCGCGGTGCTGCGGGCGCGGTATGCGCGGGCGTTGGAGTTGTTTCGCGTGGGGTGACGCGGGGAAGCGGGAATTGTGGGGAGGTTCCTGATCGTCCGCCTGAGGATGTGATCGGCGATCCGCGAGATGTCATCCCTGTGTCGGAGGGTTGTGTCCGAGTGTTCGGTGCGGTCGAGTTCTCCCTGACGATGGCGCGCGGGTCGGCGCCACAGCCGATCGGTCGGCGTCCGACGGACATGCGACCGTCGTTCGTCGTTGATCGGGATGCGCTGCTGCCCAGCCCGATCGCCCGTGAGGCGTCCGCGCGATGGCCATCCGGACGCCGCACGTCGTCGGCTGCAAATGCTGGATGGATGCCTTCCCATGGCAACTCGAATGTCCGTACACCCGGGCGCCAGCCTCCACGATGGACGACCAAGGCAGGTCGGACTCAGCGGCGCGCGACGCTGGGGAGGAGGCGCGAGTCCGATATCGCGGCCAGGCGATGTCCCATGCCACCGAGGTAGGCCTCATTCGAGGCGAAGGAAATGAAGGTCTGCACACTCCGGTGCCGGACCAGCAAGACCATGTCCCATCGCTCATCGGATGGGCCGATGAGGAAGGCGCCACCTTCACCGATGAATTCGACATCGCCCCCTGATGCGCGCAGGTGCGGAATCGTGTGTTCGATGTAGAGTGCGTACGCTTCCGCACCCGATATCGGCGTGTCGGGTGCCAGATCCGGGGTGGCTGAGTAGTCGGCGACATCGCGGAACCGAAGCAGGTTCAGCATGACGACTTCTCCTTCGATGCCCCGTATCATGAGGTCGCGGCCCGACTCCTGCGTCGGCTCGAGGTAGGGGGACCCGCTATCTGGAGTCATCACATCACTCTTGCGTTGAGATCCATGGCACTGCGGTGACGAGTGGAAGGTACGGGCTGGACCGACGCCAACCGCTCCGGCCGCACGTCCGAACCAGCGGTTGTCGACACCCCGGCGTGTGACGCAGGTGCACGGACACCCGTGCTACCCGTCTCCCGTCGGTCCAGCGCCGTACTCGATGTCCTGCTCGACGTCGTACGCGAGTCGACCGCGAACGAGTCGCGCCGGCGGTGCGAGGTGATGACGCTCCGCGACGTCTGCAGTACGGATATGCACGACGGTCATGCCCAGCGCCACCAGTACGTCAGCGACGAGACGCCGATGGCATCGCCACCAGAGGATCTCCGCGCACATCACGGCAGTGCGCAGTTCCGACGCCAGCATGGTCAGTTCGAACAGTCCCTGGGCGAACTCTTCACTCTCCAGGTGATCGGCGTACGCCCGGAAGGCGGGATGCCGCCAACCCAGGTTGCGCGAGGCGGCATTCGACCGTCGCCTGCCGCCCAGCGAAGGAAACCAACGGTAGGCGATGCCCTCGGTGGCCAGGCATTCGGCGAGCGCCGTCGTGTTGAACTGCGGGAGACGCCGTGAGGCGGGGAAGCGACGAACATCGGCGACGAGTTCGATATCAAACGCGCGCAGAACCGAGAGAAAAGCGTCGCGGTCACGTGTCGAGTGCCCGATGGTCCAAACGGTGGTCGACATATTCGTAGGACTGGACGATGCTCGCGGACCGCGAACAACAGGTTGTGTTGCAGTGGGTCATCTGGATGCCGGCAGGCGGACGCGCCAATCCTGCCTCCACGAGGCGGCGCTGCCGCCCGACCGCCTTCCGGACACGTAGACCGGTATGGTAGCGCCGCCGTCAGGGCGCTCAGTACAATACGGTGTGGCTGCTGGCGCGCTACCGTGGACCCGTAGTCATTCGGCTTCACATCCGTTGAGAGTTGCCGGGGACAGACGCCCCCCTCGACTGATAGTCAACCGGCGATCGAATGTCAGACGCGGCATGCGACGACTACCAACACTTCGCCCTTGGGGCGGACCAGGACCGGATGGTTGCCATCGGGAGTCATGCCTCTCCCGCGTAGGCGTGTGTGTCGGCGGCCATCGAAGTGGTGACACCTGCTCGGAGAGCCGCGCCGCGTTCCGGCTCAGCGCCTGCACCTGTCACCATTCGCGAGGCGTTCGGTAGCCCGACCGGGGTGGAACCGCGGTGGTGCGACAGCTTCGAGAATGAGTGTCGCCGGCTTTCGCCGGTCTTGCCGTGCGCGTGCTCGGGTCCCCGGTCGATCGACCACGTCATGACGGAATGCTTCATACCGAATGACGATCGCGGCCGTAACGGTCGGGGCGAAGGGATCTGCGACGCAAGCCGGACGACGATCTTCCAGGGTGCTGGCTGACCTAACCCTTCACGGCGATTCGCATTGCGTCTGTCGCAAAGGCGGCCGAGTCTCTGGTACGCTGATCGAGTGTTGATGGGATACGCACGAGTATGTGGAGGGCGGCGGAAGGAACGGCGTGGCGACGCGCGCGTGGCGACGATCCCGCCACATTCATTCAACCACGGAGGGCTTCCCATGTCCAAGTACGCACGCCTCGCTGTCATGATCGGGATCTCCACTCTCGTGATGCTCGGGCTGATGTACCTCACCACGTACC
>JADYYN010000008.1 GCA_020853635.1 Gemmatimonadaceae bacterium
CACCGCGAGCGCGGCCAGCAGCGCCAACGACAACGTGATCGCCGAGTGCAGTGCGCTGCGCGCCAATCGCCAGAGCGCGATCGCGACGATGGCGAGTACCACCGGCTTCACACCCGCAAGCAGCCCGGTCGCCGCGGGCAAGGTTCCGTACTTCACATACAGCGCCGCGATGCCCCACACGATCGCCATCGCGGGCAGGATGAATGCGAGCCCGGCCACGAGCAAACCCGCCCATCGCGCGCGTTGCCATCCGATGTGGATCGCGAGCTCGGTGCTGTTGGGCCCCGGAATCAGATTCGACGCGCTCACCAGGTCCAAGAACGCCTCGCGCGTCATCCACTGCCGTCGCGTGACGACCTCGTCCTCCATCATCGCGATATGCGCGGCCGGCCCACCGAAGGCGGTGGTGCCGAGCTTCAGGAAGAGGGCGGCGAGGCCTCGCAGTTCACCGGGAGCGGGGGGCACAGAGAAGAAGATATCGACCGATACTCAATGGTGATGGAAGCCACCGAGACGCGCCTCATCGCCACACCACGTACCGCCACCCCGATCCAGCCGATCGCACGGGTGGGGCACATCGCCGTGCCGGCGCGTCTGGTGCGCCTCGCGCTGGTGAACGCCATGCTCGCGTCAGCGCTCCTCATCTGGCTCCTGCCCTCGCCGTGGGGCGGGTTGGTGCCGGTGGTGGTGCTGGTGCAGATCGTGTTGTGGCGCCTGGGCGCGGCGGTGGCCGTGGCGGCGACGCTGGGCGCAGCGGCGACGGGCGCGATGCTCGCGGGCGTGCTCGGCATCCACGACGAACGTCGTGCAGCGATGGCCTTGCTTGCGGTGGTGCTCTCGATGCTCGCCGTGTGGCCGAGCCGGAGCGGGTCAGCCCGGCGGTAGCACCGAGAGGTGGCGCTCGACCTCGGCGCGCAGCGTGTCGATCCGCAGCGGCTTGGGCAGGAACGCGTTCACCGACTGCATGAGCGAGCTGATGCGCGACTCGGTGCCGCGCAGCTCACCCGACATGAGCAGGATGGGCGGCGAGAGGTCGTCGCGGGCGCGCACGGCGGAGATCAGTTCTTCGATCGGCGGCCCGGGCATCTGCACGTCGGAGACGACAATGGCGATGCGATCGGCGTCGCGGTCCCAATGCTTGAGCGCCGACGGCACGTCGATGGCCTGGAGGACCTCGAACCCACTGCGCTCGAACGCATGCGCGAACGCGCGCAACAATGACTGCTCATCCTCAACGAGGAGGAGCACTCGGGCGCGCGCGCTGCTATGCTGGACAGGCGGGGTGGACAAAGGGGTCACGGAGGGCATTATCTAGCGGACGAACAGTACCGACGACGGCAACGAGGATGGGTGAACGGTTGACCCTCCGCGTTCCCTCAAACTACACCACTGCAACACGTTACACTGTGCGCCGGGTCACGGTTCCTGCGGCGGCGCGGCGGCGCCCGGGTCCCCGGCGGGGGCCGCGGCATTAGGCGTGACTACAGCGTCACCCGTGTCCATGTTTTCGCGCGTATCACCCGACTCCGGAGTCCTGAACGGGAGCAGAATGGACACTCGTCGATTCCGGGGATCCTCGCGGAAGTCCGGGATCTTGGGATTGCGATCGGCGAAGCCCCGGACCGACACGATGCGCGCCTGATCGACTCCCTGGGTCTGCAGCGCGCGCCGCGCCGCATTCGCGCGGTCGGACGAGAGCTCCCAGTTGGAATACCCGCCGGGGCGCAGGAGCGGCACGGCGTCGGTGTGGCCTTCAATGATGATGGAGTTGGGCAGCGGTGCGATCTCGGAGCCGAGGATTGCGATCGCGCGCAGCATCGACGAGGTCATCACCGCCGAACCCGACGAGAACGTCGCGTCGCCGATGAGGCCTTCGCCGAATTCGATGCGCAGGCCTTCGTGCGTCACGGTCACATCGACGTGCTCTTTGAGGCCTTCAAGATCTTCTCCCGAGAAGGCGGCTTCGAGGCGCTCCTGCACGGCGTTGAGTGCGGCTTCTTCGGCGAGTCGGGCGGGCAGGGGCGTGGAGCGCGCCGTCACGACCGGGGCCTGCCCCGACGCGAGCGGACTCGAGCCCGAGCCGAAGCCCTTCTTGAAGCCGACCGGATTGGAGAAGTAGCCCTGCACGGACTCCTTCGCCTTGTCGTCCATGCCCACGATCCACATGACGAGGAAGAAGGCCATCATCGCGGTGACGAAGTCGGCGTAGGCGACCTTCCACGATCCGCCGTGGTGGCCGCCATGATCGCCGCCCTTCTTCCGCTTGATGATGATCTTCTTCTTGTCTTTCGAGGCCGGAGGCATACGAGGTCCTGGCTATGCCGTCTGGGACTTGGTGGCCTTCATCAAGGCTTCGAGGTCGCTGAAGCTCGGCCGCACGTGCGGTTCGAGTGAACGACGCGCGGCTTCGGCGGTCTGCTTTGGCGCATCACCGCGCGCGAACGCGAGCAGCGCCGCGCGCAGCACACCGAGGTAGGCGTGCTCCGACTCGATGCGGCTGTTGATGGCGCTCACGATCGGGCCGATCACGCCGTACGCGAGCAGAATGCCGAGGAAGGTACCGACGAGGGCGGCGGCGACCTTCTCACCGATGACCGACGCCGAGCCGCCGATGGCACCCATCGTGATGACCACGCCGAGCACCGCGGCCACGATGCCGAAGCCGGGCATGGCGTCGCCCATCTGCGTGATGGCGGCGGGCACCAGCTTCTCTTCGTGGTGATGCTTCTCCAGGTCGGCGTCGAGCACGTCGGCGAGGTGGTGGTCCTCGATGGCACCCGACGAGAGCGACTTGAGCGTGTCGGTGAAGAACGCGACGGCGTGATGGTTGGACAGAAAGAACGGATACTTCTTGAAGACCGATGACTTCTCGGGATCTTCGATGTGCTGGTCCAGGCCCACGAGGCCGTCGCGTGCGGCGATCTGCATGATCTCGTAGATCATCTGCAGGAGGTCGCTGTAGGTCTTGGCGACGTAGGGGTCGGGCTTGAGAAGTCCGGTCATCCGTGCGACACTCCCCTTGATCACGGACACGGGATTCGCGACGACGAACGCGCCGATGGCGGCGCCGCCGATGATGATGAACTCCGACCACTGCAGCAGCACGCCGATCTGGCCGTGGTGCATGGTGTAGCCACCAAGGATGCTTCCGAAGACGATGACGAACCCGACGATGAGTTGCACGGGGGTCCAGGGGATTCAGGGGAAATGGCGGCGCACCCTCCGTGGCAGCGCCGCCGACATCCCCAGTATCGGCCTCCGACCCCTGAACGTGACCGGTGGAGCGTCCTCGTGACGGCGAACCAGTCGGTGAACCAGTCCCTGGGTCCGAGCGCGGTCGAGGCGGCCGAATCGGCGGTGGTCACGCTGGTGATGCGCGGCATGCTGCACGAGCTCGCGAACCTCGCCACCGCGCTCGATGGCGTGGGCAACGCGCTGCGCTTCGACGGCGCCGCTGCGGTGGAACGGGCGCAGGAGGATCTCTCGCGCACGACCGACCGTGTGTTCGCGTTGCACGGACATCTCCGCTCGTTGTTGCCCGATCACGCGCGCGCCGAACCGCTCGATCCGCGACAGATCGCCGCCGATGTCGTGGCGTTGCTTGCGTGGCACGTGGAACGCCCGTGCACGATCACACTCGAGGAATCGACCGTCGAGCCGATACTCGCCGAGCCCTGGAAGGTGCGGCGTCAGCTCTTGGCGGCCTGCGATGCGGCGGTCGACGGAGACGGTACGCTGCGTTTCTCCTTGCGTGTGCGCGATGGATCAGTCGAAGCGGTCTCGACGATGGGTGACGTGTTCTGGTCCGCGCCCACACTCGCAGAGGCACGACGTTTGGAGCGCGCTGGCAACACTGCTGGCAGCGCCTGAGGCGGCCTGAGGCCGAGTCGCTTGAGCGCCTCGGGTGTCGCGACCGCTGCGACGGTGCCCGCCGTGATGTCGTCGACGATCTCCTGTCGCAGGATGGTGATCTCGGGCGGCGCCTCGATCCCGAGGCGGACTTGTCCGCGCTCGGTGGCGATGACGCTCACGCGGATCCCGCCTGCGAGCAGGATCGCTTCGCCGGCGCGACGGGTGAGGATCAGCATGCCGAACGCGCCGGGATCACCGGCGGATGTCGAGCAGGGTCTGCGACATCTGATCGACCGTCTGGATCATGCGTGCCGCGGCCGCGTACGCCTGCTGGAACTTGATCAAGCGCACGAGCTCTTCGTCCACGGACACACCGCTCACTTCCTGACGCCGCGTGTCGGCCTGGTTGGTGAGCGCGCCATCGACTTCCGCACGATCGCCCACGCTGCGCGCGAGGAACGCGGTGTCGGTGGCGATGCGGCGGAAGAAGTCACCCGCGGACTCGGTCGCGATGGTCGCGCCCGTGGAGTCGGTGAACGGCACCGGTCGGTCGCGCAACTGCGAGAGCTGCAGCGCGAGCGACGAGTCACCGGGGCCGGTGGCCGTCGCGGGGGACGCGGCGATCGCACTGGCATTGGCGGCGACGGCGCTGTCGAGCCGAATGCCGCGCGCGGTACGCAGCGGATCGAGCTCCGCCGCGACGAGCGGGTCGCTCGCGAAGAAGTCACCCGCGTTCGCGGACACGGGCGGTGTGCCCGACCAGGTCACACCCGTGCGATGGATGGCGTTCACACTCTCCACGAGGCCG
Organism: Gemmatimonadaceae bacterium; assembly: GCA_020853635.1. GTDB lineage: Bacteria > Gemmatimonadota > Gemmatimonadetes > Gemmatimonadales > Gemmatimonadaceae > Pseudogemmatithrix. The sequence goes on from JADYYN010000008.1 coordinate 4,661, forward strand.
CGCGCCAAACTGTCGAGCTCGGCCTGCATGCGCGGGATGTCGCCGCTGGAGGCCAACCGAATGCCGCCGAGTTCGCCGCCGACTTGCAGCGGACGGTTCGGCAGGTCGGCACGCGTGACTTCGAGCGCACCATTGATGGTGGTGGCCGCGATCTCACGACGGTCCACGCCGTCGACGAGCATGAGGCCGTTCACCAGCACACCCACCGAGCCGCTGTCGCGCTCGATCACTTCGGCGCCGGTGAGTTCAGAGAGGCGGTCGAGCTTGACGTCGCGGGCATCGCGCAGCGCATTGGCGCTGTGACCATCGGACTCAAGCGCGACGATCGAGCGGTTGAGCTCGACGATCGACGCGGTGATGTCGTTCACCTCGGTGACCACACCGTCGAACTTGGTGCGCACCTCACCCGCGAGCGACGCCAATTGATTGCCCGCGCGATTCAACTGCTCGGCGACGGCGGCACCGGCCTGCTGCACGGCGGTCTGCGCGCTGGCCGACGTGGGTCGCGCGGCGAAATCGCTCCAGGCGTTGTAGAACGTGTCGAGTGCAGCGCTGAGTCCGGTGTCGCTGGGTTCATCGAGCAGCGCTTCCATACGGCCCAGCATGTTGGAGCGGATGTTGCCACCCGCCGCATCACCGGAAGCCCGACGGAACGCCGCGTCGAGATACACGTCGCGGGCGCGTGTGGACCCTTCGATCACCACGCCGGCGCCGAACTCGCCCTGGGCGTAGCGCTCGGGGATCATCGTCGACTGCTCGACGCGCTGGCGGCTGTAGCCCGGCGTGGAGGCGTTCGCGATGTTGTTCGCCGTGACTTCGACGGCACGCTGTGACGCGAGCATGCCGGAGCGGGCGGTGTTGAGGACCGATCCGAGTGACATGGCTCAGCCTCGCAGGTCGACGAGCCGGCGTCCGACGGGCAGCGACGGCCGGTTGTTCACGGGATACGCCTGCGGCATCTGCTGCGAGGCGCCGGTGAGCACCTTCAGGAAGCTGTCGCCGTTGGACATCGCGGCGTGGAGCAGGCGGCGGTTCTGATCGACGACATCCACCAAGCGGCGCGCCGCATCGCGCAGCGCGTCGGAGGCGTGGCGCTCGTCGTCGGTCATGCGCACGCCCAAGGCGCGCGGCAGGTCCTCGACGCTGCCCTCACCCCCGCCACACGCGAGGATGACCGCCGAACGGCGGCGGCTGCGTGCCTCGCGGTAGGCGCCGAGCAGGCGATGGGCCACGAAAACGGAGTCGTTCACCGCGTCGATGTCATCGGTCGCGACGGCCTTGCGTTGCCGGTCGAGCGTGGCGACGAGGTCCTCGAGCACGTTGTGTTCGTCGCGGAGCGCGCGCACCAACTGCGCCGAGCCGAGGACGGGTCCGGTGGGTGTGCCGTGCGGAGGCGTGATCACTGAAGGGATAGCCATGGCCGTGTACGTGTGAGAGGACCCTAGCGCGGAGTATCGGCCGGAGAGCCAAGTCGTTGACGGAGCGCATCAAAGAGTGACGCGGAGAGGTCGGCCGGCCCCCGGTCCCGGGCGGCGACGGTCTCGGCGACCTTCTGGTCGAGCATGGAGGTGAACAGGTCCTCGCCGGGGCCTTTTTCGAGGATCCCGTCGGTGGGGACGTTGGCGCGCATGGCGGTGAAGAGCTGCTGCACGAAGAGCGCCTCGAGCTGCTTGGCGGACTCCTTGAGCTTGGCTTCGTGGCGGTCGCGGTTGGGCGCCGTGACCGGCGCGCCCACGGACGCGCTGGCCCCGAGGCCTGAGATGGGTGCGGTCATCGGATGATCACCTCGACCGGCAGCGCGCCGACCTGACGGAGGGCGAGCAGGATGGCCGCCACTTCCTGGGGCTGGGCGTCCACCGCGCGGAGCGCGGCGGTGACTTCGAGCACCGAGGTGCCGACTGGGAGACGCAGCGGGACATCGGCGCTGCCGGCGTTGGCTGTAGCTGCAGCGTTCGCGGTATCGCGCGGCGCTGCCGCGTTGGCGGCCGCAGCGGCACCTGCCGCACCGGCGATTGTCAGTCCGATCCGCCCGTGACGTACCGCGGCCGCACCGACCGTCGCCTCGCCACCGGCGACCACGAGGCCGCTGCGCGCATCCAAATAGATGGCGCTGCGCACCAGCGGCCGCACGCGGAGTTCGCGGAGCTTGCCGAATGCTTCGGCCTTCTCGTCGGTGGTGCCGGTGAGCTCGAGCGCGATCGAACCCGGATCCTCCACCTTCGCTTTGCCTTCGCCGAGCGCCGCGTTGATGGCCGAAGAGATGCGCTGCGCGGTGGTGAAATCGGGTTCGCGCAGGAACAGCTTGGTCGCAAGCGCGGTGCTGGGTTTGGGCAGATCGTTCTCGAGCACGCCACCGTCGGGCACGACCGCGTGGTTCACCGGTGCAGACGCGCGCGGGCTCCAGCGGACGCGAGTGGACCCGGCCGTGGTGTTGCTGGGTTCATCGATCACCAGCGCACCCTGGGCGGTCGCGTAGGCGGGACCGTTCGGGCCGAGCACGAGCGGTGTCACCCACAACACCCCACCGCGCAGCGAGCGCGCGTCACCCAGTGCCGCGACGTGTGTGACGAAGCGTCCGCCCGGCCGCAGGTACGGCGATACCTCGGCGGTGACCAACACTGCGGCGACGTTCGCCGTGCGCAGGATCTCCATGGGCACTTCGAGATCGAAGCGCTTGAGCAGATTCACCACCGACTGCACGGTCATCCCGCCTTCACGCGTCTGCATGGAGCGGTCGCCGGTGCCGTCGAGGCCCACGACCAGTCCGTAGCCCACCAGGCGCTGCGGCACCGCCGAGCCTTCGATGGTGATGTCCGCGATGCGCGGTTCCTGCGCCAGCGCGACGCGCGGCGTGATGGTGATGGCGAGCACCAGGCCGAGCACCAGCCCGAGTGCGAGGATACACGCGAGCTGCCACGGCGCGAACGAACGTGAGGTGCTCATGGCCAGATCAACCCGACGATGCGGCCGATGATGCCACCGCGCGTCTTTCCGAGTTTGCCCTTCTGCTTCACGATGATCTTCGCGTCGGCGAGACGATCGCCGTCAGCTTCGTTGGCGTTGGTGACGTCCTGTGAGCGGAGCACACCTTCCACCGAGAGCTCCTGCGAGTTCTTGTCGATGTCGAGCAGTCGTGTGCCCTTCACGGTGTAGGTGCCGTCGGCGTTCTTCGCGGTGACGCGCACACTCACGGTGGTGCGCAGTGCGGTGTTGCGGCTCATGTCACCCGACTGCGCCGACGACGCGCGCTTGCTGGAACCGAACGAGGCATTGATGCCGGCACCCTCGCCCGGCGGTGCGAACGCCACGCCCATGTCGCGGCCGGTGTTGTCGGTGCCGGACTGCGACTTGCGCGCCGAGGCGATCACGGCTTCGTCGATGTAGACGGTGATGACATCGCCGACGAGGATCTCGCGGCGGTCGCTGGTCCAGCTCGAGGCCCGCGGCGTCGCGGCCGCGGTCTGTTGCGCCGGACGCGCGTTGGCATTGTTGCCCTGCGCGTGCAGTGGCTGGCCGGCGGGCACGAACAGCAGGACGGCCGCCGCGGCGAGGCAGAGCAGGAGCGCCGTGACACAGGCGCGCGAGTGTTTGTCGAAGTTGATCATCGGATGAGTTGGGTCGCGACTTCGGACATCTCGTCCGCCGCCTTGACCGACTTGGAGTTGATCTCGTACGCGCGCTGGGAGGAGATCATGTCGACCATCTCCTGCACGATCTCGACGTTGCTCGACTCGAGATATCCCTGCACGACGCGGCCGAAGCCCTCGTCCTCGGGATTGCCCGGCATCGGCGCACCGCTCGCCGGCGTCTCGGCGTAGAGGTTCTCGCCGAGTGCGAACAAGCCGGCCGGGTTGGTGAAGCGATGCAGCATGATGCGACCCACGTCGACGATCTCGCCGGTGGAGCGCGTGACACTCACCACGCCGGTGCGGCCGATGCTCAGGTTGCCCGCGCCGTCAGGGATGCGGATGCCGGGCTCGACGGTGAGGCCTTCCTTGGTGACGATCACACCCTGGTCGGAGATCTCGAACGCGCCATCGCGCGTGTAGACCTGCTGGCCGGTGTTGAGGCGCACAGCGAAGAGGCCTTCGCCTTCCACCGCCACGTCGAGCGGACGTCCCGTCTGCTCGAGCGCGCCCTGTTCATTGATGCGATTGACCGCGGCCAAGCGCGTGCCGCGTCCGATCTGGATCGCGTTCACGGTCTCGGCGTCGGCGGTGCCGACGACCTGCACTTCGCGGACCGCCTGATACAGCAGATCCTCGAACGACGCGCGCGAGCGCTTGAAGGCCGTGGTGTTCACGTTCGCCAGGTTGTTGGCGATGACTTCGGTGCGCTTCTGCTGCGCGGCCATGCCGGTGGCGGCGATACGGAGGGCGGAGTTCATGGGCGTGGGTGGCTAGAGGATCAAACAGGCTTGCCGAGCTGTGACGCGGCGGTCTCGCGCGCTTCGTCGAGCACGCGGATGGCGCGCTCCAGGAGGGCGTGGTGCCGTTGGATGCCGAGCATCTCCACCATCGCCGAGACGGGCTCGACGTTGGAGGATTCGAGCGCGCCTTGGCGGAAGTTGCGATCGCCTTCGGCGACGGCGACGCGGGTGGCGCTGGGTACGAACGTGCCTTGCTGTTCGCGGCCGAGGTCCAAGTCGCCACCGCTGGAAGTCTCAAGGCGCAGGCGATCGAGGAACACGCCGTCGACGACCACACTGCCGTCGGGCTGCACGGTCAGCTTGTCGTAGGTGGTCGGGATGGTGATCGTGCCCGACTCGCCGAGCACCGGCGCGCCGTTGATGCTGAGTCGGTTGGCCGCGTCGAGCTTCATCGCACCGGGACGTACCCAGCGCTCGCCGGCCGTGGTGGAAATCACGGCGAAGCCTTCGCCGTCAATCGCGAGATCAAGTGCCGCGCCGGTGTCGTTGATCGTGCCGATGGACGTGTCGGCGCGCGTGGAGATCGCCGGCACACCCTGCGCAGCGTCGAGGAGCTGCGCGAACGTGCGCTGCGCCTTGAAACCGTCAGTGGAGACGTTCGCGAGATTGTTCGCGACCACCTCCATGCGCCGCTCGTTGACGCGGAGCGCGCCTGCGGCGATGCCGAGTCCGGAGATCGGGGCGGTCACTGTGCGGCCCGGCGATAGCCGGCAGCGGGGGTGACCGTGGAGCTCTTGCGCGGCGTGAGCGTCGGCTTGCGCGAGGAACCGGTCTTGGGCTCCATCGTGCGGGGCTCACCTTCGTTGCCCGCCATCGCGGCGGCCAGCGGCGACCCTTCGCGCATGGGCGCCATCACGGTGCGCAAGCGGGCGATCGCGCGCGAGCGGATCTGCGAGACGCGCGACTCGGTGAGTCCGAGCACCGACGCGATCTGGTGCATCTTGAGTTCTTCATAGTAGTAGAGCGCGAGCACGGTGCGCTCCTGCTCCTTCAACTGACCGAGCGCGGCGCGCAACGCGTCCTGCTCGGCTTCGGCCGTGAGCGTGTCTTCCACCGTGGGCGCGTCGTCGTGCAGCGAGCTTTCGCCTACCGTGTACGGCGCGTCGTGGTCGTCCTTGGTGGTGCGTTCGAGCGGCACGCGGACGCCGGCTTCCAAGTCGGCCTCCCAGCGCCACAGTGTGAGCTTGTCGATGCCGAGCGCCTCGGCGATCTCGGCGTCGGAGGGCTGGCGGCCGAGTTTGGCCGAGAGCGCATCGCGCGCACCGGCGATGTCGCGGGCGCGACGGCGGATGGAGCGCGGGACATTGTCCAGTCGACGGAGCTCGTCGAGGATCGCGCCACGGATGCGAGGCACGGCGAGCGTGCTGAACGCGAGCCCGCGCGTGTGATCGAACGACTCGATCGATTGGATGAGTCCCAGCGTGCCGGCACTCACCAGCTCGTCGAGGTCCATCTCGGTGGAGAGGGAACGCGCGAGCTGCTGCGCGACGTGATGCACGAGACTGATGTGCTCGCGGATGAGCGCGTCGCGGGCGTCCATGTCGCCGTTGGCGAGTGCGATCCAGGGATTCTGTGGGGCGGTCATACGATGGCTCCGGTAGTTGCGGAGGAGGCGAGGGCGGACCAGAGGGCTCCAGCGGCCGTGGTGAGTGCCGTGTCCGCCACGGCCTCAGCGAGTGGGATTCCAGCACCCAGCGCGACGGGCAGCGTGGGGTCGATCGGGAGCGAGGGTGTGGTGCGTACTGCACAGCCGAGCCAGCGCTCTGCTGCGTCGTGCAGGGGGGCCAGATCGGCGTCCCCCAGTCCGGTGACCGTCGTCGGGAGCTTGGGACGATGGTTGTGGACCAGCTTGAGGACCGCGAAGGCCGCGGCCATCGCCGCGCCGCCGTGGTCGGCGAGGATGACGGCGTTGGTCGGCGTGGTGCGCGCGGCGCGGAGATCGATCGCGTCGAGCAGCTCGCGCACCTTTGCGGCCGGCACCGAGATCACGACGTCGGCTTCGAGGATCGCGGGCAGCATCGCAGCCACCGAGATACCGGGGGCGACGAGCACCGGGTGTTCGATCACCGGCTGCATCACGCCGAACAGCGCGGTGATGCGTTCGGCGCGCTCGGGCGACGCGATGAGCAGCACACGCGAGCCTTCGGCGTGCGCTTCGTGTGCCAGCATCGCCGCGGTGATGCTCACGTCGATGCCATCGTGACCGGCCGCGACGAGCACGCCCAGCGGCGCTCTCGCGATGTGCGGGGTGAAGCGCTCAGGCCGCGGCACGCATCACCTCCCACGTGGCGATGGCGGAGAGCTGCACATGCGGCGGCAGCTCGGCGAGCGAGAGTACGGGCTGTTGCGGCAGCACCGGCTCCAAGACGTTGCGGATGCCCAGGCGTAGCGCGCTCGGCACCACCAGCGGAGGCAGGCGCCCGTCGATCGCGCGCGAGCTGGCCATGTTCTCCAAGTCGCGGATGAGCTGCGAGATCATGTCGGGCGTGAGGCCAGGCGCGGGCTGACCCTGACGCGGCGTGAGCAGCGCACTGAGTGCTTGCTCGAGGCGGGGGCCGAGCGTGATCGCGGGCAGCAGACCTTGTTCATCGAGATGCGCGCGGGCGATCGCGTCGGAGAGCGCGCGACGAACGTGTTCGGTGAGGAGCACCGGATCCTTCGTGCTGTCGGCGGCATCGCCGAGCGCTTCGAGGATGGTGACCAGGTCGCGGATCGGCACACGCTCGCGCAGCAGGCGCTGCAGCACGCGGTGCACCGTGCCGAGCGAGAGCTTGCCCGGCACGACTTCGTCGACGACGGCCGGATGCGACTTCTTGAGTGCATCCAGCATCTGCTGCACGTCCTGCCGGCCGAGCAACTCGGCGGCGGAGCGCTTCACGGTTTCAATGAGATGAGTCGCGATGACCGTCGACGGTTCGACGACGTCGTAGCCCACGGCCAGTGCATCGGCGCGGCGAGACGAAGCGACCCACTTGGCACGCATGCCGAAGCTGGGATCGATGGTATCGATGCCTTCCACCGGACCGGTGACGCGGCCGGTGTCGAGTGCGAGGAGGAACTGCGGCATCACGTCGCCGCGGGCCTTCTCGGTGCCACGGACCTTCACGACGTACGTACCGCCGGGCAGGCCGAGGTTGTCGAGGATGCGGACCGGCGGCACGAGGATGCCGGGGTCCTGTGCGCACTGCTGCCGCAGCAGGCCGATGCGCTTGAGCAGGTCGCCGCCCTGTGATGCATCGGCGAGCGGGATGAGCAGGTAGCCGACTTCGAGCTCGATCGGTTCGATCTGCAACAGATCGTCGAGCGGATCGGCGCTGGCGGGTGCCGCAGGCGCGGCAGACTGCGCAGGCTTCTCGAGTTCGGCGCGCACCTTCGCCTGCGCGGTCTCTGCACCGCGTGCGAGCAGCCACAGGCCCACGGCGATGCCGATGAACGGCATCTTGGGCAGCCCCGGCACGAGGCCGAATGCGGCGATGACCCAGGCCGCGAGCTTCAGCGACTTGGGATTGGCCGAGATCTGATTGCTGAGCACCTGGCCCACCTGCACGCCTTCGCTCGCGTGGGTGACCATGATGCCGGCCGCGGTCGAGATGATGAGCGCGGGGATCTGCGAGACGAGTCCTTCACCGACGGTGAGGATCGTGAACTTCGCGGCAGCGTCGACGAGCGGGAGTCCCTGCTGCACGACGCCGATGATGATGCCACCGACGATGTTGACCGCTGTGATGAGCAGGGCGGCGATGGCATCGCCCTTCACGAAGCGTGAGGCGCCGTCCATCGCGCCGAAGAAGTCCGCTTCGCGACCCACCAGGTCGCGGCGTCTACGGGCCTCGACGGCATCGATCGCGCCATGCGCGAGTTCGCCGTCGATCGCCATCTGCTTGCCCGGAAGGGCATCGAGGGTGAAGCGTGCCGAGACTTCGGCGACGCGACCCGCGCCCTTGGTGATCACGATGAAGTTGATCGCGATCAGGATCAGGAACAGGACTAGACCCACAACATAGTTGCCTCCGATGACGAATTCGCCGAACGCGGGGATGATGTCGCCGGCGTGACCGCCGGACAGGATGAGTCGGGTGGAACTGACGTTCATCGCGAGGCGAAAGAGCGTCAGCAGCAACAGCACCGTCGGGAAGCTCGAGAAGTCGAGCGGCTTGGTGCTCTGGAGCGCGACCAGCAGGACGATGATCGCCGAGCCGAGCGAGAAGGCGAGGAACAGGTCGACCATGATGCCGGGCAGCGGCACGATGAGCAGCGCAAGCACGAAGAGGACGCCGAGGGCGGTCCAGGCTTCGGTGTTCCGGTTGATCTTGCGCGCGGTCTGGGGGCTCATGGCAGACCTTTAATGCAGGGCGCGGGCCGCGCCCTGAATCGGCGTAAGTCGTTGTAGGTTATCGACTTGGCTTGTTCGCCCGACCCGGCAGACTATGCCGAGTGCCTTCTATATGAGTGCGGGGCGGCAGTCTTTGCCGGGGCGTCCTCGGCAGATTGCGCAGGGTGGCTCGACGGCGCCGAACAGCACGCCGATCCGCGCGCCGACTAAGCGCGCGCGCTACCGCGCCATGAACCGCGCTGCGCGCGGGTGCGATACACGTAGGCCAGGATCTCGGCCACGGCGAGATAGAGTTCGACCGGGATCACCGAGCCGACCTTCGCCGCCTTGAACAGCGCGCGCGCGACCGGCACGTTCTCCACCATCGGCACGCCGGCTTCGGCCGCGAGTTCCTTGATCTTCTCGGCGACCTTGTCCTGACCCATCGCGAGCACCACCGGCACGGGCGCGTCGGTGTCGTCGTACTGGATCGCGACGGCGATGTGTGTCGGGTTGGTGATCACCACGCTGGCCTTCGACACATCCTTGAGCATCTGTCCGAACGCGATCTCACGCGCGAAGCGACGGCGTGCGCCACGGAGTTGCGGATCGCCCTGTTCTTCCTTGGCTTCGCGTTTCACGTCGTCCTTGCTCATGCGCAACGACTTGTCGAGCTGGAAGCGCTGCCAGAAGTAGTCCGCGCCACCGAGCAGCGCGTAGGCGAGTCCCACCGAGAGCAACAGACGGCCTACGTGCACGCTGATCCACGGCGCGAGTTCGAGCGGCCCCGATTGCGAGAGCAGCGTGGTCGAGGGGATCGCGGCTTCGAGCAGCTTCCACACCATCGCGCCGATCACCACGACCTTGAGCAACGCTTTGCCCGTCTCTACCAACTGCGACGGCGCCACCATGCGCTGGAAATTCGTGATGGGATTCAACTTCTCCCAATGCAGTTTGAGCGCCTTGGGTGTGAGTTGTCCGCCGGACTGCATCGCCGCGACGAAGAACGCGGACCCGGTGATGGTGAGGATCAATGCTGCCGCCGCCGCACCGAAGCGCAGCGTGGAGTTGCGCAACATCTGGATGGCCGTGCCTTCGTCGAGTGTCACGCTGCCCGCACCGGCGAGGCTGCTGCCGAGGAAGTCGCGGAGGACGATCGCGGCGTCGTCGCCGAGCATCTTGAACGCCGCTGCCGCGCCGAGGATGGCGGCGGCGATGACGGCTTCCTGCGAGCGCGCGACCTTGCCTTCGTCGGCCGCGTCTTGGCGTCGTTTCGCAGTGGGTTCTTCGGTGCGTTCGCCACCCTGTTCTTCGGCCATCGTCAGCGCGCCGAGCGCAGCAGGGCCGAGATCACTTCACCGGCGTTGGAGCGCACGTAGTCGCCCCAGCCGGTGGCGAGCATGCCGAGGAAGGGCAGGGACGCCGCGAGAGTGATCAGCCCCACGCCGATCTGCATGGGGAACGCGAGATTCATCAGATTGAGCTGCGGCACCGCGCGCGAGAGGATGCCGAGTCCGGCGTTGGTGACCAGCGCGGCGGCGATGACGGGAGCGGCGATCTGCAGGCCGAGCACGAAGAGCACACCACCCTGACGCACCATCACCTGCAGCGCGCCGCTCACGTCGGGCGTCGCGCCCACCGGGATGCGTGCGAAGCTCGAGGCCACGGCATCGAGCATCACATGATGGCCGTTGGCTGCGAGCAGCAACGTCGCCGCGAGCAAACCGAAGAACTGGCCGAGCACCGAGGTCTGGTGTCCGCCCACCGGATCGAGCACCGCCGCACCGGAGAGACCGATCGCCTGCGACGAGAGATCCGCGGCGAGTTCGGCAGCGCCCACGAGTAGCGCTGCACCGAATCCCATCGAGAATCCGATCAAGGTCTCGGTGAGGAAGGTCGCGGGCGTGAAGCCCGCGTTGGCGAGGGCGCTCGACTGCGCCACCGGCTGCATCACCAGCGTGAGCACGAGCAGCAGCGCGGTGCGCACCGGCATCGGCACGGTCTTCGACGCGAACATCGGTGCGATCAGGACGAGCCCGCCCACCCGGCAGGCCGAGAGGATCGTGACCTCGGCGGCACCGGGGGCGAAGAAGTCCCAGGGCCCCGGGGCCGGACTCATCGCGGCAGATCCGCCAGCATCATGAGGATGCCCCGGGTGTAGGTGACCAAGGACTGCAGCATCCACGGGAGGCCCACCACGAACACCACGCCGATGATCACGAGCTTGGGCACGAACGCGAGCGTCTGCTCCTGGATCTGCGTGAGCGACTGGAAGATGCCCACGAGCAGGCCGACGATGAGCGCGGCGATGAGGAAGGGCGCCGCGAGCTGCAGCGCCATCATCAGCGCCTGACGCGCGAGGTCGAGGACGAACTGGTCGGTCACGGCGCGGCTACCGGAAGCCGGCGACGAGCGACTGCGTGATCAGGCCCCAGCCGTCGACGAGCACGAACAGCAACAGCTTGAACGGCAGCGCGATCATGGTCGGCGGCAGCATGAACATGCCGAGCGACATGAGCACCGAGGCCACCACCACGTCAATGACGATGAACGGCAGGAACAGCGCGAAGCCGATCGCGAACGCGGTGCGCAGTTCGCTGATCGTGAACGCGGCCATGAGCGTCACGAACGGCACTTGCTCGCCGGTGACGACCGGCTGACGCGAGAGCCGCACCATGCGACGCACATCCTCGGGGCGTGTCTGCTTCAGCATGAACTCCCGCAGCGGCCCCGCGCCGCGTTCGAGCATCTCCACCTGTTCGATCTTGCCGTCGAGCCAGGGCGTGACGGCTTCCGCGTTCACGCGGCTCATGGTGGGGGCCATGACGAACCCCGTGAGGATGAGCGCGAGTCCCGCGATCAGCGGCGCCGGCGGTGAGGTCTGTGTGCCGAGCGCCTGACGCAGGAAGTAGAGCACCACGAGGATGCGCGTGAAGCCCGTCGTCATGAGCACCAGCGTGGGCAGCAGCGACATCATGCCGAGCATGACGACGACGCCCACGGTGCCGTTGAGGCGCAGGCCATCGCCCTGCTGGTCGTTGCCGACGCGCAGGTCCATCGACGGCGCAAGCCGATCGACGACCTGTGCGGCGGTGGCGGCGGAGTTCTTGATCGCGCCTTGCTGCGTCGTGGCGTTGGCCGCGTTACTGGGCAGCGCCTGCGTGTTCACGGTCGCGGGTGTCGACGCCGTGATCGGCGCGGTGACAACGGGTGTCGGCGCGGGGGCCGTGGCCGGACGTGCCGGCGCAGCCTGCGCGAACACAGACGACGACATCGCCGCGACGAGCAACAACGGGAGCACACGCTGCACACCCACCGCCTGACGCAGCGCGGCGCTGAAGATCTCCGCTCCGCGCGGGGGCGTGTTGCGCGAGAAGAGCGATGCGGGCACAGTCGCCGGCTGACCGACCGGAGTCGTGCGCGGCATGAACGAGAACGTGCTGCCCTTCGGCGCCTCGCTCGTCGCGAGGATCGCGTCGGCCTCAGGGCCGACGAGTTCGGCCAACGGCCGCACGCCGCCGTCGCCCATGCTCACCATCACCACGCGGCGACCCATGCGCACCAACGCGACGCCCTGACGCGGACCGAGCGCGCTACGCTGCAACACTTCGAGTGCCGCATCACCACGCGTGCCGGCGCCACCGAGTCCGAATCGCCGGTAGGCGCGCGCCAACACACCGACCAGGGCGAGGATCGCGACGAGCGCGAGGAGGACGCCGACGTCGGAAAGCAACACGGTGACTACTGCTCCAGGGCCTGCGTGGGGAGCTGCGCGACGATGCGGCGCAGACGGAATCCATAGTGTTCGTTCACCACCACCACTTCGCCCTCGGCCAGCTTGAGGTCAGAGACGTAGAGGTCCATCTGATCGCCGGCGAGGCGATCGAGCTGCAGCACGGAGCCGCGGCCGAGGCGGAGCAGTTCACCCACCGTCACGGTGGAGCGTCCGACTTCGATGCGCACCGGTAGCGTGATGTCGATGAGTGCGGCGAACGGGACTTCGCCGCCGGCGAGGAGGGCAGCGCCGAGGTCGGCGAACTCAGGAGCCTGCGCGTCGGGCGCGGCCGCGGTGTTCGCCGCGGGAAGCCCCGAGTCGGCGTCGGTGGAGGGTGCGGTCATCTGTCGGAGCTCCGGGGCAGTGCGCCCGCGCTGAGGAGGGATAAGGGAATCGAGATCGTTGCCGGCGAGTACATCGACCACACTCACCGCGCGGAGTTGCTTCACGCGTCCGGCCTGCACGCGGAACCGAGGCGCCCCGCCGATCAACAACTCCAACGGGGTCTCGGTGGGAATGCCGGTGGCGATCATCGTCCCGGCCTGGAGACGCAGGAGGTCGCGCATGGGGATGCGGAACTCCGGCAGGCGCGCGATCGCATCGACGGTCGTCATGCGAAGCGCGCTCTCGGTCTGCTCACGCGTGGCGCGACGCTCGGCGTCGGTGCCCACTGAGTCGCTCAGGCGACGGTCGGTGGAGCGCGTGAAGAACTGTTCGACCACGTTGAGCGGCAGACAGATGGAGAGCACGCCGGTGCCGCCGTTGAACTTGGCGTTCACCGTGGCGACGAGCACGGGCACTTCGCGCTCCACCGCCTGCATGATCTCGGGGATGGACTCGAAGCCGGTGACCGCGAGGCGCAGGTTCGCGTGCGGCTGCCACACTTCCATGAGGTCGCTCACCACGCGGTCGGCGACGTTATCGAGCGCCATGCGCTCGATCGGCGAGAGCGGGCGGTCGAGGATGGTCGGCGGGCCACCGCCACCGAAGAGACGATCGACCAGGAAGTAGCCGAGTCCCGGATTGAAGTCCACCACACCCTGCTGCGCGCCAGCGTCTTCGATACGCGTGAGGAACGACGCGCTCGGCGTGTTGAGCGAGAGCAGGAACTCCGCGTAGGAGATCTGCTCCACGCTCTGCAGACGCAGGTCGATGGAGTCGCGCAGACGCGAGACCAGCCAGCCTTCGAGCGAGCGCACGAGGCGCTCGTACATCGCCTCGAGGGTGCGCAGGCGATCTCGGGAGACACGCGCCGGACGACGGAAGTCGTACAGCTGGACATCGGACTCGCGCGACTGACTCGTCGCCGCCGGCGACCCGCCACCGGTGAGGAGGCGATCGATGTCGTCCTGGGAGAGCGAGGCGGCGGCCTGCTGGCTCATCGTCGGCGCTCTACTGGATGACGAACTGCGGGAGCAGGATCCGCTTCACGGTGCCTTCCTTGAAGAGGGCTCCGATGGCGGCGGCGAGATCGCCCTTGAGCACATCGCGCGTGGCCGGATCGGAGAGCTGCTCGATGGTGCGCGAGCCGAGCAGCGTGACGATGCGGTCGCGGATCTCGGCGTCGCGGTCCTTGAGTTCGGCCGCGGCGCCTTCGTCCTTGGCGACGATGGTGGTGGTGACGAGAAGGAACCGCGCGCCGTTGGTGCTCGCGGGGTTGATGACGAGGTTCTCGATGTGGTGCACCGCGGTGGCGGCCGGGGGACCGTGGTCGCCTTCGGCCGCCGCGTGCTCATCGGTGGCTTCCGCGGCATGCGCGGCACCGCCACCCATCTTGGGCGCGATGACGAATGCGCCGACGCCACCGCCGAGCACCAGGCCGGCGACTGCGCCGAGGATGATCATCTTCGGACCACCCTTGGCGGGCGGGGCTTCTGCGCCTTCAGCTGCGGGAGCGGGAGCGGAGGACATGGCGGTGGTGGTAAGGGAGGAGCGGTGGGGCGAGTGGAGCTACGTGGGAGAGGCCAGGGCCCCCCGGTGAAATGGGGGGCCTACGAGAGGGTGTAGAGGCAGGGGGCGTACCAGAGGGGCCGCGGGCTGGTTAGTCTGTCTAACTCTTTGTTTTTCAACGACTTACACTTCCAATCAGCTGCCGGCGAGCGTCGGGCCAGCTCGGCAAAACGGAACCGCCGCTCCCTGTTCCGGCAAGGATTGCCGGACAGGGGGCGGCGAGGGTTGCCACGCAGGGGGAACGGCGCTGGGAGTCTTGAGTGGTGAGTGGGGAGTTGGTGCGGGCGGTGTTCTGCCCGCCTCCCGCTCCCCGCATCACTCCACCATCAGCCCTCTACCATCCCCCATCCAAGCTCTACCGCTTCAGGCTCACCAACTCCTCCAACAACCGGTCCGACGTCGTGATCACGCGGCTGTTCGCCTGATACCCACGCTCGGCGACGATCATGCTCGTGAACTCCTGCGCGAGGTCGACGTTCGACATTTCGAGCGCGCCGGACACGATCTCCGACTGCGACCCTTCGAGCGCAAAGCCGTACACCGCCGAGCCCGAGTTGCCGGAGGTCGAGTACATGTTGTCGCCCACGCGGAGCAGGCCGCTCGGGTTGTTGAAGTCGCCGAGCACGATCTGACCCAGCGGCTCGGTGGTGCCGTTGGTGAAGGCGCCCACGATGGTGCCGGTGCGGTCGATCGAGAAGTTCTGCAGCGTGCCGGAGGTGTAGCCGTTCTGGTCGCGCAGCACGGAGTTGTGCGTGCCGGCGAACTGCGTGAGGCCGTTCACACCATTGCCGCGCGGGTCGATCGTGATGGTCACGTCGCGCGCGCCCGAGTTCGGACGGAACGTGATGCGCGGCGGCACGAACGTCGCCGGATCCACATCCATGGTGCCGTCATCGTTGAACACGAACGGGTTGGTGCCCTGGTCGATCTGGATGCCGCCGGTGCCGAACGTCGCGTCGATGTCCATGCCCTGCGGATCGATCTGCCAGCTCCACTCGCTCGGGCCGGTCTTGTAGAGCACCACCTTGAGCTCGTGCTCCTCGCCCAGCGAGTCGAACACGGTGATGGAGACGTCCTTGTACGACTTCTCGGTCCCGGTCACGGCGCGCTGATCGGGGTCGAGCGGGTCGAGCGTCGCCGCCGTGCCCTGATCGAAGATCTGCGAGGCCGCGTCGACGTTGCCGGCGAGCGTCACGCTGCTCGTCGCGAGCGCCGCCGTCTTCTGGCCGAACGGCAGCGAGATATCGCGGATGCCGTCCTGGAACACGCCGTTGATCGCGACGCGGCCCTGCACCACGAAGCCGTTGGACGGCGACACGAGGCGGCCGTCGGCGTCGAGCTGGAAGTTGCCGGCGCGCGTGTAGAAGAACTGGTTGCCCTTGGCGACGACGAAGAACGAGTCACCCTGGATCGCCATGTCGGTGCCGAGACCCGTGGTCTCGACGTTGCCCTGCGAGAACAGCGTGTCGACCGACGCGACCTGCGAGCCGAGGCCCACCTGCACCGGGTTCACACCACCCTGGTCGCCGGGCGGACGCGTCGCGCCGGAGACCAGCTGCGCGAAACCTTCCTTGAAGGCCACGCGGCCGGACTTGAACGCCGTGGTGTTGACGTTGGCGACGTTGTTACCGATGACGTCCAAACGGAGCTGGTGATTGCGCAGACCGGTGACGCCGGAGAACAGTGAGCGAAGCATTGGAACCTCAGAGGGGAGATGGGAGAGGGGAGAGGAGAGCTATTCAGTCGGGAGCGGCAGCATGCCGATGTTGTCGAGCTTCTAGTTGATGCTCACCAGCTGCTCGAGGCTCGAGAACTGCGCGAGCTGCGCGGCGAGCTGATCGGGTGACGCGGGGTTGGTGGGATCCTGGTTCTTCATCTGCGCCACGAGCAGCTTGAGGAACATGTCCTTGGTCTGCTGCGCGTTCGTCCGCGTTTCGGCAGGGTCCTCGGTGTTCACCATCGGAGAGTTCACTGCGGTGACGCCGGGATTGGTCGGGAACGTGATCATGGAGAGGTCCGGTAGAGGGTCAGAACGAACGCGGGGGGCGCATCCCGGTGAACCGGGCGCGCTGTTGGTCACGGTGCTGGTCATGCTGTTGCTCACGGCGCGCGGTCTGCTGTTCGCGGCCTTCGCGCGCGGCGTCGCTGTCACCGCGGAGTGCACGGTCGGCGGCGGTGGCCTCCGACTGTGCGACCGTTTCGATCGACGTGGCGCGCTGCTGCTGCACCTGGTCCAGCGCGATCGCGATGCGCGCGCTGTCGAAGCCCTGGCGCTCGAGCGACGTGGTGAGC
>JADYYN010000009.1 GCA_020853635.1 Gemmatimonadaceae bacterium
CCGTACTACGAGCATGCGTATCGCGTGGGGCTCGACGGCGCGGGACTCACGCTGCTCAATCCCGGTGACTTCGACCACCGCGTCGCGCTCGGCGAGTCCAACCGCTTTGCGGTGAACTCCTTCTCGCGCGTGAACACCGTCCCCGCGTCCACGCTGCACGACGCGACCACGGGCCGGAAGCTCCTCGACCTCGAGGAGGCCGACTTCTCCCAGCTGCGCGCCGCCGGCTATCGCTTCCCCGAGCCCTTCACGGTGAAGGCCGCGGACGGCGTGACCGACCTCTACGGCGTGATGTACAAGCCGTTCGACTTCGACTCGACCCGCCGCTATCCGATCGTCGAGTACGTCTATCCCGGTCCGCAGACCGAGTCAGTCGCCAAGTCCTTCGCGACTGGCGCGGCAGAGGTCGCGCTCGCGCAGTTCGGCATGGTGGTGATCACCGTCGGCAATCGCGGCGGGCACCCCGACCGGTCGAAGTGGTACCACAATTACGGCTACGGCGACCTGCGTGACTACGGGCTCATGGACAAGAAGGTCGCCGTGGAGCAGCTCGCCGACCGGCATCGCTTCATCGACATCGACCGCGTAGGCATCTACGGCCACTCGGGCGGCGGCTTCATGTCCACCGCGGCGATGCTCGTCTATCCCGACTTCTTCAAGGTCGCGGTGTCGTCGTCGGGCAACCACGACAACGACGTCTACAACCAGAACTGGTCGGAGAAGCACCACGGCATCAAGGAGACCGTGAAGGGCGACACGATCACGTTCGAGTACACGATCGAGCGCAACTCGGAGCTGGCCCGCAACCTCAAGGGGCACCTGCTGCTCACCACGGGCGACATCGACAACAACGTGCATCCGGCGGGCACGTACCGCATGGCCGACGCGCTCATCAAGGCGAACAAGCGCTTCGACTTCTTCATCTTCCCCGGCCAGCGACACGGCTACGGGAACATGAGCGACTACTGGTTCTGGCTCCGCGCGGAGTACTTCGTGAAGCATCTGCTCGGCGACACGCGGTGGAACGCGAGCATCACCGAGCTCGACCTGGAGCGCGATCCGCCGGGCGGCGTGCGGCCGTGATGAACGGCGGGACCCTCGACGGCGTAGCCGGTGCACCGCACTTCCGACCAGGAGATGACCGATGACGACCGAACTGAAGGGACCGGCGTGGATCCCGGGATGGGCGCCGGGTGCCCTGCACTCCGTGCTGCGCGCGGTGACCGGCGCGATGTTCATGCAGCACGGCGTCCAGAAACTGTTCGGCCTGCTGCTGGCGCCGGGACGCGAGTGGAACGGCGCGCCCGCGATGTTCACGCAGTTCTGGTTCGCGGGCGTGCTCGAGGTCTTCGGCGGCGCGCTCATCGTGCTCGGGCTCTTCACGCGCCCCGTCGCGTTCCTGCTCTCGGGCGAGATGGCGGTGGCGTACTTCCAGGCGCATGCGTCGCGGTCGCTCTACCCGGCGCTGAACGGCGGCGAGGTGGTGGTGTTGTTCTGCTTCATCTATCTCTATCTCTCGGCCGCCGGCGGCGGCCCCTACAGTCTCGACGCGTGGCGCAGCAAGCGCGCATAGCTCGACGCACCGGTACACGATCCGCATGAGAGTCGCCTCGCTCCTCCTGCTCGTTGTCGCGGGCCACCCGCTCGCCGCCCAGCGCCCCACCACCCTGGCCGGCCGCTCGACCGTCTACGCTCCGAGTGGCATGGTCGCGACCAGCCAGCCGCTCGCCTCCGCCGCAGGACTGCAGGTGCTGCGCGAGGGCGGCAACGCGATCGACGCCGCCGTCGCCGCGGCGGCGGTGCTCAGCGTGACCGAACCGCACATGACCGGCATCGGCGGCGACATGTTCGCGATCGTCTGGCTTGCCAAGGAACACAAGCTCGTCGCGCTGAACGCCGCGGGACGCGCGGGGTCGCTCATGACACGCGAGACCCTGTCGGCGCGCGGATTCCGCGCCGGCTCCCAGCAGGGCGCCATGTCCGTCACGGTGCCCGGCGCTCTCGCGGGATGGGACCTGCTGCTCCGCACACACGGCAGGCGATCGCTCGCGCAGGTGCTGCAGCCCGCCATCGGGTACGCGCGCGACGGATTTCCCGTGTCGCCGATCATCGCCGCGCAGTGGGGAGACCAGACGGACTTCCTCAAGCGCGACGCCGCGGCCGCCGCGACCTATCTCCCCGGCGGTCGCGCCCCGCGCGCCGGCGAATGGTTCCGGAACCCCGACTACGCGCGCACGCTGCAGGTGATCGCCGACAGCGGAATCGGCACCTTCTACGGCGGCTCCATCGGCCAGCGGATCGTCGCGCGCCTCCGTGCGCTCGACGGCTTCGTCACGATCGACGACCTCAGGAAGAACGCGCCCGACTGGGTCACGCCCATCTCGGTGCCCTTCCGCGGCTACCGGATCTGGGAGCTCCCTCCGAGCAATCAGGGCATCGCCGCGCTCGAGATGCTGCGCATCCTCGAGACGTACGACCTGAAGGCGATGGGCCACAACACGCCGACCTACCTGCACCACCTCATCGAGGCCAAGAAGCTCG
>JADYYN010000010.1 GCA_020853635.1 Gemmatimonadaceae bacterium
CTCTGTGCCCTCTGTGTCCTCTGTGGTAACCGCCGTCCCCCGCCCCGCAGTAAATTCCGCAACGATTTCGCGTTCCCCCTTCCGCCATCCAGCATCATGTCTCTCGTCGAATGCGTCCCGAACTTCTCCGAAGGCCGCCGCCCCGAAGTCATCGCGGCCATCCGTGACGCCATAGCCGCGGTCGACGGCGTCGTCATCCTCGACGTCTCCAGCGACCCCTCGCACAACCGCACGGTCGTCACCTTCGTCGCGCCGGTCGCCACCGCCTCCGACGCCGCGTTCGCGGGCATCAAGAAGGCCAGCGAGCTGATCGACCTGAACAATCACAGCGGCGAACACCCGCGCATCGGCGCCACCGACGTCTGCCCCTTCATCCCGCTCGAAGGCGCGTCGATGGAGGACTGCATCGTCCTCGCCCGCACCACCGGCGAACGCGTCGGCAAGGAACTCGGCATCCCCGTTTTCCTGTATGAGCGCGCCGCCTCGCGGCCCGATCGCACCAACCTCGCCGACATCCGGCGCGGTGAGTTCGAGCTCGCCAAGACCGAGATCGGCAGCAATCCCAATCGTGTCCCGGATTTCGGCCCCAACAAGATCCACGCGACCGCCGGTGCCACCGTCATCGGCGCGCGGCCGTTCCTCGTCGCCTTCAACGTCTACCTCGGCGGCAAGGAGAATCTCCAGGTCGCGAAGAACGTCGCCAAGGCCGTGCGCGGCTCCTCGGGTGGCCTCAAGGGTGTGAAGGGCCTCGGGATGGAAGTGGACGGCCAGGCGCAGGTCTCGATGAACCTCGTCGATCTCGATGCCACGCCGCTGCATCGCGCGTACGAGATGGTGAAGATGGAAGCCGAGGCACAGGGCGTCACGCCCACGTGGAGCGAGATCGTCGGACTCGTGCCGGAGCGCGCACTCTTCGAGGCCGCCGCGCGGCATCTGCGCTGGCGCACATACACGCCGGAGCTCGTGCTCGAGCGGCAAGTGCGTAAGGCCGCTTCCGGCGGTGAGTCACTCAACGGATTCGTCGCTGATGTCGCGTCGTCGGCCCCGGTGCCAGGCGGCGGTTCCGTCGTCGCGCACGTCGGCTCACTCAGTGCGGCTCTCGCGCAGATGGTCGCCGGTCTCACCATCGGCCGGAAGAAGTACGCCGCCGTCGAATCGGAGATGAAGGAACTCGCACTCCGCGCCGCGCATCTGGTGCGCCGCTTGGCCGAACTCAAGAATGAGGACGCTGCGGCCTACGCGATCGTGAGCGATGCCTACAAGCTGCCCAAGGACACGCCCGAGCAGCAGACCGCGAAGGATGCGGCTGTTCAGGCCGCACTGGTGAAGGCCGCTGAAGTCCCGCTCGAGACCGCACGCTGGTGCGCCGAGGTCGCCGCACTCGCCGCGACCTGCGCCGAGAAGGGCAACACCAACGCCGCGAGTGATGCGGGCGTCGCTGCCCTGCTCGCCGAAGCCGCCTGCCGCGGCGCGGCCTACAACGTGCGCATCAACGTCGCCGCGATGCCGGACAAGCCGGCAGGCGCGACGCTCGCGGCAGAAGCGGAGCGTGTGGTGGCCGCCGCGGCGCAGTCGGCCAAGCAGGCGACGGCGGCGGTCGAGAAGCACCTTTAAGCGTATGGCGTCCCGTACCGCGCTCCACCTGGCGCTATTGCTCTGTGTGAACGCGCCCTCGGGGCTGCGTGCGCAGGCGAACGTTCCGCGTTGGAGCGTCGACACCGCGCCGATCCGCGAGCTGGGGAGTACGAGCGTCCCTAGCGTCGATCTCGGGAACATCGTCGGCATCGTCTTGCTTCGTGACGGCGCGCTCGCCATCGCGGATCAGGGCGAACAGACCATCCGCCTGTTGTCGCCTGATGGGCGGCAGTTGCGGTCGGTGGGAAGGCGAGGGAGCGGTCCGGGCGAGTTCCGCTCGCTGAGTGGGCTGGCTGCGGCTGGCGACACACTCATCGCCATGGAGAATCCGCCCGGCATCGCGCAGCTTCAGCGGTTCGTCGATGGCCACTACCTCGATGGCCTCCTGCTTCAGTCCGACGACTCGCGCGGCCAACTGAGCGCGACCGCGAGATTCCGAGACGGAGCGCTCCTCGTGCAACCCGGTGGATTCAGCGTCGCGACTCCTCCGCCGCTCGGCACGCTGCGGCGGGACTCGACCACGCTCGGCGTATTCGCCACGACGGCGCCGCGTCGTGTGCGTTGGCTCGGGCGATTCCCGAGTGTCACGTGGATGGCGTTCGAGCTGCCCGGCGAACCGGGACGCGTGACGATGGGAGTCCAGACGTTGGCGCCAGCGCTCGTGATGGCGACGAGCGGTGCGCTCGCGTGGATCGGCGACTCGGAGACAGGGCTCGTGCGACTCGTCTCCACCTCTGGCGATTCGGTGCGGACCCTGAGCCTTCGCACGCGGCGCCGCCCGTTTGACGCGCAAGCACTCGAGCGCGCCCGCCTCACGGAACTCGACGCGGCCGCGTCTGATTTCGCGAAGGCTCGTGTGCAGGAGAAGTATCGCGCGCGCTCACGCCCAGAAGCGGCACCACACTTCTCGCGGTTCGTCGCGGGCGAGCAAGGGAGCATGTGGATCCAGCTCTTCGACGCAGACCCCGGTCGCCCGAGCGAGTGGCTCGTGATCGACGAGACCGGCCGGCAACTCGCGCAGGCTAGCCTGCCAGCGGGCTTCAAGCTCTGGTCAGTGACACGCGACGCGGTCGCCGGCGTATACACGAGCGAAGACGGCGACGAATCCGTGCGCGTCCTGCGACTCCGCACGCGGTAGCGAAGTCAGCCGCCGGCCCGGCCACAGATCCCGCGTCAAGGCGACGCGGCCGCAGGACCGCGCAGCGGTCCGAGAGCGTCGCCGTCGCGGGATCTGTGGTCGGGCCAAGCCGCGACCAACCCCGCCGTCCGCCTCAGCCCAGCGTCGTCAGGATCCTCGGCCCATCGGCCGTGATCGCGACCGTGTGCTCGAAGTGCGCACTCATCGCGCCATCCAACGTCACGATCGTCCACTTGTCGCTGAGCGTCCGCGTCGCCGCGCCGCCCGCGTTCACCATGGGCTCGATCGCGATCGTCATCCCCACCTGCAGTTTGGGCCCACGCTTCGGCTTGCCGTGGTTGGGCACCTGCGGGTCCTCGTGCATGTTCGCGCCCACGCCGTGTCCCACGAGGTCGCGCACCACCGTGAACCGCGCCTTGGTCACCACATCCTCCACCGCCGCGCCGATGTCACCTATGTGATTGCCGACGATGGTCTGCGCGATACCCGCGTAGAGCGACGCCTCGGTCACATCCATCAGGCGCTGCGTCTCCGGCAGGATCTGCCCCACCGCGTAGGTCCACGCCGAGTCGGTGTGGAACCCGCCGTAGTACACGCCGATGTCGACCGTGACGATGTCACCCGCCGCGAGGATCCGCTTGGCAGACGGGATGCCGTGCACGATCTCCTCGTTGATGGAGATGCAGGCCGAACCCGGGAAGCCGTAGAGGCCCTTGAACGAGGGCGTCGCGCCGGCGTGCGAGCGGATGAACGACTCGACCATCGCGTCGAGCTCGAGCGTGCTGATGCCGGGCTGGATCGCCGGCTTCACATGCTGATGCGTCGCGGCGAGGATACGTCCGCCCGCCGCCATCGTCTCGATCTCGCGGGGGCTCTTGATCTGGATCATGACGCGCTCCGCGCGCTCAGCGACCGACGGCTTTCAGCGCGCGCGCGGTCACGTCGTCGAACGAACCCACGGCGTCGATCCGCGCGACATTCGCGCCCTGCGCCACATACCAGTCGAGCACCGGGGCGGTCTGCGCATGATAGACGCGGAGTCGATTGAGAATGGCCTCGGGTTCGTCGTCCTTGCGACGCACCAAGGTGCCACCACAGTTGTCGGGGCACGCGATGCCTGGCTGCAGACCCATGAACGGCTTCTGCGTCTTGTCGCAGGTGGTGCGACCCGAGAGGCGATCGACGAGGAGCTGATCCTTGATGTCGAACACGAGTACGACATCGACCTTGCGGCCCAAGTCGCGCGTGACCGCCGACAGGCCCTCGGCCTGCGGCACGGTGCGCACGACGCCATCGAGGATGACGCCCTTCGCGTGGGCCGGCTGCGCCAGCGCTTCTTTCATGATGCCGAGGATGACGGCGTCGGGCACGAGATCGCCGCGGTCCATGTAGCCCTTGGCCTCAAGGCCGAGCTTGGTGCCGTCTTTCACGGCGGCGCGCAACACGTCTCCCGTCGCGATCTTCGGGACACCGAGGGAGGCGGCGATGCGCTCTCCCTGGGTCCCCTTTCCCGCGCCAGGCGGGCCGAGCAACACAACGATCATCGAGTCCGCCTGGCTGAAGTGCGGTACTGCAGCTGAAGCGATTAGAACCCAGCGCCGGCGTTGCGTCCGCGGAACCGTACGCGGCCCTTCTTCATGAAGCCGTCGTACTTGCGGAGCAACAGATGCTGCTGGACCTGCGCCATCGTATCGAGCGCGACACCCACGACGATCAGGAGCGACGTGCCACCGAACGTGAACGGCACCGCGAAGAGATCCGCGAGCCAGATCGGGAAGAGCGCGATGAAGGTCAGGAACACGGCACCCGGGAGTGTGATGCGCTCCACGATGTTGCCGATGTGCTCGGCCGTCTTCGCACCCGGCTTGATGCCCGGGATGAAGCCACCCTGCTTCTTCAGGTTCTCGGACAGGTCGGCCGGATTGAAGATGATCGACGTGTAGAAGTACGTGAAGAAGATGATCAGCACCGCGGAGAGCACGAAGTAGAGCAACGTGCCCGGCGCGAGGTAATCCGCCCAGGTCGCCAGGGTCTGGTTGCCCGAGAACTGGGCGGCCGCACCCGGCACGACGATCAGCGACTGCGCGAAGATGATCGGCATCACGCCCGCGGAGTTGATGCGGA
>JADYYN010000011.1 GCA_020853635.1 Gemmatimonadaceae bacterium
TGACCGCTGGCAGCGCCGAGCCGATCAGGCGGGTGACATCGGCCTGTACGGTCGGCGCGTCAGTTCCGCCCGAGGGCAGGTTCGCCAACGCAAAGCCGATGGCGACTGCCGCTGCCGATGCGATCACCCCGGAAACTCGCATTCAGTAGTGGTGGCTGAAGACGGGGCCGCCGGTCGATCCGACCCTTCATCACGTACGCTTGGAGACAAGATGCTGAAGGCGCGCCGACCTGCGGGTGCAGCACTTCATCGGGTCAACGGTCGGGCTCGTCGCAGTCGGTGCCTGGATCGCCGGAGCAGACCGTGTCGTATCCATCAGAGGAAACCGCGTAGTTGCTCTCGACCAGACGCGGCGAGGCCTCAGCGGTGCGAACGACCGAGCCGAGAACGAATCCGAGTGCCGCGAGGAACACATAGCGTGCTGCTTTCCATGAAATCCTGGTCATCGAATCTCCCGCGTGGTGGGTGGCCGGGCGCGGCTCAAGCGGTACTTGAGCCGGAGGCCGGCGCGCATCCACGGTACCGTTCGTTCGCTTGGATCGCAATAGTGCGATGGAGTCTGACGGTGGTCCGCTGTCCGGGCGCGCCCGAACCGACGCTACGGCGTGAAACGGATCCGGCGCACCTCGAGCACGTAGTTGCCTGACTCGTCCTCCGTGAGCAGGTACGCCGTCTCGCCGTTCACCGCCTGGATCTTCCGCGCGAAGGGCGCGGTTGTCCTCCTGGTCCGGCCGTCGGTCGTCGAGACGATGTAGCCCCAGAGCGTCTCGCCGGCCTGGTCGAACGCCTGGACTTGCGCGACGTACCACCGCGGCGAACCCAGGAACACGGCGGTGACCAGTGTCTGCTGCTTCACCCACTCGTTCATCTGCTGGATCTTCGTGCCGGTGCCGAACTGCTCATCCTTGGGCCACGTGATCGGCTTCAGCCACGCTGCGCGAAGGGTGTCGGCCCACTCGCGGTTCGTCGACCAGTCGCGGAATCGCACCACGTCGGTGGAGTAGCCTGCCGTCGCGAGGATGGAGCCCGAGCCGCTGGAGAAGTAGTTGGCGAACGAACGCTGCCAAGGCGATTCCGGCCATAGCACGCTGAACGACGATTGACCGAGTCCGCTCGAGTCGACCTCGTGGAGGACCGGCGTCGACGGCTGCACCGGGATACCGCCCTCTCGATTCAGCACACCCGAGCGTCCGGTGAGGATCAACTGACGCTTGGATCCGACCGCGACCTGAGCCAGACTGTTCCATTGACCCTGCAGCCGAACCTCACCGATGAGCCGACCAGTTGGATCGCGTCGCACGAGGGCCTTTCGCGAGTTGTCGATGGTCGAAACGCTGCCGTCCGGGTCGACCACCATGCCGGTGAGGCGTCGCAACTCGCCGGGGCCATCGCCCGCCCGCCCCATCGTCGCGACAAGTCGGCCGTTCGACAGATCGAAGACCTTCAGGTTCCCATTGCTGCCGTCCACGACGTAGAGCCTCGTATCGGTCACACCGAGGAGTGGCACCACGCCGACCGGCTCCTCGGCGGTCGATGCGAGCGGCACACGCCGGACGAGCGCGAACACCGAGTCGAACGGCTCGACAGGTGTCGCCCGCGGATCCCGCTGCGCCTCCGCCGTGCAGGGTGCGACCGCAAGAAGCAGTACGAGCAGACGCCGAGTAGAGAAGGTCACGCCGTTCTCCGGTTGAGAGAGTTCAGGTCTCGCTAGGGTTCCGCCAAGATCAGACTGCTGGAAAGAGCGGAAAGGACGCGGCCGATCGGGAACAGAGACGCCCTGCCGGCGTCCGCGTGTCCACGAGTAGCACGTTTCCCTCACCGTCGGTGAAGAGGACGGCAGGTTCTGACTGCAGGCCGAGCGCGGCGACGGGCGCCCGATCCGGATCGAGCAGGGCGTGATCCTGCATGCGCTCCTCGGCGAAGTACGAACGGAATCCCGGCTCTTCTGGACCACTACCCACGAGGAAGATCCGGATCTGCGGCAGCTTCTGGCGGAGCAGCCGGACCTCGAATGCGAACCGCGCGCAACTGGCGCCATCGCTTGCCTTGGTGATGATGCGTAACGGCGGCTTGCCGTCGCGGCTCGCCCCGACACTGACGCTGTCCCCGGCGAGAGTGCGGAGCTGCATCTCTGGCACAGGTGTTCCGATCAGACGTGTGGCGTCCGTGAGCGCACTGGGCGGCGGCGCGCTCGGTGCGAAGTTCGCGACTGCGACTCCCGCGAAGACAGCGGCAAGCGCGGCGAGTAGACGAGGGGATCGCATTCTCCATGCTCCCGGGGGGAGGTGCTGCCGGATACAAGGCAACGTCGCGAGTGGCGAAGCGCCAGGCGGCGGGCGCGCCGCCGTTCGCCCGCGCCCGCCGACTCAGCCGCTCATTCCCCGGGTCTGTCGCACTCGTTGCCGGGTTCGCCCGTGCAGACTGCCACAGCTGCCTCGTAAGAGACCGCATAGTTGCTCTCGAACCGAGCCTGCGCTGCGTCTGCAGTGCGAACGACCGTGCCAAGCAGGAAGCCGACCATCGCGAGTAGCAGGTAGCGCATTGCGTTCCTGGTGACCTGTGTCATCGGTTCTCCGATGCGAAGGGAGCACCGGCGCGGCGCGAGCGGGTCTCGATCCGGAGGCCAGTGCTCGCATACGCTAGGCTGCGTTCCTCGTCCGCGCCAGAGCACGGCGCCGGCGTGCAACCGCGCGTTGGCCGCACGAGAAGCACCAGTGTCGCTGGACGGCGGCGACTCGCCATCGAGCGCAGAGAACACCACTGCCTTGGGCGTGGCGATCAGCTCAGCGGCGCGCCATTATCAACGTATAGGGTATGGCGCACACCGGATGGTGACGCCGTGCCGTCCGCCTTCCGCCCGCCACCGACCCCATGCGCCGCCTGCTGCTGTCCGTCGCGCTCCTCCTCCTCGCCTCCTGCGGTGGAGACGCCGGTTCCGAACGGAACGGCGGCACTGTGGTGATCGGCATCCAGGCCGACGCCGATGCGCTCCTCATGCCGCTGGTCGACGGCGTCTACGGCCGGGTCGTCTCGGAGCTCCTCTTCGACCGCCTCGCGGAAATCGGGCCCGGCCTCAACACCGTCGGGGACGCCGGGTTCGAACCGCGGCTCGCGCACCGATGGAGTTGGAGCCCGGATTCGCTCGCGATCACTTTCGAGCTCGATCCCGACGCGAAGTGGCACGACGGCGCGCCGGTGCGGGCGGAGGACGTCGTCTTCGGACTGCAGGCGATCCGGGACTCGGGCAACGTCTCGTCCCTCAACGCCTCCATCGAGAACGTCACGTCGGCGGTCGCGCTGGACTCCATGCATGCGGAGATCCGCTTCGCGGCCCGGGCGCCCGAGCAGTTCTACATGGCGACGCTGATCGTTCCGCTGCCTCGCCACGTGTATGGTTCGATCCCGAGCGGAGGTCTTCGCGCGAGCGAGGCCGCGCGCGCTCCAGTCGGGAGCGGCCGATTCCGGCTCGTGCGTTGGGAGAGTGGCGTCCGCCTCGAGCTCGCCGCGGTCGACGGGCACTACCGTGGACGTCCGCATCTCGACCGTGTGCTGTTCAGTGTCTCGCCGGAAGTGGCGACGGGGATCGCGCGACTCAAGGCGGGCGAGACCGACGTCTGGGATCCGCTCCCGCCAGCCGTGATCGGGGATCTCGCTGCCGAGCCGCACCTGCGCGTGTTCAACTCGCCCGGCTTCGACTACGGATTCCTCGCCTTCAACTTCCGCGACCCGCGGGCCCCCACGCGACCGCATCCACTCTTCTCCGATCGCGGGGTGCGCCGGGCGATCACGCTCGCAGTGGATCGCTCGACGGTCGTTCGAGCGGTCTTCGACACGCTCGCCGTGGTAGCCCTCGGACCCTTCGTGCGTGCCCAGGCTTCCGCCGATTCGACGCTCCGACAGATCCCGTACGATCGCGATGCCGCGAACGCACTCCTCGACTCACTCGGCTGGCGCGATCGCGGTGCGGACGGGGTGCGTCGCCGGGATGGGCGCACACTCGCATTCTCGGTGATCGTTCCCTCCACGAGCCGCACCCGCGAACGCGCCGCGGTGCTCATCCAGGAGCAGTTGCGCGCGGTCGGCGTCGCGATGACGATCGAACGGATGGACTTCGCGGTGTTCCTCGGACGCCAGACCTCAGGCAACTTCGATGCGATCCTCGGTGGGACACGGACCACCCCGAGCCCGAGCGGGCTGCGCGGCTCATGGGCCAGCGCGGCGCTCCAGGGCGGAGGGTCGCAGAACCCCTGGCACTACGAGAGTGCGGCGTTCGACGACGCCGTCAAAGCGGGACTCGGCGCGATGGATCCGATCGAATCGAAGGCGCAGCTGCGCCGCGCCTACCAGCAGATCATCGACGACGCGGCCGCGATCTGGCTCTACGAACTCCGCAATGTCTCCGCGGTGCACCGACGCTTCGTGGTGCCGTCCTGGCGGCCCGATGCATGGTGGCTCACGCTCGGCGACTGGTCCGTGGATCCCGCGCAACGACTTCCGCGCGACGCAGCTCCCGCGGCCCCCTGACCCGCGCGGCGGCGTGATCCGCGTCGTCCTCTCGCGGCTAGGACAAGGCGCGACGATCGTCGCGCTCGTCGTCAGCGGCTGCTTCGCGCTCATCCGGCTCGCCCCCGGTGACCCGTTCGCGGTGTCGTACGTGCAGGAGAACGTCACCGCCGAGATGCGCGACCGGATGCGCCGCATCTACGGGTTCGACCGACCGATCGCCGAACAGTACGTGCTCTTCGTGCGCAACGTCGCGCGCGGTGAGCTCGGGTGGTCCTTCTCTCGCGGCCGGCCGGTGGCGCAAGTGCTCGCCGAGGCAGTCCCGCCGACGCTCCTGCTGATGGGCACGGCGCTGCTGCTCGGCGGGGTCGGAGGAGTCGCGGTCGGTGCGTGGCAAGGATGGCGAGGCGATACGCGGAAGACCCGGATCGTCGGTCGTGTCTCGCTGGTGATCCTCAGCATGCCCGAGTTCGTGCTGGCGTTGCTGCTCGCGCTGGGACCGGCGCTCGCCTGGGGACTCTTCCCGGTGACCGGAATGCAGAGCGACTTCGCACCCCCGGGGATCGCCGGAGTGCTCGACGTACTGCACCACCTTGTGCTGCCCGCACTCACCCTTGCACTCGTCGTCTGTGCCATGGTCGCCCGGCATCAGCGTCGCGCGATCCTCGCGGTGACGGACGCCGACTTCGTGCGCGCGGCGCGGGCGAAGGGTGTGCCGGAGCACCGGATCCTGCTCCGCCACGCGCTTCGGAACGCGCTCGTGCCGGTGCTCACGCTCGCCGGCGTGCTCTTCCCGGCGCTGATCGGCGGTGCCGTACTCGTGGAGCGGGTGTTCGCCTGGCCGGGCATGGGCAGCGTGGTGGTCGATGCGGTGGTGCGCCGCGACTACCCGTTGGTGGGCGGAAGCGTGCTCTTGAGCAGTCTCGCGGTCGTGATGGGGACTGTGCTGGCCGACATCGCCGTCGCGTGGGCCGATCCGCGAAGGCGGCAGTCGTGAGACGTTCCAGCGCTGCGGCGCTGATGGCATTCGCCACGCTCGCGCTCCTGGGTATCCTCGGGCCCTGGCTGGCGCCCTACGATCCCCTGGCGCAGCCGGATCCCGTGGGACTCGCGCTCCATCCCCCCTCGTGGGCGCATCCGATGGGGACTGACCCGATCTCACGCGACGTGCTGAGCCGAATGCTCGTCGGGGCACGGCTCTCCCTCGGGATCGCTGCACTCGCCGTGCTGGTCTCCGTGATCCTCGGAACTCTCGTCGGGGCGACCGCGGCGATCTCGGGCCGGTGGTCCGACACGTTCCTCATGCGCACCACCGACGCCGCGATGGCCGTCCCCCGCCTCCTGCTCCTCCTCACGGGCGTGGCGGCCTTTGGTCACCTCTCCCCCCTCGCGCTCGCGCTCCTGCTCGGCGCCACCGGCTGGATGACCACCGCACGCCTCGTGCGGAACGAGACGCA
>JADYYN010000012.1 GCA_020853635.1 Gemmatimonadaceae bacterium
GGCGAGGCGGGCCGGGGGGCCTCGCTTTGCGCGGGCCCCCCGTCGGTTCGCTCACCACTCACTACTCACTACTCACTACTCACCACGACCAACGATTCACCTCGTTCAGTGGTCCCACCTCTCCCCTCTCCCGTCTCCCCTCTGCCCTTACGGCACCCCTCGGATGAAGAAGTTCTGGCGGCCGGTGGTGAGCTCCGAGATGGTGTTCGCGTAGAACGATGTCGGCAGCGCGTTCGTGAACGGCCAGGAGTAGTACTTCCATGTGATCTGTGCGGCCGCGTCCATACGGATCTGCACCGAGCTGCTGTAGACCGCGGCGATCCAGTACGTGCCGGCTGCCACCGTCGTCGTTCCGCCGAGGTACTCGGCGGTGCCGGCGACCATGGTGCCGGTGGCCTGGGTGATCAGTTCACCGGGTTCGTTGACAATCGTGATGTTCGGGAACGCGCCGACGATGCGCAGTCGGTTGGTGTAGAGGCCGAGCTTGACGCTGCCCGTTCCCGGGGTCGCGACCAGCATGCCGAGGTGTGTGAGGGTCACCGGCGTGGTCGTGGTGATCTGCTGCGACACCAGGAAGTTCGGGTTCCAGAATCCGCTGCCGGCGAACTGCGTCGCGAAGCCTTGGCGGATCGCGTTCGACGCCTTCAATGTGACGTTGGCGTAGACGTCGAACCCGTACACCATGACGTACCAATCACCGGCGGCCGGGTTGGGGATCGAACAGGTCTCTTCGTTGCCGCCGATGTTCAGGAAGCAGGTGTAGTTCAGGAAGTTCGCCGCCAAGGCGTTGCGCACGTAGATGTCCGCATCACCGGTGCCACCGGTGATGGTCACGCGGAGCTCCGGCGTGCCCGCGGGCACGGTGAGGACGTAGTGGTTCTGCGACTGGATGGCGCCCGAGATCAAGCGCGTGATGCCGCTCTCGAGCACCGGTGGGATCACCTGCGTGACGGCGCTCGTGTACGCCGAGGCCGCGCCGGTGGTGATCGCGCGCACCTGGTAGGTGAGCGAGACGCCCGACGAGCCGCTGAGCCCGGTGTGCGAGTGGCTGGTGCTGTTCGCGGGCCGGGTCGTGAGCAACACGTTCGGTGTGCAGCCGACGCCGGCGCACGCGAGGATCTCGTAGCCGGTCTCGAGCGCCGAGTTGTCCGCCCATGTGATGTCGATGCGATTGCGGTCGTACACCGTCGCTGCTGGCGACGTCGGCGCGTTGAGGACGGTCGAGGCTTGCACGATGGGCGAATACGCGGAGGCGCCGATCACGGTGCGGAAGGCACGGACCCGGAAGCGGTACGTCGAGTTGTTGGCGACGGTCGCCGCATACGTCGTGACATTCGCGGCGACCGTGGCGATCTGGGCGAACTCGGTGCACCCGGCACCGAGACAGGCCTCGACCGCGAAGCCGTTTTCGTTGTCCGACGCGTCAGTCCACGACACATCGATGCGCTGTCCGGTGATCGGTGTGGCGACCGGATTGGTGGGCGCGGCCGGCGCGAGGGTCGTGGTGGTGACGACCGTCGAGTACGCCGACGGTCCCACCGCGTTCACGGCGCGGATGCGGTAGTTGTAGACGTTGTTGAGTGTGATGCCGCCATCAGCGTACGAGGCGCTGTTCGCCGCCACGTTCGCGATCTGGAGGAAGTTGGTGCAGTCCACGCCGGTGCAACGTTCCACGCGATAGCTGGCCTCGTTGTCCGCGTTGTCGAGCCAGGTGATCGTGGCCGAGGTTGGGCTGTTGGTGACCGCCGCCGGATTCGTCGGTGCGGCCGGGGTGAGGATGTCGGTGGTCACCAGGTTCGTCGCCGTCGAGATGCCCGCCGCGTTGAATGCGCGGACGCGGAACGTGTACGACGTCCCAGCCACCAAGGCGGTCGCCTGGTAGCTGCGATCGTTGGTGATGGTCGAGTCGATCACCGCGAAGTCGGAGCAGCCCGTTCCAGCGCAGCGGTCCACGTAGAAGCCGACCTCGCTATCTGAGTTGTCGGTCCAAGTGAGCCGCACCTGCGACGCCGAGAGGATCGTGGCGGTGAGGACGGTCGGTGCACCCGGCGCGGCCGCGCTGATCGTGCGCTCCGGCAGGTACAGCGACCCACCCGCGGCATTCACGGCGCGGAGGCGGTAGGTGTACGTCTCACCGAGCGTTACCGTGGTGTCGCGATAGAGCTGGGTGTCTGCGACCGCGAGCGCAATGGCGGCGAAGTCCGTGCAGCCCACGCCGGCGCAACGCTCGATAGAGAAGCCGGTTTC
This sequence comes from Gemmatimonadaceae bacterium, assembly GCA_020853635.1. Taxonomy (GTDB): domain Bacteria; phylum Gemmatimonadota; class Gemmatimonadetes; order Gemmatimonadales; family Gemmatimonadaceae; genus Pseudogemmatithrix. Next base: position 2,248 of record JADYYN010000012.1, read on the forward strand.
ATTGTCGGAGCCGTCGGCCCAGACCATCGTGACTTCATTGGTCTGCGTGAGCGCGAGCGCGAGCTTCGCCGGTTCGAGCGGAAGCAGGGTGTTGAGCTCGAAGGGGTCGCTCGGGTTGGACGCGCCCGCCGCGTTCACCGCGCGCACGCGGTACGAATAGTACGCGTCGGGCGCGATGGTCAGATCGCTATAGGTGATCAGGTTCGCGACCACCGAGTCGAGCACGGTGAAGTCGCTGCAGCCCTGACCGACGCAGCGCTCGATACGGAAGAAGGTCTCGCTGTCGGAGTTATCGGTCCACGTCACGTCGATCCGCGACCCGCTCACGACCGTCGCCGCGGTCGACGACGGATCCGCCGGGAGGTCGGTCGAGGCCGTGACCGGTCCGACCACCGCGCTCTGGCCGGCGGCGTTGGCCGCCACCAGGCGATAGCGGAAGGCCTGCGCCGTCGCGAGGCCTTCATCGTCGTACTGGGTGCCGCCCGCGACGATCGAATCGATCACTGCGAAGTCGGTGCAGCCGGCCCCCGAGCAGCGCTCGAGCACGAACACACTCTCGTTATCCGAGGCATCGGTCCATGTGAGGCGCACGGACGAGGACGAGGTCGTCAGCGCGGTGAACGCTGTGGGCGCCGCCGGGCGCAGCGTACTGCCGTCGGCGATCGCCGTGTAGGCAGAGACGCCGGCGTTGTTGGTGGCGCGCAGCCGGTAACGGTAGCGCGTGTCGATCGCGACGGTCACGTCACTGAAGGCGATGGTGTTCGCCGCCAGCGATGTGAGTGGCGCGAAGTCGGTGCAGGCCGCGCCGGTGCAGCGCTCAAGCTCGTACGTGGCCTCGTTGTCGGCGTTGTCCGCCCACGAGAGGTCGAGTCGTGTGCCGCTGAACGTGGTCGCGACGAGATCCGCGGGATCCGCGGGCGGGTTGGTGCTGGCTGCCGCGACGTTCGACGGCGCCGAGTTGCCTGAGGCACCGGTCGCACGCACGCGATAGCGGAATGAGGTCGCCGACGCGAGGCCGACGTCCTGGTAGGTCGTCACGTCCGCCGCGAGGCTGGCCTGCGTGGTGAAGTCGGTGCACGTCGGTCCGACGCAACGCTCCACGAGGTACCCGGTCTCGTTGGTCGCGTTGTCGGCCCACGCGAGATCGATCCGGCTGGCTGAGATGGTGGTCGCGAGCAACGCGGTCGGGATGGCCGGCACGTTGGGCACCGACGACGCTTCAGCGGTGAAGGCCGAGGGGCCGGCGTCGTTGAAGGCCCGGACACGGTAGCCGTACGCGGTGCCCGTGGTGAGCGCCGAGTCGCTGTAGCTGGTGCTGTTGGCGGCCACGTCGACGAGCGTGCTGAACTCCGAGCACGGCGCGCCGGTGCACCGTTCGATGCGATATCCCGCTTCGTTGTCCGCGTTGTCGAGCCAGGTGAGGTCGATCCGGTCACTCGACGCCGCAGTCGCCACGAGCGTGGTCGGCGCAGCGGGGAGGATGGTGGTCGCGCTGTCGAGGTTCGAGTAGCCCGAGGCACCCACGTTGTAGGCGAGCATGCGGTACCGGTACACGTTCCCCGGCAACACGGTGACGTCGCTGAAGCCGCTGGCGTTCGCGCCCACGGAGTCGATCACCACGAAGTCCGTGCAAGTGGCCCCGACGCAGCGCTCGAACCGGAACCCGGTCTCATTGCTGGCGTTATCAGTGAACGTGAGCGCGATCGTGTTCTGGCCCTGCGCCGTCGCGACCAGCGCCGTGGGCGCGAGCGGCACGTCGGTGCTGGCGCCGAAGATGTTCGTGAACGCCGACGGGCCCACGCCGTTGAAGGCGTTGACGCGGTAGCGATACGCGGTGTTGAACGTGAGGGTCGAGTCGACGTAGCTCGTCGTGTTCGGCGCGATGGTGTCGATCACCACGAAGTCCGCGCAGACGCTGCCCGTGCAGCGTTCCACGCGGTAGCCGGTCTCGTTGCTCGCGTTGTCGGTCCACGTGAGGTCGATCCGATTGGCGAGACGCGGGATCGCGATGAGGGTGGTCGGCGGGCCCGGAAGGAACGTGTTGGGTGCCGCGACCGGTGAGTACTCCGACGTGCCGGCCGAGTTGAAGGCGCGCACGCGGTAGCGGTAGAACGTGTTCCCGGCGAGTCCGACGTCCGTGTAGGTCGTGTCGTCCGCTGCCGTGGTGGCGATCTGGGAGAAGCTGTTGCAACCCGCGCCGACGCAGCGTTCGATGCTGTAGCCGTCCTCGTTGTCCGACAGGTTCGGCCAGACAACGGTGATGGACGTGGGTTCGGTGACGTCCGCCACCAGCGCGGCCGGCGTCGCCGGGAGCGCGAGACCCACGGTCACCGGGCCGACGAAGCCCGGCGTGCCCGCGTTGTTGAACGGCGCCACGCGATAGCGATAGGTGGTGCCGAGTGCGACGGTGACATCCGAGAAGAACGTCGCGTCCGCCGGCAGCGAGTCGAGGAAGGCGAAGTCGGTGCAGGCGTCCCCGGCGCAGCGCTCCACGAGGAACCCCGTCTCGTTGTCCGCGCCATCGACCCAGTTCAAGTCGATGCGCGACGCCGAGATCACCAGGCCGCTGAGTGCGGAGGCCGGTGCCGGCAGCACCGTATTGGCGGCGATCGGCCCCGCAATGCCGGAGATGCCGACGTTGTTGTAGGCGTACATCTGGTACTGGTAGTACGTGCCCACAACGGCGAGACTGTCGATGAACGTGGTGACGTTCACGCCGACGGTGTCGTACAGCGCAAAGCTGTTGCAACCTTGGCCCGTGCAGCGCTCGATCACGAACCCGAGTTCATCGCTGGCCTCGTCGGACCAGTCGAGGCGGATCCGCGTGCCGGAGAGCACGGTCGACACGACGTCGATCGGCGTGTCCGGTATGACGGTTGCCGCGACGGCGACGTTGGAGTATCGCGAGGCGCCCTGCACGTTCACGGCTTGCACGCGATAGCGGAAGCTCTGACCCGTCGCCACGCCGGCATCGTTGTACGACGTCACGTTGGGCGCGAGCAGTTGGAGCACCGCGAAGTCGGAGCAGCTGCCTCCCACGCAACGCTCCACCGTGTAGCCTGTCTCGTTGTTCGCGTTGTCGGTCCACGTCAGGCCGATCGCCGTGGGCGAGCTCGGCAGGGCGACGAGGTTGGTGGGGTCGGCGGGGATGTCGGTCGCGGCCGAGGCGATGGTCGAGTACGCCGAGGCGCCCGCACCGTTCACGGCGCGCACGCGGTAGCGATACACCTCGTTCGCCGCGAGGCCGGTGTTGGAGTACGTGGTGCTGTTCGCCGGGAGTTCGATGATGCGTGCGAAGTCCGCGCAGGCGGCGCCGAGGCAGCGCTCCACTTCGTATGCGGTCTCGGAGGTCGCGGCGTCCACCCAGGCGAGGTCGATCTGCGAGGCCGAGATGGTCGTCGCGGTCAGCCCCGTCGGGGTCGCCGGGATGAGCGTGGAGACCTCGGCGACGTTCGACGGCGTGGACGCACCGACGATGTTGGTCGCGATCACGCGATAGCGGTAGGTCTGTCCGGCGATGACCGAGGAGTCGATCGCGCTCAGCGTGTCGGAGCCCGTGCTGGGCACGATGACCAACCCGGTGAAGTCGGTGCACCCGGCGCCGACGCAGCGATCGATGAAGAACTCCGTCTCGTTGTCCGACACGTCGTTCCAGTTGATGCGCACGCGAGTGGTCGACAACGCGGCGGCGGTCACGGCGGCCGGGGTCTCCGGCACGGCCGTCGTGACCTGCACGACGGCTGTGTAGTCGGAGTTGCCGACCGCGTTGAACGCACGGATGCGGTAGCGGTACGACGTCGCCGCGAGGGCGGTCGCATCCGCGAACGTGACCGCGTTGGCCGCCGCGGTGTCGATCGGGGCGAAGTCGGTGCAGGCCGCACCGGTGCAGCGTTCGATGGTCACGCCGAGCTCATCGGTCGCCACATCGGTCCAGAAGAGATCGATGCGGGTGAGGCTCACGAGCACGCCGCGCAGATCCGTGGGGATCGCCGGGAGGTTGGTCGCGGCAGTCGCCGTGTTGGACGGCGACGAGATGCCGGCGCCGTTGAACGCGCGCACGCGATACACGAACGTGGTGTTCGAAGTGAGCCCGGTGTTCTGGTAGCTCGCCACGTTCGCGCCCACGGAGTCGATGGTCGCGAACGTGGAGCACCCCGCACCCGTGCAGCGATCGATGTAGTACCCGCTCTCAGCGGTGGCGACATCGCTCCACGTGAGATCGATGCGGGTGTTCGACTGCGTCGCGGCCACGAGCCCGGTAGGCGTCGCAGGGACGATCGTCGACGCCGACGCCGTATTCGACGGCGACGAGACCCCGGCGAGGTTCACGGCCGAGACCCGGTAGCTGTACAGCGTGCCGGCCACCACCGTGGAGTCATCGTACGTCGCGCTCGCCGCCGCGGCGGTCGCGAGCGTGACGAAGTTCGTGCAGCCTGCGCCCGAGCAGCGGTCGATCCGGGACCCGGTCTCGTCGAACGCGTTGTCGGTCCACGACAGACGGATCACCGTCGCCGTGCGTGTGACCGCCGCGAGGTCGGTCGGCGGGGTGGAGAGCAGGGTATTGGCGGTCGCGCTGCCCGAGAACGTCGAGGCGCCCACGACATTGAACGCGCGCACGCGGTAGCTGTACGTGGTGTTGGCGACGATCGCGAGGTCGGAGAAACTCAGGACGCTCACCGTGTCGATCGGCGCGAAGTCAGCGCAGAGCGCGCCGATGCACCGTTCCACCTCGAAGCTCGTGGCCGAGGGCGACGGGTTGGTCCACGCGAGTTCGATCCGCGGTCCCGCGGCGAGTGAGGCCACGAGACCAGCGGGCGGCTCCGGCGCGCGCGTCTCGCCCAACGCGATCGACGAGTAGGCGCCCAGCCCCACCACGTTGAAGGCGCGCACGCGATAGCGGTACGCCGCGTCGGCGACCACGGTGGAGTCGTCGAACTGGGTCGCGTTCGGCGCGGTCACGCCGACTTCCGCGAAGTCGGTGCACGCGGTGCCGATGCAGCGCTCCACGCGGAAGCCGAGGTCGTCATTGATGCCGTCGGTCCAGAGCACGCGGATGCGAGTGGCGCTCAGTGTCTGCGTGCTCGGCGCGCCCGGGGCGGCCGGCGCGACGGTGCCCGCGCGCGCAGTGTTGCTGTAGGCCGACTCCGTCACGCCATTGAAGGCGCGCACGCGATAGCCGAACTGCTCGCCGGTGTTGAGGCCGAGGTTGGTGAACGTGGTCACGTCGGCCGCGACCTGCGCGACCTGCGCGAAGGTCGTGCATCCGTCACCGGTGCAACGCTCGATCTGGAAGCCCGACTCGTTGGTCGCGTTGTCGGTCCAGTTGAGCGTGATGGCCGTGGGCGTGGTGGTCACCGCCGTCAGCACGCTCGGCGCGGCCGGGCCGACGAGGCCGAGCGAGGCCGTCGCCGTGAACGCCGAGTTGCCGATGGCGTTGCGGGCGCGGACGCGATAGTTGTACGTCTCGCCGGCGGTGAGGCCGGCGTCCGCGAATGTGGTGATGTCGTTGTTGGTCGAGCCGATCTCGACGAAGTTCGTGCAGCCGGGGCCGGCGCAACGCTCGATGCGGAACGACGACTCGTTGTCGGCGTTGTCGGTCCAGTTGAGCGTCGCGGCTGTGCCGGACGTCGCGACCGCTGTGAGTGCAGTTGGCGCGGCCGGGAGGCGACGGATCTCGAGCACGACTTCGTAGTGACCGACGCTGGTGCCTTCGCCGCCCACGCGCACACGGAAGGTCTCGCCTACCGGAGCGACGACGACGGCGCGCTTGTCGTTGGTGCTCGCGACGGACGTGCCGGTGGCGAGTTCGGTGATGCCGTCCTGACGGAAGATCGAGACGGTGGTGTTGAGCGCCGACGGCGGCGTGAGCCGCGCCGCCCGCGTCTCGGCGAACAGCGAGTCGCCGGCGCGTGCGGTGATGGCGAACCAGCCCTCGCGCTCGGTGGGCGTGATGTTACGGTCGCCGACGGTGTCCGGGATGCCGCTGAGCAGCGGCACGGCCGAGGCGGCGGCGCTGGTGCGGCCGCCGAGGTCGGTGATGATGGTGAACTGCTGCGCATCGGACCACGCGATCTGCGACGCAGCGCCCGGCAGCGTGGGCCGTGCGCGCAGGAACCAGGTGCCCACGTCATTCACCGTGATCGGAACGGTGGTGTTGGTGGAGGTCGCCTGGATGATGCCCGACGCGAACGTGCTCGACTTGCTGGCTTCGACGGTATAGAGCGTGGCCGCCGTGATGGGCGAGAAGGTGATGTTCTGCGTGAAAGCGGTGGTATTGCCGAGGGCGGGCGGAGTGATCACTGGGACCGCAGGGTCGAACGGTACCGCTGCGGCCGTGGGTGCGCCGGCGGTGACGTTCACACCGGTGCGCGTGCCGAAGTACTGCACCTGCGAGTTCGCGAGGCCTTCGATGGTGACCGAGTAGCTGCCCGGCGTGAGGTTGTCGATCGTCCCGGTCCACGACGACCCGCTCTGCACGAGGTCGACGATGCGCGGCGTACCGCCACCGGTGACGGTGACACGCACCGCAGTGAGCGGCAGTGTGATCCGCGGCAATGTGTCACGACCCAGTACCACGGTCGGGATGATGGAACCCACCGTCTCCGGGCGCGACGGACTGTCGCACGAGGCGAGGACGAAGCCAGCCGCGAGCGCGGCGGCGAACGGAAGACCACGACGAGTCATGTGCATGGCTTAAGGATTCGGCACTGTGATGATGATCCCACCGGTCTGTGAGCCACCTCCACCACCACCACCGCTGCTGCCACCACCACCTCCGCCAAGCGCGGCGGCCGCAGCCGCGCCACCGCCGAGCACCGCGATCCACACCCACTTCGGTACGCCACCCTTCTTCACCGTGCCGGCGGGCGGCAGCGTGTTGTTCGGCGTCTGCGCGATCGCGGTGCGCAGCATCACCTGCACGCGCACGGTCTCGCCGGGGCGGATCGTGATGTCCTGCGTCTTGGCCGGCACGCCTGGCGCGCTGGTCTCGAGCGTGTAGCGTCCCATCGGGCCGCTGTACGTCAGCGGCGCCGGGCCGGTGGTCCCGTCAGTCGGCAGATGCCAGTTCTCACGCGGCGTGAGCTTGGCCGTCGCGCCGAGGACGTCCGCGGTCACCGCGACCACGCCGAACGCGTGGTTCTCGCGGCGCGCGAGCTCGCCGAGCGTGAGCGTCTGCTGCGCGGCGAGATTGCGACGCGCCTGTTCGAGCAGCGGGGTCACCGCAGGCGCGGCCTGCGCGGCACGCGCGTGGGTGAACACGCCGAGCAGTCGGCCCTGATAGTCCACGAGCGGCGACCCAGCGACACCCTGCGCGATGGTCTCGGAGAGCCGCAGCGCACCGAGCGGGCGCTGCGCCCATTCTTCGACCACTGCACGCGTGTCACTCGGCGTGCGGCACTGCGTGAGGCCCACGCCCCACGCGGCCTGTCCGTCGATCACGGTGGTGGCGACGCGCAGTGAATCGGGACGCGGGGCAGGGAGCAGCAGCACCGCGAGGTCGGACGACACATCGTGCGCGGCGACGCGGATGCCATCACCCGCACTGGTGCCGGCGAACGAGGCGCCGAGGTTGTCGGCGCCGCGGATCGCGGAGTAGGACGTGACGAGGAACCGTCCGCCCACCGACGCGGCCGCCGCGCAGGCCGGCACGCCGATACCGAAGCGCGTGACGTTGAGGGCTGCGGTGCTGCGATACGCCTGCTGACGCACCGGTTCGGCGATGGTGCCGGCCGCGACTGCCGCAGTGGTGAGCTGGAACGAGAGTGTCACCGTGACACCCGGGAGCACTTCGCGCTGCACGCGCGCGGGGAGATACCCGTTGGCGCTGACTTCGAAGTCGTAGGTGCCGGGCGCGAGGGCGAGGCCGTTGCCGGCCGGGAGCACACCGGTGCCGCGCACGAGCACACTCACCGGCACGGGCATGGTCGAAGGATCGACCCGCACGCGGCCCTGCGTCTCACGCGAGGTGCGCGCGGCCCACTGGTAGGAGAGGCGTGTGACTTCGTCGGACGAGGTGCGCGTGCCGACGTCCGTTCGGGCTTGGCGAAGCGTGGCGACGACAGCGGGGAGGAAGTTCACCGTGTCGATGCGCATGCCGGGGTTGGTGCGCATGGCCCAGCGGGCCCAGGTACGGGCGAGGGTTTCTTCGCCGCCTTCGCTCAGGAGCTGCGTGAGCAGATGCACCGCACGCGCCCAGGTGCTGTCGGGCGCTCCGAGGGCGGGGTCGAGTGCGGCGCGTCCGAGTTCGAGCGCGCGCGCGGATTCGAAGTTCTCATACGCCGTGGTCGCGTCACGCAGCAGCGTGGCACGCGTCGCTCCCTGAGCCGACGCGGCTGCAGGGAGCGAGAGGAGGACGGCGAGAGCGAGGGCGAAGCGACGGATCATGGCTGACGGGGCTGCAGCGTGAACCTGAAGAGTTCGGTCTTGCCGGCGTCGATCGTCACGGTGGTGTCGATCGTGATGAATCCTTCTTTGCGGACGACGATGCGGTGCGCACCGCCGATCACTTCACGCTCGACGCGCGTGTTCGGGCCGACGGACTCACCGTCGATCTGGATGTCGTCTGCGGCGGTGTTGAGTGCGATGCGAAGCTTGGCTTTGGCGTCGGCGGCCGGTGCTTGCGGAGCGGGCGTGTTCTGCACCGGCGCGGACTGCGTCGGCGTCACCGGCTTGGGGTCCGGTGTCCTGGTCGGCGTCGTACGCGGCGGGGCGGACTTCTTCTCGTTCGCTCCCGCCACCTTCGTGGCGGGCTTGGCCGCGGCTTTCGCGGCCTCGGCCTCGAGTCGCTGCGCCGCTTCCAACTTCGCGATCGAATCCTCGAGCGCCTTGGCCAGCGCCGCCGCGTCGACAGTCGCGCCGGGCGTTGTTGTCGGCGCGGACGCGTCAGTCGCGGGCGCATTAGGTGAGGCGCTCGGTGTCGGGTTCACCACCGCGGACGGCGTCGCGTCGCTCTGTTTGCCATTCATCATCCAGACGCCGGCTCCACCGCCGCCGATCACGAGCAGGGCGATGCCGATGTAGAGTCCCATCTTCGACGAC
>JADYYN010000013.1 GCA_020853635.1 Gemmatimonadaceae bacterium
CGGCCTCGATCACGTTCCACGTGGACGAGTCGATCATCACCGGCACGCGCGAGATGCCGGGCTCCGACGCGACGAGGTTCAGGAACTTCGTCATCGCGGCTTCGGCGTCGAGCATGCCCTCGTCGAAGTTGATGTCGATGATCTGTGCGCCGGCCTCCACTTGCTGCCGCGCGACTTCGAGCGCCTTGTCGTATTCGCCGGCGAGGATCAGGTCGGCGAACTTCTTCGAGCCGGTGACGTTGGTGCGCTCACCGACGTTCACGAAGTTGGAGTCCGGGCCGATGACCAGCGGCTCCAACCCGGAGAGACGCAGACGCTTCGGGATTTCCGGGAGGGGGCGCGGCACCAACCCACGCACCGCCTCGGCGATCGCCTTGATGTGCGCCGGCGTGGTGCCGCAGCAGCCGCCCACCACGTTCACCAGCTTCGATTCCGCGAACTCGCGCAGGATGCTCGACGTGTAGTCGGGCGTCTCGTCGTAGCCGCCCATTTCGTTCGGGAGGCCGGCGTTGGGATGCACCGTGACGTAGCACGGTGCGACGCGCGACAGCTCCTGCACATAGGCGCGGAGATCCTTGGCGCCGAGTGCACAGTTGAGCCCGATGGAGAACGGGTTCGCGTGCATCACCGAGTTGAAGAACGCCTCGGTGGTCTGACCGGTGAGGGTGCGGCCGCTGGCGTCGGTGATCGTGCCCGAGATCATGATGGGCACGCGGAGGCCGCGCTGCTCGAACACCTGCTCCACGGCGAAGATCGCGGCCTTCGCGTTGAGCGTGTCGAAGATCGTCTCGATCAGGATGATGTCCGCACCGCCATCGAGCAGGCCTTCGGTGGCCTCGGCGTAAGCGGGGACCATCTGCGCGAACGTGATGTTGCGCGCGCCGGGATCGTTGACGTCCGGCGAGAGCGAGGCCGTGCGGTTGAGCGGGCCGAGCACACCGGCCACCCAGCGCGGGCGTCCGTCCTTGGCTTCGAAGCGGTCGCAGATCCCGCGCGCGAGGCGCGCGCCTTCGACGTTCAGTTCGCGGACCAACGACTCCATGCCGTAGTCGGCCATCGAGATGGCCGTGGAGTTGAACGTGCTCGTCTCGATGATGTCCGCGCCGGCCTCGAGATACGCCTCGTGGATTCCGCCGACCACATCGGGGCGGGTGAGGACGAGCAGGTCGTTGTTGCCGCGCACATCGCGCGACCAGTCGGCGAAACGTGCGCCGCGATAGTCGGCTTCGGTGAGGCGGTGCTGCTGCACCATCGTCCCCATCGCGCCGTCGATGATGAGGATGCGTTCCTTGGCGGCCGCGTGCAGCGCGGCGATACGAGACTCGCGGGTGAACGCGCTCACGCCGTCACCGCCTTCTCACGTCCACCATCCGCCATCTTCACTGCTGAACCGGGCCGCAGCCCAAGCACGTGGCACAACGCGTAAGTGAGATCGGCCCGGTTTAGCGTGTAAAAGTGGAACTCAGTCACGCCGGCCTGAGCGAGTTGCTGACACTGTTCGGCGGCGACCGTCGCGGCGACGAGTTTGCGCGTCTCGGGGTCGTGGTCGAGCCCATCGAACATCCGCGCGAAGTTGGCCGGCACCGTGGCACCGGTGGATTTCGCGAACTTCACCATCTGCGTGAAGTTCGTCACCGGCATGATGCCGGGGACGATGGGCACCGTGATGCCCGCCTTCCGCGCGCGATCGACGAAGCGCAGGTACGTCCAGTTGTCGAAGAAGAACTGCGTGATCGCGCGGGTCGCGCCGGCGTCGATCTTCCGCTTGAGGTTGTCGAGGTCGTCGTTGGGCGACTTCGCTTCCGGGTGTACTTCCGGGTACGCGGCCACGGATATCTCGAAGTCGTGGCGCTTGCGCAGCCCGGCGACGAGTTCGGTGGCGTAGGCGTAGCCGCCCGGCGTGGGGAAATAGGGCGCGTCGCCGCCAGGGATATCACCGCGCAGCGCGACGATGTGCCGCACACCGACGTTCCAATAGTCGTCCGCGACCGCATCGATCTCCTCGCGCGTGGCCGCCACGCAGGTGAGATGCGCCGCAGGGACCAGCGAGGTCTCCTGCAGGATGCGGTGCACCGTGTGGTGCGTGCGCTCACGCGTGGAGCCGCCGGCGCCGTAGGTCACCGAGACGAAGCGCGGCGCGAGCGGCGCCAGGCGCGTGATCGAGTTCCAGAGGGTGGTCTCCATCTCCGCCGACTTGGGCGGGAAGAACTCGAAGGAGACTTGGAACGGAACGGGAAGGACGAGTGAGCTCACGTGGGGTCTTAAACGCACGAAGCCCGGAGCGAGGAGGCGCACCGGGCCGGCGCTTTAGCTGATTGTTTAACGTGGCCGCAAGTTGCCTCGAAATCGCCACGAATCGATTGTGGATATATCCTAACATCCGGATGAACGGATGGCAAGTGCCAGGCGCCGCGGCGCTACGTTCTTGCCAGAGTCTCGACCGCGTTCGGTGTTATCCCTTCGACCTCGACCACCTTGGTCCGCGAGGCCTGCCCCGCCACGATCGTCACGGCGCGCCGCGGCACCCCCAGCGCATCCGCGAGCACCTCGATCACCGCCTCGTTCGCCGCCCCGTCCACCGGAGGCGCGTGCACGCGGATCTTGAGCGCGTCACCGTGCAGTCCGTCCACCTCGCTCCGGCTTGCGCGCGGCTGCACCCGTACGGTGAACCGCACCGCCGTCCCACGCACGGTGATCGCCAGGCCGCTCATCGCAGCGGCAGCACGGCACTCTGCAGCAGCCCGATGATCAACCACGCCACCAGCGGCGAGAGATCCATCATGCCCAGTGGCGGCAGCAAACGCCGGAGCGGGCCGAGGAACCACTCCGTCATCCGCACCGAGAGCTGCACGATGCTCGTGAACTGCCCGCCCACCCAGCTCGAGATCACCCGAACCAAGAGCGCGAGTTGTAGCACGCTCAACGACCACGACAACGCCAGCCCGAGGTAGCCGGTGGGTCCACGACGCGAGGCGTAGTACACACCCACGATGGTGTCGCGCACGAAGCCCAACACGAAGATCACGCCCACGGCGACCACGAACAGCGCGAGCAATGCCCACCACGGCACACTCGCCGAGGTGCCGCCCATCCGCAGCACACGCGATTCCATAGAAGCGAGCCGCGGATCGATGTTCGCACGCACGAACCGCGAGACCCCGCTGAATGGGCTGATCCGCCGCGTGCGCACTGCCCACGCCAGTGCCGCCAGCCCAAGCGCGACCACGAGCATGACGTTCACACCGTTGCGCAGCGCGGCGATGAGGCGGTCCACGATGGTGATGAGTTCGAGCATCAGCGACTTCCCTTGCGACCGAAGACGAGACGGATGGTTCCCATGAGGCCGCTCAACCGCTCGCCGAGCGAGACCCCGTGCGCCAACCGCTGGAACGCGCGCACCTGTTCGAGCCGCGCGGTGCCGTAGCCGAACCACCACGGCTGATGCCAGGTCGCGAATCGATCATCGACGATGGGCATGTTGCGCACGCAAGCCTCGAGACCGGCCATGCCGTGCATCTTGCCCAGCCCGCTGGTCTTGGTGCCGCCGTACGGCACGCTGGCCATGCCGACGATGGAGATCGCGTCGTTGATCTGCACGGACCCGGTCTGCAGGCGCTGTGCGACGGCGATGCCGCGTGTATGGTCGCGCGTCCAGACACTCGCCGAGAGTCCGAACTCGCTGGTGTTCGCGCGGGTGATGGCTTCGTCGGCGTCGCGGACTTTCACCACGGGGAGCAGAGGACCGAACGTCTCTTCGCGCATCACGCGCATGCGGTCGGTCACGTCGGTGAGCACGGTGGGCGGGTGGAATCCGTCCTGCGCCGGCGCCGCAGACTGCGCGGCGACGGTGGCACCCAGCGCCACGGCATCGGCGAGTTGTTCGGCGATGGTCGCGGCGGCCTGCGGACGGATGAGCGGACCCACTTCAGTATCGACCGCGTTGCCGGCCCCCACACGGATCGCCTGCACCGCGCGCTGCATCGCCTGCACGAACGCGTCGTAAGCGGCCGCCTCCACGTACACACGCTTGGGCGCCACGCAGGTCTGTCCTGCATTCGCGAACCGCGTCCACGCGATGCCGTCGGCGGCGTGCTGCACGTCGGCGTCGGCGAGCACGATGGCCGCGTCGCTGCCGCCCAACTCCAACGAACACGGGATCAACTGCTCCGCACACGCGATCGCGACTTTACGCCCCGCCGCCGCGCTGCCGGTGAACAACATCTTGTCCACGCCCGCGCGCGTGAGGGCAGCACCGGTGATCCCATCACCCTGAATAACCTGCACGATGCCGTCGGGCAGCCCGGCCTCACGCCACAGTGATTCGAGCACCGCGCCGGAGCCCGGCGTGAACTCGCTCGGCTTGAGCAACACCGCGTTGCCCGTGGCCACGGCGGGCAGCACACAGGTCGCCGGGAGGAAGAACGGATAGTTCCACGGCGAGATGATGCCGATCACGCCGAGCGGCGTGCGCTCGTAGCGCACCCGCTTGCGCCACATCGCCATGCCGGCCACGCCCTGCCACGGTGCGCGCGAGAATCGCGGCAGCGTGTCGGCGGTCCACTGCGCGAAGTCCAGCGTGACGGTGACGTCGGCGGCAGTGGCATCCACGATGGGCTTGCCGGACTCACGCGAGATGAGTGCGGCGACCTCGTCGCGTCTCCGGTACAGCACATCATGGAAGCGACGCACGACCGCCGCTCGCTCAGCGGGGCTGCGAGCGGCCCAGGCGGGCTGGGCGGCGCGGGCGCGGGCCAAGGCCGCGGCCACGGCAGCCGCGTCGGCGGAGTCGTAACGCTGGAAGACCTCGCCGGTGGCGGGGTCCCGCGATTCGACCGGGCGGCGGGGTGGTCCGGGCGGCAAAGTATCGGCAACCGTCCGGTCTGCCGATGCTGTCACATTGGGCGTATGCATCTGCCGTGAAATGTGACACTTAGCCCCTCGGCAGGGTACTGAGAGGTGTGACAGCGACTCCGATGGACGGTGCGGTTCCCGGCGACGCGGCATGGCGCGGATCGGGCACGGCGGGGTACACTCCCCGACCTGTGCTCACCAACGACACGCCCACCGCCAACACCTCCATCGACCCGATGCTCCCCCTGCGCGCCAAGGCAGGGGATCGGCAGGCGTTCGCGCAGATGGTCGACCTGTTGTATCCGCGCTCGTTGCGCTTCGCCCTCCATATGGTGGGCAATCGCGAGGACGCGGAGGAGGCGGTGCAGGACACGTTCGTCCGTGTCTACCACAACCTCTCGCGGTTCCGTGACGACGCGCGGTTCGAGCCCTGGCTCTTCCGCATCCTCGCGAACCGCTGCCGCAGTCTGATGGAGAAGCGGCGACGGCATGCCGCGGTGGTGCAGTACGGCGATGTCCCCGAACGGGGGAATGCGCCGAGTGAGACGGCAGAGCGCGACTGGACCGAGGAGATCTATCGGATCCTGGCGACCCTGCCGGCCGAGCAACGGGAAGCGTTCCTGTTGCGACATGTCGAAGACATGGCGTACGAGGACATCGCTGCGGTCACGGGTGTGGGTCTGAGTGCGTTGCGGATGCGAGTCAAACGGGCGTGTGACGTGTTACGCGCGCGCCTTTCCGAGGTGATGCAGAATGACAGATGAACGAGACGAACTGATCGCGCGGGTGCGGGAGACATTGCGTGCAGCGCCGGCGGCGACGCCGGATCCGCGCGCGGTGGCTCAGGTGCTGCACGCGGTATGGGAATCCCCCGCGCCGTCGCTCTGGCAGCGACTGGTCGAGGGCTGGCGTGCCACGGCGGTGACGCCGGCACGTGCGACGGCGTTCGCGGGTGCCGCATTGCTCATCGGCTTCGTGGCGCGCGGCGCGATGGCGCCGGCCGACGAGGCAGCACCGGTGATGGCCGCCAGCGGCACCACGCAGGAGTTCCCGGTGCAGACCGTCGCCAACACCGCCCCGGCCGACGGGATGGTGCTCACGCAGTTCATCTTCGAGGGCAAGGCGCGCAGCGTGTCCCTCGTGGGTGACTTCAACGAATGGAAGGGCGGCGAGTCGCCGCTCACCCAGCTCGAAGGTGGCCTCTGGACCACTTCCATCGCCCTGACCCCTGGCCGCCACGTGTACGCGTTCCTCGTGGACGATACATTGGTGGTAGCCGACCCGCGTGCGCCGAAGGCTGGCGACTCGGATTACGGCCAAGAGGGTTCCGTCGTGATGGTCTTCGCCCGATGAGCATGCATCGTAGAGTGATCACTCTCGTCTCGCTGGTGCTCGCCAGCGTGTCCGCCGCTCCTGCGCTCGCGCAGGACGTGGTGGTGCTGCCTATCGCCGATGTGAAGACACGCGTGGCCGTCGAGCGCGAGATCGCTCGGGCCGCGACGAAGGGTCTGCCCACGCAGCCCCTCATCGCGAAGGCGATGGAAGGTGTCACGAAGCAGGCTTCCAGGGAGCTGATCCAGGGAGCCGTGGCCTCGTTGGCGAAGCGCCTCGAGCAGGCGCGAGTCCTTCTGGCTCCCTCGGCGTCGGCGGCCGAGATCGCGTCGGGCGCGGAAGCGCTCCGCGCGGGTGTGCCCGCCCCGATGCTCAAGAAGATCCGCGCCGCTTGGCCCAACCGATCGGTGGTGATGCCACTCGATGTGTTGACCGAGCTCCACGCGCGCGGCATCCCTGCGAACCACGCGCTCGAGAAGATCACCGGACTGATGGCGCGTGGGGCGACCCCCGCGCACATCGCCGGGCTGGGATCGTCGGTGCAGACCGACGTCGCAGCCGGCTTGGCGCCCGATGCGGCGCTCGAAGTCCGTGCTCGAGGTGTGATGTCGCTCCTTCTCGCCCCTCAAGCCACGGCCAGTCTCGCTCCCACTGGTCAGAGGCCCCCGCAGTGACGTGATACGGCACGCGGCCCTGGGGCTGCTGCTGATCGGCGCGGCGACGCACAGCGTCGCCGCGCAAGCGTTGCCGGAAGTACGATTCGAAGCGGGGATCGCGAACCTCCGCCAGCCCGGACTCGGGCGACTGGGCGGACAAGACGCCTCGGACGCCGCCCTCTTCGGCGTGTTCTGGCGACGCCCCACCGACACCTGGACGCTCTACACGAGCGCCAATCTCGCATACGCCGGTGATTCGCTCGCCGCGGCGCAAGGCGTCGCGGCGGCGTCGTTCCCGTGGTCCAAGTCCTCGCCGCACCGCACCGACATCGGCATCTCGGGGGCGAGCTTCTCGTTGCGCAGCGCCGGCACGGGTGGCAACGGCAACGGCTTCTTCCGTCAGCACTACGTGCGCGACAACGCTGGCGCCTGGTTCGGCGGCACCGCGGCGACCACACTGCGCCGCAATCGCTACAACGCGGCCTCGGCGGCGGACATGGGCCTGTGGGGGCGATTCCGATTCCTCTACGCCAGCGCCTCGCTCTCGCGCCTCTACGCCACCGATCAACTGCTGTTCGAGACCGCCGGGCTCGTCGCACCGAATCAACCCGGCCCCTATGAGATCCAGGACGGCCAGCTCGTGCTGCAGCTGCGCGGTGGCCCGCATGACATCACTGGATCGTGGACCCGACGCCGCGCGATCGCGGGCGCGGACTTCTCGCAGAACGCCTACTTCGCCACCGGTACGCTGCAGCTCACCGATCGCGTCGCCGCGATCGGTGGCATCGGCCGGCAACTCGCGGATCCGGTGCGCGGTCTGCCCGAAGCTGAGGTGGTGACGGCATCGCTGCGCGTGAGTTTGGGCCCCAAGCCGCTGCCCGTGATGCAGCGCTCGACCATCGCCGAAGTAAGCATCGAACCCATGTCGGGTGGTGGCGCCGCCGAGGTGGTGGTGCGCGTGTTCTCGATCGAGTCGCTCGAGGTGGAGATCGCCGGCGATTTCTCCGAATGGAAGCCCATCCCCATGGAGCGCGATGGCAGCTATTGGGTCGCACGCACACGGCTGCGCTCGGGGAAATACCTCATCGGCGTGCGCACCAACCAGGGCCCGTGGCGGGCGCCCCGCAACCTCGCGCGCGTGCGTGATGACTTCGGCGGCGAGTCGGGCATAATCGTGATACCTTAGCGGGACACCCCTGCCGGAGATGGCTGTGCCGATCACCTCCCGTCGTTCCTTCGTCGCCGGACTCGCCGGAGCCACCACCGCGCTCCCCATGCTCTCCGAGCGCGCTGTCTCGCAGCTCTTCCAGGCGGAGACCATCGCCGGTGAACGCAGCGCCGCCGAACTCGCCAACGACGAGTCGTACTGGTCGCACATCCAGCGTGCGTTCGACATGGACCGCACGATGATCAATCTGAACAACGGCGGCATCTCCCCCACGCCGACGCACGTGCTGGAGCAGATGATCCGCGATCTGAAGTTCGTGAACGAACTTCCCGTGGAGCACAACTGGCGAATCCTCGAGCCGCGCATGGAGAGCACGCGTCGCGAGCTGGCCAAGGAGTTCGGCTGCGACCCCGAGGAGATGGCGGTGGTGCGCAACGCCTCCGAGGGCCTCGAGACGATGATCCTCGGTATCGACCTGCAGCGCGGCGACGAGGTGGTGATCACCAACCAGAACTACGGTCGCATGATCACCACGTGGCAGCAGCGCGAGCGCCGCGAGGGTATCGTGCTCAAGCAGGTGTCGTTCCCGGTGCCGCTCACCGATCCCAAGGTGCTGCTCAAGAACCTCGAGGCCGCGATCACGCCTCGCACCAAGGTCATCGAGCTCACGCACATCACCAACCTCACCGGGCAGATCCTGCCCATCCGTGACGTGGTGCGCATGGCGCGGCCGCGCGGCATCGAGGTGTTCGTCGACGGCGCGCACGCGTTCGCGCACTTCCCGTTCACGCGCGACGAACTCGAGTGCGACTACTACGCGACCTCGCTGCACAAGTGGATGCATGCGCCCATCGGCGCGGGCTTCCTGTACGTGCGCAAGGAGAAGATCGCGAAGCTCTGGCCGCTCATGGGTTCGGACAAGACGCGCGAGACGAACATCCGGAAGTACGAGGAGATCTGCACGCACCCGCAGGCCAACTTCAACGCGGTGTCGACGGCGATCACGTTCCACCGCACCATCGGCGGCGAGCGCAAGATCGCGCGCCTGCGCTATCTGCGTGACCGCTGGGCCAAGGCCCTGCTCGCCGAGAGCCCGCGGGTGAAGGTCCTCACCGAACTCGGCCCCGACAAGGCGGGCGCGATCTGCATGTTCGGGGTGGAAGGCATCGATCCGGGCAAGCTGGGCAGCTGGATGCTGGCCAACTATCGCATCGTCAACACGCCGATCGTACATCCCGAGTTCAACGGCATCCGCATCACGCCGAGCATCTATACGACGGTGGACGAACTCGACACGTTCGTGGACGCCGTGAAGACCGCCATCAAGAAGGGCATCGCGTGAACTACTGGTTGCTCAAGTCCGAACCGGAGGTGTTCTCGTTCGCAGACCTCCAGAAAGCGCCGAAGAAGACGACGTACTGGGACGGCGTGCGGAACTATCAGGCGCGCAATACGCTGCGCGACCTGATGCGCGTGGGGGATCGGGTGTTCTTCTATCACTCGAACGCCGATCCCACGGGCATCGCGGGAATCTGCGAAGTGGTGAAGTCCGGGTATCCGGACCACACGGCATTCGATGCCGCGCACGATCACTTCGATCCGAAGTCGGATCCGAAGGCGCCCACCTGGTACATGGTGGATGTACGGGCGGTGGTGGCGTTCCCGACCCTTGTCACGCTTGCCGAGCTGAAGGCGACGAAGGGGTTGGAGAAGATGGTGCTGCTGCAGAAGGGGAGCCGGCTGAGTGTGCAGCCGGTGACGGCGAAGGAGTGGGCGATCGTGTGCAAGAAGGCGGGGGTCGAGGGCTGAACGCTCTCGGGTGCGTTCGCTAACGCGCGCGCTAACCCGCGCGCAACAACCGGATCGCGACCCCGACCTCCAAACCTTTCCACGCCCGGTCCGCCGTCCACGCCGTCGCGCCATGCGCATGCGCGGTCGCGAGACACGCCGCATCGCCCAGCGAAAGACCTCGGTCCCGCGCCTTCGCGTGGATCGTGGTCGCACGCTCGATCAGCGCCCCCTCGAACGGCACGACCTCCAGCGCCAGCGCGTCGAGGATCGACGACGCCTTCCGCGCACTGATCCCGCGACGCGCGAGCACGATCGACACCTCCAGCAGATTCACCGCCGAGATGATCGGCACGCTGCCCGCCGGGATCTCGTCTGCGCCGGGTTCACCACCGAGGATCGCCAGCAGGGCGGACGCGTCGAGCACGAGCGCCGCCTCACTCACGCCAGAGTCCACCGCGGCGGAGTGCGAGCAGGTCCTTGCTGAGTCCCTTCACGTCGTCGCCGAGCACCTCGCGCACTCGCGCGCGGGCGGTGCGGGCCGTGGTCGCGAACGAGCGTAGCACGATGGCGCCGTCTTCGACCGCGACGACCAAGCGGTCGCCGGTGTCGAGGCCCAGTGCCTTCCGCACCTCGGCCGGGAGGACGACGCGGCCGTTCTGGTCGATCTTCGAAAGAAGTGCCATGAGACCAAAATATGGCACAACAGCAATTCCTGCCATAGTCACCTCGGGTGGTGTGCCCCCGAGTCTATCGCGGGGTGCCCGACGTCACGTGGCCGGATCTACGCGCGCGTGGGCATTCCGCCGCCCAGCTCCCCACCGATCGCCACTACCGCCTCCACCAGCGCGTCGAAGTCCTCCGCGCGCGACCGGTGGTTCGTGATCGCCACCCGGATCGCGAAGCGCCCGTGGATGGTCGTGCCACTCGGCACGGCGATGCCGCGCTCCTGCAACTGGATGAGGATCTCGCGATTGAGCGCATCGAGTGCGGCCGCGTCGGGCTGCGGTGTGCCCGGCTCTGCGACCGGCACATAGCGGAAGTTCACGATGTTGAGCGGTGCCGGTGCGACGAGTTCGAGAGCCGGGTGCGCTTCCACCGCACGCGCGAGCGCGTGCGCCTGCTGCACGTTGCGCGCGATGTGTGCGCCGAGTGTGTCGGTGCCTGACGCACGGAACTGCATCCAGACCTTGAGCGCCTTGAAGCTGCGCGTGAGTTCGATGCCGCGATCCGCGAAGTGGATGCCCGTCTGCGCGATGATACCGCGCGACTCGCTGGCCAGGTAAGCCGCCTGCATGGAGAACGTGTCGGTGAGCGCTGCGTCCTCGCGGGTGAGCACCACCGCGACGTCGAACGGCAGGTAGCCCCACTTGTGCAGGTCGAACGCGAGTGAGTCGGCGCGGTCCATGCCGCGCACTTGGCCCGCCGTCTCGGGGGAGAGCGCGGCCATCGCGCCGAAGGCCCCATCGACGTGGTACCAGCACTGCTCGCGTGCGGCGAGATCGGCCAGTGCCACGAGGTCGTCGGTGGCACCGGTCTGCACCGTGCCCGCTGTGCCGATGATGCAGAACGGCCGATGCCCGGCGGCGCGGTCGTCGCGGATCATCGCCGCCATCGCGTCGACATCCACAGTGAAGTCCGCGTGCACCGGCACCCGACGGAAGGCCGTGTTGCCGAGCCCGAGGAACTCGCAGGCCTTCTTGAGCCAGCCGTGCACTTCGGTGGAGGCGTAGACGAGCAGCTTGGGATGAGTGCCCTGCAAACCTTCCGTGCGCACGTCGAAGCCCGCTGCACGCTGTCGTGCGACTGCGAGCGAGAGCACGTTGGCCATGGTGCCGCCGCTCACGAGGATGCCACCTGCCGTCGGCGGGAATCCCATCAACTCGGCGCACCACTTCACCACCTGCTTCTCCACCAGCACCGGCGACTGCTCGAGTCCGCCGACGTTGGGGTTCATCACGGAGGAGAGGAAGTCGGCCATCGCCGCCTGCGGTGTGCCGGTGCCCATCACCCAGCCCCAGAAGCGCGGATGGATGTTGCCGTTGGGGTAGGGGCGGACGAGGTGGAGGAAATCCTCGTACACGGCCGCATCGCCACGTCCGGCGCGCGGCAGCGGTTCGTTGCTCAGTGCCGCACGCACCTCGGCCGGCATGGGGCGCCAGGTGGGGCGTTCGCGCACGTCGCGGAGGTAGTCGATGGACTCATCGAGCATGCGGTGCGCGAGGGCGCGGTAGGCGTCCCAGTCCTGTGGGTCGAGCGGTGCGGGCTCATTGTGTGCAGTGGTCATCCCCCAATCTGCGTGAACCACACTCGGATTACGACCCGAATCTTGCGATCGTCTCGCACGCGTTACTCGTGGTGCATCGCTACCATCGGCGAGACGCGGCTGGCGCGCCATGCGGGCGCCGCGGCGGCAGCGAGCCCCGTCAGCGCCATGGCTGCGAGCGCCGCGACCCAGACGAACGGATCCAGTGGATCGACGCCGTAGATGACCGAGGCCATGAGTCGTGTGACCGCCCACGCGACACCGACACCGAGTGCGATGGCAACGACCAGCATGGTCGCGCCGCGGCGCATGACCTCCAGCGCGAGTCGGGCGGGTGGCGCCCCGAGTGCCGCGCGGAGACCGAATTCGCGGCGCTGTTGCTCGACGGCATAGCTGAGGATGCCGAAGAAGCCGGCCACCGCGAGCAGCAGTGCGACCGCCGCGAGCGTCGCGAACAGCGCGAACAAGAACCGCGGCCAGCCGATGCTCTCGGCGATCACCTGTCGCATGGAGCGCACCTGCGAGACCGCCACGCGGGGATTCACCTCGCGCAGTGCACGCTCCACATCAGCGGCGATCGTCGAGGGGTCATCACGATCGGTCGCGACGGCGAGGATGTACCCCACGGCCGCCGGGTGCCGCTGCGCGAAGGTCCAGTAGGCCTCCGGCCGCGGCGGGTCGACAGGGCCGAAGTTCCGGATGTCGCTCACGACCCCGATGATCTCCATCGGTGCGCCGCCGAGGAAGAACCGTTGGCCGATGGGATCACGGTCCTTGAAATCGCGCTGCACGAGCGCGGTGTTGACCACCACACGCTGCGGACCGGCGTCACGCGCCGATTCTCGTTCGTCCGGCAATCGCCCGGCGAGCAACCGTTGCCCGGTCGCCGCGAAGAACCCGGGCGTGACATTGCGCGTCTCGATGAGCGGGCGCTCCGCGAGTGGGACCTCCCCCTGTCCGTCGTAGCGGATCCAGGCGTTCCACCCCCACTCCATGTAGGGCATCTGCGAGATCGCCCCGGCGGCGCGCACACCGGGCACGCGTTGTACCGCCTCGATCGCTGGCGTGAGGAACGTGATCGCGGCGCGCTGGTCCGCGTAGTCCGTGGGTGCGACGCGGACGCGCAACGTGAGCAACCGCGACGGATCGAAGCCGGGATCGTTGCCGGCCAAACGCAGGAACCCCTTGAAGACCAGCCCCGACGCGATGAGCAGCGTGACCGCCAACATCCCCTCGATCACGACAAGCGTCGCGAGCGTGCGATGCTGGTGCCGTGAACCCGCCGCACGTCCACCGCGCAGGGCATCGGCCGGCTGCACTCGCGAGGCGCGCAGCGCGGGGGCCAGCGTGCCAACCACGGCCGCGAGGCAGGCGAGCAGCAGCCCGACGGCGAGTGCGCGCAGGTCGAGCTGCACGTCGTTCAGTTGATCGAGCCGCTGTGCACCGAGCACCACGACGGAGCGCGTCAGCACCGCGGCGAGTGCCACGCCGAGCAGCCACCCCGCGACGGCGATGATTGCGCCCTCGGCCAGCACCGGGCGCATCACTTCCCAGCGAGTCGCGCCGAGCGCGCCGCGCACGGCGAGCTCGCTCTGACGCCGGATTCCGCGCGCGAGGAGCAGGCTCGACACGTTGATGCCCGCGATCGCCAACACGGCACACGATGCGGCGATGAGCAGCAGGAGCGGCGCACGGAGCTGAACACCGGCATCCGCGATCAGTGGTCGGACGGTCATGCCATAGCCCTTGAGTTCCGGGTACGTCTCGACGACGCGATTGAAGCGCGCCACGACGGACTGCTCCGCCGTGGCCACACTCGCGCCGGTCGCGAGTCGACCGAACACACGCAGGAAGTTGCTGGTACGGGCCGCGCGGTCCGACGCGGTGAACCGCATTGGCACCCAGATCTCTGCCGCGTACGAGGTGCCGCCGCTGTACATACGGAATCGTGGTGGCAATACACCCACGACCTCGTGCGCGATGCCGTCGACGCGCAGCGCGGTGCCGATGATGCCCGGGCTACCGCCGAGCTGTGTGCGCCAGTAGTCGTAGCCGACCACCACCACGTCTGCAGCGCTTTCGACGTCGTCGTCCTGCGTGAGCAGTCGACCGAGGTGCGGCTTGGCGCGGAGCAGCGGGAAGAACTTGCCGGTCACGCGCACCGTGTACGCGGGCTCCGTGCGTCCGCCGAGTTCGACGAGACGCGACCCCGTCGCGAAGGCCGCCATCCCTTCGTACTGCGGATCGTCGGCTATGTCGAGGAAGTTCGGCGCCGAGTGCGGGTTGTCGCCGCCCAACGTCCCCGCGCTTCGGAACACCGAGATGAGGCGCTCGGCTTGTTCGAACGGCACGGGGCGCAGCAGCGCGACGTCCGCGACGCCGAAGACGGTCGTGGTGACAGCGATCCCGAGCGCAAGACAGAGTACCGCGGCGCTGAACAACAGCGGAGCGCGACGGAGTGTGCGCCACGCGTGTACGATGTCGCCCGGCAGTCCGGCGAGTCGACCGCGCGCGCGGCGTCCGGCGTCGCGCGGCGGTTCGACCGCACCGGTGGTCGAGAGCGCTGGCGAGCGCAGGGCGCGGAGCAGTTCCGTCGCGTTGGCGGGCCGTGCGGCCGGATCCTTCTCCATCAGCTTCGCGACGAGCGCCTCGAGCGCCGGCGGTACGTCGCCGCGTCGCGTGCGTATCGGTGTGGGAGCCAGCGAGAGATGCGCGCGTGCCAGCGCCGAGGGCGTCGCTCCGGTGAACGGCGGCTGCCCGGTCAACATCTCGTACGCGACCACGCCCAGCGCGTAGAGATCCATGCGATGATCCGCCGCGCTGTCGCCCGCGAACTGTTCGGGCGCCATGTAGCGCGGCGTGCCGAGCGAGAATCCTTCGAGCGTGAGATCGGTCGGGGTGCGCGTCGGGATCGGTGACGCCGTTGGTCCGCGCGACAACGCCTTTGCGATGCCGAAGTCGGCGACCACCGCAGAGGACCCGGTGAGCAGGATGTTCGCGGGCTTGATGTCGCGATGGATCACGCCGGAGGCGTGCGCACTCTCGAGCGCCTGCGCGACATCTTCCATGATGGCCACGGTCTCGCGCACCGAGAGCGGGCCACGCGTCAGTCGTTCACGCAGGGACTCGCCGCGTACGAACGGCATGACGAAGTACGGGACATCGTCGACCGTGTCGGCGTTGAGCAGCGGGACGATGGTGGGATGTTGCAGCGTGGCCAGCAGCGCGATCTCGCGCGCGAAGCGGTCGCGGGCCTCGCCCTCAGCGAGTCGCCGCGCGACACGCTTGATCACCACGCGGCGATCGAGGCGCTTCTCGCGCCCGACCAACAGCTCCGCCATGCCGCCCCCGAGGAGCGGGGTCAGCTCGTCGTAACGGTCGTGCAGCGCAGCCGCGAAGGCGCGCAGGTCGGCGTCGGCGATGGGTTCGGGCATGCCTGTCGGATGGACAGGCTAGCCGGAAGGTTTGAGTCGTGTGACGAGCCGTGTGATGAACGGCGTCGGGTGCGGGGCGACCAGCGCTCAGATGAGCCCGAACAACATCGCCGCGCCGCTGCCGAGTCCGATGACGACGATGGTGCGTCGCACCCAGATCTGCCCGACACGCTGCGCGAGCAACGATCCGCTCACTCCGCCGACCGTCGCGCCGATCGCCATCGCGATCGCCACCGGCCAATCGACGATGCCGCTGAACGCGAACACGATGACGGCCACGAGGTTCATCACACCACCGCCCCAGTTCTTGAGGCCGTTCATCTGGTGGATGTTCGTCAGGCCCATGAGCCCGAGGGCGGCGAGCATGAGAATGCCCGCACCGGCGCCGAAGTAGCCGCCGTAGACGCCGACGAGGAACTGATAGAACAGGAACGGCGTCGCCGGCGGGCGCAGGGTGCCGTCGGCGTTGGCGACCGAGCGATCGGCGGCGCTGTCAGCGAGCCGGCGAACGATGACGCCCTGCGCCATGAACAGCGTGGTCGCGCCGAGGATGAGCCAGGGGACGATCGCGGCGAAGCGCTTCTCCGGGGTCACGAGGAGCAAGAGGGCGCCGAGCACGCCGCCGAGCAGGCTCGGGATGGCGAACGCGATGGCCCAGCGCCGGGCCCCGCGCAGTTCGGCGCGATAGCCCCACATGGAGGTCATGGTGCCCGGCCAGAGGGCGACCGTGGAGGTCGCGTTGGCCTGCACCGTGGGGATCCCCAGGGCGACGAGGGCGGGGAAGGTGACCAGCGTGCCGCCTCCGGCCACGGCGTTCATGGCCGCGCCGACCGCGGCCGCGAGGGCCACGAGAGGGAGGAGGAGGGTCTGGTCCACGTCGTGGGGAGGGGGTGCGTAAGGATAGCGGGTTCAGCCACCACTGGCCGTGTCCGAGACTTATGTTTCAGGGGCGCCGCGATGGCGGCGCTCCTCTCTCCTGGCCCGCGCACTGCAACGGCCGGGTCCACCCCCCAGAAGGGATCGAATCCGATGTCCGGCAAGCCAGACGCCAAGGCGCCCGTCACGGGCGACCATCTCGAGATCAAGGACTCGCGTACCGGGAAGATCTACACCGTCCCGATCACCGACGAGACGATCCGAACCGCCGACCTCAAGCAGATCAAGGTCAATCCCGAGGACTTCGGTCTGATGGGTTACGACCCGGCCTTCATGAACACCGCCTCGTGCCGTTCGGCGATCACGTTCATCGACGGCGACAAGGGCATCCTGCGCTACCGCGGGTACCCGATCGAGCAGCTCGCGGAGAAGTCGAACTTCCTCGAGGTCGCGTGGTTGCTCCGCACCGGCGAGCTCCCGACGCAGACCGAGTACGACGAGTGGCAGAAGCAGATCACCTACCACACGTACGTGCACGAGAACATCAAGCGCTTCATGGAGGGCTTCCGCTACGACGCCCATCCGATGGCGATGCTGACGGCCGGTGTGGCGGCGCTCTCGTCGTTCTATCCGACCTCCAAGGACATCTTCGATCCGCGTGAGCGCGACATCGCGTTCATCCGCCTGCTCGCCAAGATGCCGACGCTGGCGGCGTTCGCGTACCGCCACGTGAAGGGTATGCCGTACGTCTATCCCGACAACTCGCTGCCGTACGCCGAGAACTTCCTCTCGATGATCGCGCGCATGTCGGAGCCGAAGTACGAGGCGCATCCGGTGTACGCGAAGGCGATCGACATCCTGTTCATCCTGCACGCGGACCACGAACAGAACTGCTCGACCAACGCGGTGCGTGCGGTGGGTTCGTCGCACGTCGATCCGTACTCCGCGGTCGCGGCCGGTGTGGCGGCGCTGTACGGCCCGCTGCACGGCGGGGCGAACGAGGCGGTGCTGCGCATGCTCGAGGAGATCGGTGATGTGAAGAACATCCCGGCCTTCATCGAGTCGGTGAAGAGCGGCAAGGGCGCGGCGCGTCTCATGGGCTTCGGTCACCGCGTCTACAAGAGCTACGACCCGCGCGCGAAGATCGTGAAGAGCCTCTGCGACGACGTGCTGCGCGTGGCCGGTCTCACGAAGGACATGGAGATCGCGCTCGAGCTCGAGCGCATCGCGCTGAGTGATGAGTACTTCATCTCGCGCAAGCTGTACCCGAACGTCGACTTCTACACCGGGTTGATCTACCGGGCGATGCACTTCCCGACCGACTACTTCACCGTACTGTTCGCGATCGCGCGCACCGCGGGCTGGTTGTCACAGTGGGAAGAGCTGCTGCTCGATAAGGAGCAGAAGATCGCGCGCCCGCGGCAGATCTACACCGGGTATGCGGAGCGCCATTACCAGGCGAAGGTCGATCTGGGGCACAAGATCAAGAAATAAGAGATGGGAGATTGGGGATGGGAGAAGGGGCGCGCCGGGTACTACCGGCGCGCCTCTTCCGTTTGCGTGGCAACTTCCGCATCGTTTGACCTCATATCTCCCATCTCCCCTCTTCCATCTGCCATTGACCGACCCCATCCTCACCGCCCTTCGCTCCCACCTCGCCGGCCGCTACACGGTCGAGCGGGAGCTCGGGCGCGGCGGCATGGGGGCGGTGTTCCTCGCGCGGGACCTCTCGCTCGACCGTGAGGTGGCGATCAAGGTGATGCCGCAGGAGCTCGCAGTGCAGCCGGCGTTGCGCGAACGCTTCGTGCGCGAGGCCAAACTCGCGGCCTCGCTCTCGCATCCCAACATCGTGCACGTGCATGCGGTGGAGGAGCAGGGGGATTTCCTCGCCATCGTGATGCAGTTCGTCGATGGGGAGACGCTGAGTGAGCGCGTGGCGCGTAGCGGGCCCTACGACGCCACGGACACAGCACAGTTGCTTCAGGATACCGCGTGGGCCCTCGGCTATGCGCACGCGCGTGGCATCGTCCATCGCGACGTGAAGCCGGACAACCTGCTCATCGAACGCGGCACCGGCCGCGCGCTCATCCTCGATTTCGGCATCGCGCGGCAGGAGAAGGCGTCGACGCTCACGGAGGTTGGCCAGTCGATCGGCACGCCAGCGTTCATGAGCCCCGAACAGGCTGCTGCTGAGTCGGTCGACGGTCGCAGCGACATCTACTCGCTCGGCTGCGTGGGATTCTTCGCCGCCACCGGACGGCCGCCGTTCGATGGCACGACGGCGCACAAGCTGTTGATGCAACACCTCACCACGCCTGCACCGACCGTGGTGAGTGTGCGTCCGGAGTTCTCGACTGGACTGAGCGCGATCATCGACAAGACGCTGGCGAAGGAGCCGTCGGGGCGGTT
This sequence comes from Gemmatimonadaceae bacterium, assembly GCA_020853635.1. Classification (GTDB taxonomy): domain Bacteria; phylum Gemmatimonadota; class Gemmatimonadetes; order Gemmatimonadales; family Gemmatimonadaceae; genus Pseudogemmatithrix. The sequence continues at coordinate 18,781 of JADYYN010000013.1, forward strand.
CGAGTCGGGCGAACAGCTGGCCGAAGCGATCGGCGCGCTGCAGCTCCGGTCGCGGGAGGTCGCACCGCTCCTCCGACTGTTCCATCAACAGACCGCGCAGCTCCTGCAGGCTGTCCTCGTCCTCGTTGCGGTCCTGATCGCGTTCACGCAGATCGCGCCGGCCGACGATCAAGGCCTGACGTACCTCGTGGCGGTGTTCTTTGCGACGCTGGGAGTGACGTCGATAGGCCAGTTGCTGGAGCGCATTCGCTTCGTCGTGCGACAGGGGTTCGGGATCGCAGACGTGCGCAGTGCGGTCGACACGATCGAGAGCGAGACGGAGCGGGCGAAGGCACAGCTGCTCGGAGATCCGATCGAAGCGCGCCGCATCCAGCGACGCAAACGCTTCTCATTCGTGGCCGGCTTCCTTTGCGGAACCTTGTTCCCCATCTCGCTCCGCTACCTGAGTACGACGGAGCGGTCGGCACGGCAGATCTCAACGCCTGGTGCGCTCCTGTTGACACTCGCGGTGGTGATGCTCGCGATGTCGATCGCCTATTGGGCCATGCGTCCCGTGAAGATCACCCTGCCGCAGCGGTTGGCCGGTCGATTCTGGCATAGCCGCTTTGGTGATTGGTTGTTCGCGCGCGCGCAGCGGCGGTATGCGAGGGAGTTGGCGGGGGTCAAGTCCTAACTGCAGGTGGGAGGTGTGAGGGGCGCGCCGGGTACTGCTGGCGCGCCTCTTTCCGTTTCCACGTCAGTGTTCCTCACACCTCACACCTCCCACCTCACTCCTCTGCGGAACGGCACCCACGACGCACCGGGCACTCCCCGCACTTCTTCACCCGCGCCGTGCACACCAGCGCACCGATCTCCATCAACGCCTGATTGTGCGTCCACGTCGCTTTGCCGGTGCGCGGCAGTGAGGCTTCGGCGATCGCCCAGATGGCCTTCTGGTCGCGCGCACGCTTCGGGTGCAAGCGCGGCGCGAAGTAGCGCGTGAGCACGCGTGCGACGTTCGTGTCGACCAGCGGCGTGCGACGATAGAACGCGAAGCTCGCGACCGCACCGGCGGTGTAGGCGCCGATGCCGGGTAATCGACGCAGGTGTTCGGGGTCGGAGGGGAGTGTGGCGCGCGCGGCGTTGGATCCCGCGTCGGATTCCGCGGCACGCCGCGATCCGCTCGCAATCGCCGCATCCTCACCCCACGCCGCACTGCCATCGCGCGTGACCCGCTGCGCGAGCTTGTGCAAGTTGCGCGCACGCGCGTAGTAGCCGAGTCCTTCCCACGCCGCGAGCACGTGGCTCTCGCGAGCGGCCGCGAGCGTCTCGAGACTGGGGAATCGCGTGAGGAACCGCGCATAGAAGTCGATCACGCGCGAGACCTGCGTCTGTTGGAGCATGAGCTCCGAGACGAGGATGTGATACGGGTCGTCGGTGCGGCGCCACGGGAGATCGCGGGCGCGTCGGCGATACCATCGACGGAGTCGTGTGCCGAAGTCGGCGAGTCCTGCGGGGTCGAGGCGTGGACCGCCGGGGCGTTTTCGTCGTGCGGCCATCACAATGCGCGCGTTGCGGTCATGCCTTGCCCGAACGGACGTTCGCCGCGTCTGCCCACGCTCAGTGCGGATCCCACGTCGGCACCGCGGAGAACAGCCCACCCTCCACGATCAACTCGCGCGCCAGCAGCAGACCGAACGCAATACTGAGCGCACCTGCTGCCACGCGAATGCCGGTCTGGAAGCGTGCGACCTTGTGCCCGGCGTAGAGCGCCGGTGCCGCGAGGATCACCGTGACCGCGACCATACCAGCGATGGTGCCGAGCCCGAACACGAATAGATACGCCAGCGCTTCGAGTGTGCCGCGGATGGTGGCGAGTACCAACAGCGCGACCGCGGCCGATCCGGCGAGGCCATGCACGAGGCCGACGAGCAACGGCCGAGCGCGGCCGCTCTCCTGCGGCGCGTCATGCGAGTGCCGACGCAGGTTGTTGAAGCCGAGCAGGATCAACATGAGCGCAACGCCGAACTCGAGCCCGAGTCCCACGCGCGGCGGGATCACCAGACGGAACGCGACGATGGCGCCACCCACGAGCACCAGCGTGAGTGTATGCCCGATGCCCCAGAGCGCTCCGACCCACGCGGCCCGCTTGAGCGAACGCTCGCGCGCGACGATCGCCGTGACGGCCACGACGTGGTCGGCATCGGTCGCATGACGGAGCCCGAGCAGGGCGCCGAGGAGTATGGCTGTGAACGCGTCGGGAAGCATCGACGCGGAATCTAGCGCATCGCGTCGTAGGCGCTGTAGTGCGAGACGAGCATCCGTTTGCCCTCGGCGATCACTTCGGTGCGCATCTCGGGCGGCACCTGGAACGCGAGGTGGACCATCGCGTGCACGATGGCGACGGAGACCATCGCCGAGGCCATGCGCTGCGGCGGCAGCATGCGCGGGTACCGCACGGCGAGGAACTTCCCCACGTGCCCGGCAATCGCCTGGTTGAGCGCATCGCTGATCGCGGGGCAATTGCGCGAGACCGCTTCCTGTACGGCGCCGAACGCCGGCGTGCGCTCGATGAAGTGCATCTGCGCCGAGAGCACGCGCTCGAACAGTTCCTCGGCGGGCAGGTGCGCGAGTTCGAGCGGCATCGCCTCCTCGTTCGTCTCGCGCATCCGGTCGGCGTAACGTCGGCCGAGCGCCTCGACCACTGCATCCTTGTTTGGGAAGAAGTGGTAGAGCGACCCCACACTCGCCCCGGCGCGATCGGCGATGGCCTGCATGGAGACCGCGCCGACGGACTGCTCCACGAAGACCGCCTCGGCGGCATCGAGAATCTGGTCGACCCGCCGCTGCCCACGTTCCTGCTGAGGGGCACGCGGAGCGCGCGCATCTATTGATGCGTGCTCTCCTGTCGATGTCAGCTGCGTGTCGAGCGTTGTGTGGTCTGCCATACGCCTCAAAAATAGAGGCCTTCCTCCACTATTGACAAGTAGAGGAAGCCCTCTAATACTTCTCGCCGTACTAGAGGATTCTCTCGAGAACTGTCGGCGCCTCCTCGGGCCACCCCTCTGACCGCCGGACCGATGGACTCTCCTCCGAAGACGCGCCGCCGCAACCGCATCGACCGCCGGGTCGCCCTGGTGGCCATCCTTTCCGTCCTTTCGTCGCCGTTGGCCGCGCAGTCGCGGGTGGTCGACGACTACGTCACCCTCGGCCTCAAACAGAACCTCGGGATTCGCCAGGAGGACCTCGAGGTGCGAAAGAGCAGTGCGGTGCTCAAGGAAGCGCGCGCGAACTTCCTGCCCTCGGCGACGATCAACGCCCGCAACTCCAGCGTGCGCGGCAACCAGATCGACTTCGGCGAGTTCATCAACCCGGTGTTCACGGCGCTCAACCAGCTCACCGGCACGGCGAACTTCCCGACCGACGTCGTGCTGCGATTGCCTCTCCGGCAAGAGACGAGCATCCGGCTGGCGCAGCCGATCTTCCAGCCCGCCGCGTTCGCCGGCTATCGCGCTGCGGGTGCGGCCCGTGATGCGCAGTCGGCCAGTCGCGATGCGCGGGTCACGCAGGTCGCAGCCGAGATCCGGTCGGCGTATCTGCAGCACGCGAAGGCGCGACGTCTCGCCGAACTCCGCGCCGCGACGCGGTTGCTGCTCGAAGAACAGGTACGGGTGATGTCGCGGCTCATCGATGCGGGCCGTGCGACACCGGACGCGCTCTCGCGCGCCCGCGCCGAGTTGAGCGACGCGGTACAGCGCGAAGCGGAAGCGGCGCAGTTGGTGGACGCCTCGCGCCAAGCCTTCAACATGATGCTCGCGCAGCCACTCGAGACTCCGATCGACTTCGTCGCGGATTCAGCGATGGGCTTCACGGCGATGCCGACGCTCGACGCCGCGATCGCCTCGGGCACGGCGCAGCGCGCCGAACTCCGCGCACTCACCGCGGCGGAGAAGGCTGCGGTGGCGCAGCGGCGGCTCGCGCAGAGTGCGTTCCTGCCGAATGTGGCGCTCGCGGTCGACTACGGTGTGCAAGGCAACGAGTACCGCTTCGCGAGTGACGCGGACTTCACGACGATCAGCGTGGTCGCCTCGTGGAACCTCTTCAACGGCGGCCGCGACGCTGCGCGCGCGGAACAGGCGGGGCTCGAAGCGCAGCGGATCGCCCTGCGGTCCGACGACGCCAAACGCGGCGTGGAGCTGCAGGTCCGCCTCGCCTGGCAGTCGGCCGAGGTTGCACGCGCGGCGATCGCGACGGCCGAGGATCAGCGCGTGGCCGCGGCTCGCACGCACGAGCTCGTTCGTCGCAGAGCAGAAGAAGGTCTTGCGAGCCCGCTGGAGTTGAGTCAGGCGCGCACACAGCTCACCGCGGCGGAGCTGAACGCCGTGTTCACCACCTACGACTACTACCTGCGGCGTGTGGAGCTTGATCGCGCGGCCGCGCTCTATCCGAGGGCCACCCCGTGAGCCAGCAGACCATCGTCCCGCCGCGCGCGCGCCTTTTGCGCGCATCATCTCTCCCGCTCGCGGCGATCCTGTTCGCCGTGGCTGCCTGCGGTGGCGCCGACGCGTCGCCCGCCAAGGAGGACGCGGCGATCATCCCGGTGCGCGTGGTGACTCCGGAGTACCGTCGTACACAACCGCCGATCGTGCTCACGGGCACCTTGGGCGCCAAGGAAGAGATCCCATTGGCGTTCAAGATCGGCGGTGTGGTCGCGAAGGTGTCAGTTGAAGCAGGGCAGGCGGTGCGTGAGGGCGACGTGCTCGCCGAACTCTCGCTCGCGGAGATCGACGCCCAGGTGTCGGCGGCGCGCGAAGGGCGCGATAAGGCGAAGCGCGACTACGACCGCGCGATGAAGTTGCTCGCAGACAGCGTGGTCACCGCAGCACAGGCTGAAGACGCGCGCACCGGCTTGGATGTCGCGGAGGCACAGTTACGCGCGGCGGAGTTCAACCAGCGGTATGCGGTGGTGCGTGCGACCGCGGATGGTGTGGTGCTCCGGCGGCATCTCGAGGTGGGCCAGCTGGTGGGACCCGGCGCGCCGGTGCTGGTGCTGCGCACGGAGCGGAAGGGACTCGTGTTGCGCGCCGCCGCCGCTGATCGCGACGCGGTGCGCCTCAAGGAAGGTGATGTCGCGAAGGTCACCTTCGATGCCTTCCCCGAGCGGAGCTTCAACGGGCGCGTGGAGCGCGTCGCCGTCTCGGCGACACCAGGCACCGGCACGTACGAGACGGAGATCGCCGTGAGTACGAGCGGGGCGCGTCTCGCGTCGGGGCTCATCGGGCGGGCGACGTTGCAGACGCGTTCGGCGACGGCGCTGCCGACCATCCCTGCAGAAGCCCTGCTGGAAGTGGACGGCGACATGGCCAGCGTGTTCGTGCTCGCTGGTGCGGCGAACGACGCAGCACCGACGGTCCGTCGCATCGTCGTGCGCGTGGCCTTCCTCACTGACGCCGACGCGGCGATCGCGTCGGGCCTCGACTCCTCCATGCGCGTGGTCACCGCCGGTGCGACGCGGCTCTCGGATGGCGCGCGTGTGTCGATCACAGCGGAGCGTGCGCCGTGAGGATCGCGGAGTTCTCAGTCAAGAACCGACAGTTCACGCTCATCGCATTCATCGCGCTGCTGGCGATGGGGTTCTACTCCATCACCACCATCCCGCGCGCCGAAGACCCCACGTTCCCCATCCCGATCTACCCCATCACGGTGGTCTATCCCGGCGCAACGCCGACGGACCTCGAGCAGCTCGTCGTGGATCCGATCGAGGACAAGGTGCGGGCGCTCGAGGGTCTGGTGAACGTCAAGACGGTCATCGAGGACGGACTCGCGATCGTGCTGCCGGAGTTCGAGGTCTCGGTCGATGCCGATCGCAAGTACGACGAGGTCGTGCGCGAGATCAACGCGCTGCGGCCCAGTCTCCCTCAGGACCTCGCCGTCCTCGAGGTGAAGCGCATCAACGCGTCGGACGTGAACATCGCGCAGTTCGCGCTCGTGTCCGAGACGGCACCCTTCAGTGAGCTCGACCGGGTCGCACGCAAGTTCCGCGACGATCTCGCGCGGGTGAACGGGATCAAGGAAGCCGACACGTTCGGCTATCCGCGGCGTGAGGTGCGCGTGGCACTCGATGCGGGCCGACTCGCGAAGCTGCGCATCCCGCTGGGCCAGGTGTTGCAGGCCATCGGCGGGGAGAGTGTGAACATCCCAGGCGGCAGCGTCGATGCCGGCAAGCGGCGGTTCAACGTGAAGACCAGCGGTAGTTACCGCTCGCTCGACGAAGTGCGTGAGACGGTCATCGGTGGCGCGCAAGGCGGAACGGTCCGCGTGCAGGACGTCGCCGAGGTGAGCTGGGCATACGAAGAAGCCACCTCGCTCGCGCGGCTCGATGGAAAGCGTGCGGTGTGGGTGGTGGCGAACATGCAGGAACGGCAGAACATCATGGCCGTGCGGGACAAGATCTGGGCGGTCGCCGACGCTGTCGAGGCCGATCTCCCGGCCGGCATCGTCCTCGAACGCCCGTTCGATCAGAGCAAGAACGTGCAGGCGCGGCTCTCGCGTCTGGGCACGGACTTCGTGATCGCGATCCTGCTCGTGCTGTTGACCCTGCTCCCGCTGGGCTTCCGCGCCGCGGGCATCGTGATGGTGAGCCTCCCGCTCTCTCTCGCGATCGGTCTCACGTTGCTCAAGACCGTCGGGTACACGATCAATCAGCTCTCCATCGTCGGGTTCGTAATCGCCTTGGGCCTGCTGGTGGACGACTCGATCGTGGTGGTGGAGAACATCGCGCGCTTCCTCCGCGAGGGGAAATCACGGACCGAGGCGGCGATCGCCGCAACACAGCAGATCTTCGTCGCGGTGCTCGGCACCACGGCTACGCTGGTGTTCGCGTTCCTGCCCATCCTCATGCTGCCGGGGACGGCGGGCAAGTTCATCCGCTCGATGCCGTCCGCGGTGGTGCTGACCATCCTGGCGTCACTCATCGTCTCGCTCACGGTGATCCCGTTCCTCGCCAGTGTGTTCCTCAAGGAAGAGGAGGACGAGCATGGGAACGTCTTCCTGCGCGCTCTGAACCGCGGCATCGACGCCACGTATGGTAAGTGGCTAAACCAGGCACTTGCGTATCCCTGGCGCACGCTCGCGGTCGCGGCGGTGCTGTTCATCGCGTCCGTAGCGCTCGTGCCGAGCATCGGGTTCTCGCTGTTCCCGAAGGCGGGAACGCCGCAGTTCTTGGTATCGGTCGCCGCCCCGGATGGCTCGTCACTGGCCGTGACCGACTCGGCGGTGCGTTTCGCCGAACGGACCATCGCCGCGCGGCCGGAAGTGCAGCATGTGCACGCGAACGTCGGTCGCGGCAATCCCAAGATCTACTACAACATCAACTCGCAGAGCGAGCGTACCACGTACGGCGAGCTGTTCGTGCTCATCGACGAGTACCACGCCGAGCGCACGCCGGCCATGCTGGATGAGTTCCGTGCGGTGTTCGATGCGTACCCCGAGGCGCGTATCGAGGTGAAGGAGTTCGAGAACGGTCCTCCGATCGAGGCACCGATCGAACTGCGCGTCACCGGCGACAACCACGACTCGTTGCGCGCCATCGCCACCCGCCTCGAGGCGCTGATGATCGCGCACGAAGGCACCCGCGACGTGGTGAATCCGCTGCGCATCGCGCGCACGGACCTCGCGCTCAAGCTCGACCGTGCGAAAGCCGGTCTGCTTGGCGTGCCCACGGCGGAGATGGACCGTGCGGTGCGCTTCGGTCTCGCGGGGCTCACAGCGGGACGGTTCCGCGACGTGGATGGCGAGGAGTACGGTGTGACCCTTCGGCTGCCCGGCGACACGCGGAAGGACGCGTCGGCGCTGTCGCAGCTCTGGGTGGGGAGCGTGACTGGGGCGCAGGTTCCGTTGCGCCAGCTCGCCGGGTTCGAGTTCCAGACCTCGGCGCCGCGCATCCAGCACTTCGATGGTGAGCGCGCGGTGACCGTCAACTCGCAGGTGCGCACGGGCTACAACACGGACCGTGTGACACGTGCTTTGCTGGCCAAGCTCGACAGCTTCCCGCTACCGCAGGGCTACAAGATCACGGCGGCGGGCGAGATCGCGAGCCGCGAGGAGAGCTTCGGCGGACTCGGTGCGGCGATCCTGATTGCGACGTTCGGTGTCTTGATGATCCTCGTGCTCGAGTTTAAGACCTTCCGCGGCATGCTGATCGTCTCGAGCGTGATCCCGCTCGGCGTGATCGGCGGGCTCGTCGCGCTCTGGCTCACCGGCTACACGCTGAGCTTCACCGCAGTGATCGGGTTCGTGGCGCTCATCGGCATCGAAATCAAGAACTCGATCCTGCTCGTGGACTTCACGAATCAACTTCGTGAGACCGGGCTCGGATTGCGCGAGGCGATCGAACGGGCGGGCAAGATCCGGTTCGTGCCCATCGTCCTCACCTCGGCGACGGCGATCGGCGGACTGATGCCGCTGGCGGTGCAGGGGAGTTCGCTGTATTCGCCGCTGGCGGTCGTGATCATCGGCGGGTTGGTGAGTTCGACGTTGCTCAGCCGACTCGTGACGCCGGTGCTGTACGAGCTGCTCCCGCCGATGCCCGGTGATACGGCTCGTCCCTCGCCACACACGGTTGGTCAACTCGTCGAAACCGTCTCCTGACTCGGCCCGTCTGAGTGGGCATCGCGGCGCATCAGGCGTCGCGATGCCCATTCTTCGTTTCGGAGATCCGTCCATGATTCGCACCACCGCGTTGCTGCGCTCGATCCGAACGGCGCTCACGTTGAGCGTGCTCACCGCACTTCTCGCCGAGCCAGTCGTCGCACAGTCGGCGAAACGACCGCTGGAGCTCCGTGTTCAGGTGGCGGGCGTGACCGTCGGCGATGACTTCACGAACATCTCCGCGTCGCTTCCTGGCGCGCTCGCGTTCGCGTGGTACCTGACACCGCGTGTCGCGCTCGAGCCGCGCGCCGGCATCGCGTTCAACTCCGTCGAGGTAACTCCGGGCGACAAGCGCAGCGGCGGGTCGTACTCGCTCGGCGCGTTCGTGCCACTCTATCTGCGTGCGGATGGCGGTCGCAGCGGTCTCTTCATCGCACCCGGAATCGCCGTGACCGATCTGTTCGGGGACTTCGATGGCCCGCGCGTGGTGCAGGGTGGACTCGACGTCGGACTCAAGCGTCGGATGGGCGAGCGCATGGCGACACGCTGGGCGCTGGAGCTGCGCGACCGGGACAGTGACGACGAGGTAACCGTCGGCGGATCGTTCGGCCTGTCGTTCTTCTGGCGCTAAGGACCTGCGTCGACCGCGCGCGTCGACGCGACGCGTCAGCTGACTTTTTTGGTCTTCCGCTTGAGGAAGTCCATCAGAATGAACTGGCCGAGCGTCATCGTGTTGGTGAAGTACGCGCGGCCGCGGGTGATGGAGCTGACCATCTTCACGAACTCCACGAGGGCGCGGTCCCGGGCGAGCATGAACGTGTTCACCGGGATCCCGCTCTTGCGGCAGGCCGCCACCTCGGTGAGCGTCTCCTGCAGCACGAACGCGTCGAGGCCCATCGAGTTCTTGTAGATGCGCCCGTCGGGCATGGTGAGCGCACTCGGCTTGCCGTCGGTGATCATCACGATCTGGCGCATGTCCTTCTTCTGCGCCATGAGGATACGCCGTGCGAGCTTGAGCCCTTCGGCGGTATTGGTGTGATACGGCCCCACCTGCGCCTTGGCGAGCGCGCCCATCGGGATCTCTTCCGCCGAGTCGTGGAAGAGGATCACCTTGATGGAGTCGCCGGGGAACTGCGTCTGGATGAGATGCGTGAGCGCGAGCGCGACCTTCTTGGCGGGCGTGAAGCGGTCCTCGCCGTAGAGAATCATCGAGTGCGAACAGTCGAGCATGAGCACGGTCGCACAGCTCGACCGGTACTCGCTCTGCCGCACCATGAGGTCGCTGTAGTCGAGGTCCATGGGGACCTCGAGCGAACCGGTGCGCATCATCGCGTTCTTGAGCGTCTCGTTCACGTCGAGGTTGAGCACGTCGCCGAACTCGTACGGCTTGCTGCCCGCGTCGGCCTCGATGCCGGTGGCGAGATAGGGCGTGTCGTGTGAACCGAAGTTGGACTTGCCGAACCCGCTCAGGATCCCGCGCAGCGACTTGTAGCCGAGGAAGTCGATGCCCTTGGACGTGAGGTCGAAGTTCACGTCCTGAGCGGCGGCCTTGGCCAATCCGCCGGGACCCGACACCGACTGATGTCCCGCCGGCGCCTGCGGTGGCTGCTCCATCTTGAGGAAGCCCTCGGCCATCAAGCGCTGGACGATGTCGTCGAGCAGCTTGGAGAGCTTCTCCTCCGAGAGGTCATCGCCGTCGCCGCGCAGGGCTTTCAACATCTCCGGCGTGAACTGGCCGCTCTTGATGAGCGCGTCGAGGATGGCTTGGCGCAGCGCATCCATCGAGCGGTCGCCGCCCTGTTCCAGGTCGCGGAAGCCCCAGGGGTCGGGATCGCCGCCGCCCGCGAACCCTGACTGCAGCAGGAAGTCCGCGAGGTTGTCGAGCAAGGACTGGAGGTCCACCATATCGGCGGACTCCGGGCTGAATTTCGAGTAGGTATGGAAGCGCATCGATCCTCCTACCCATTCAACACGAGAAGCGTCAGATAAGTGCCATAGGCGGCGACGAGCACGCCGCCCTCCATCCTCGCGATCCGTGCCCCGCTGCGCATGAAGGGGAACAGGATGAACGACAGCCCGAGCATCCACACGAAGTCGCTCTGGACCATCGCGTCGCTCACCGAGAGCGGCGCGACGAGTGCGGTGACGCCGAGGATGCCGAGGATATTGAAGATGTTCGACCCGATCACGTTGCCGAGGGCGATCTCGCCCTGACCACGTCGCGCGGCCATGAGCGACGTCGCGGCCTCCGGTGCGCCGGTTCCGGCCGCGATGATGGTCAGGCCGATCACGCGTTCGGTCATGCCGGCAAGCCGGGCCAGCTCGATCGCACCGCGAAGCAACACGTCACCGCCGATCACGAGCAGCGCGACGCCGGCCGCGACCAGCGCCAGCGCCTTGCCGACCGATTGCATCTCCTTCGGCGCGTCCCGACGCTCGACGGTCTCGCGCAGATCCGCGTGTTCCTCGGCGCCAAGCTCGCTGCGGCCGATCCGCACGACGTACGCGGTGAACAGTCCGAGCCCGACCACGAAGAACAGACCCTCCAGCCGGTCCAGCATGCCGTCTCGTGCCAGCAGCAGCAGTTGGAAGCTCGCGATGAACATGAACGGCCATTCCAGCCGCACAGCACTTGAGTGCACCCGCATGGGCGCGAGCATCGCCGTCAGACCCAGCACCACGCCGATATTGAAGATGTTCGAACCGACGACGTTCCCGACGCCGAGGTCTGACGCACCTCGGAGTGCAGCCGACACGCTCACCGTCAGTTCCGGCAGCGAGGTCCCCATCGACACGATGGTGAGTCCGATCACGGCCGCCGGGATACGCGCGACCTTGGCGATGGTCACCGCGCCGCGGACCAGGACATCGGCGCCGAAGCCGAGGAGCGCGATGCCGACGACGACCAGCAGGATGGCGATGAGTACGGTCATGCGCCCAAATCAACGCGACCGGGCGGCCCCTGTCACGGGGTGGGCATCGTCAGGCGGAGCCACGGGGGTGCCCCCGTGCGCGCCCGGAGGCGAACTTTCGGCCGCCCCGATGACCGCCCCGCTCCCCGCCCGCTCGCTCAACCCGTTCCGGACTCTCGCCCAGTACCGGAACTTCCGGCTCTTCTGGATCGGGCAGACCATCTCGCTGATCGGCTCGTGGATGCAGACCGTCGCGGTGGGCTGGACGGCGCTCGAACTCACCAACGACCCCTTCATGGTCGGGTTGGTCTCGGCGGCGGGGACGTTCCCCATCCTCATCTTCTCGCTCCCGGGCGGACTCGTCGCCGACCGCAACGAGAAGCTGCGTGTGGTGCGCATCTCGCAGGCGCTGTTGCTCACCGAGGCCGCCGCACTCTGGGCGCTCGCGGCCACCGGGCATCTGACCATCCATTGGTTGCTCACGCTCTCACTGTTCGGGGGCGTGCTGCTCGCGTTCGAGATCCCGGCACGGCAATCGCTCATGGTGGAGTTGGTCGGCAAGGAGGACCTGCCGCAGGCGATCGGGCTCAACTCCACCGGGTTCAATCTCGCGCGCGTGCTCGGGCCCACGGTCGCGGCGATCGTGATCGCGCGGTTCGGGATCGCGTGGACGTTCGGGCTCAATGCGGTGAGTTATCTCGCGGTGCTGATCGGGCTCGCGATGATCTCGTTGCCAGAGCGGCGCGCGGTGTCGCGGCAGACGGGTGGTTCCATCGAAGGTCTGCGCGAAGCGCTGCGACACGTGCGCGACACGCCGCCACTGCCGATGCTGCTGCTCATCGCCACGGTGTTCTCGTTGCTCGGGGTGCCGGTGATCACCTTGCTGCCCGTGCTCTCGCGCAATGTCCTCGGGCTCGGCGCCGACGGTTATGGCGCGCTCATGGCCGCGCTCGGTGCGGGTGCGGTGACGGGCGCGCTCGCGATCGCCGCCACCGGCGGTGGACGCGAGACGGGCAAGCTGTTCCGTGTCGCGTCGTTCGCGTTCCCGCTCACGCTGATCGCCACGGCGCTCTCGCGCCAGCCCATCCTCACCGGTGTGATGCTCTTCGGTGTGGGCCTCACCATGATCATCAACAACGCGCTGGTGAACGCGCGACTGCAGGCGCTGGTGCACGACGCGGTGCGCGGACGCGTGCTGTCGCTCTACGTCATGGTGTACGTCGGGAGCTCCCCGATCGGCAGCTTCGTGGGCGGCTGGGTGGCGCGCGTTGCGAACGTCGAGTGGGCGATCGGGGGTGGAGCGCTGTTGATGCTACTCTTCGCGGTCTGGGCGTTCCGACGGGAACCCCGACTTGCCACGACGGACTGAGCGGCCGTACTGCCCGCTCTCGGTGCGCGAGAGCCGTCGACGCGCCACGAGTGCCTCGAGCACGAGTTCACACGCGACGACCGCGTCCGCGTCCGCCTTCACGTCGAGCCCGGCTGCGGCGACCTCGTCGATCAGACCCGGCACCGCCGCAAAGCCCTGACGCGCGACCACGGCACTCGCCTCGTCACTCACCTGCAGCGCCTGCCCGGCGTCGAACCACATCACGATCTCATCGGCCTCGAGCTGCGGCGCCCGCTCACGCAGTGTTGCATCGGCAGCACGACGGATCAGTTCACGCGCGATCACCGCACCACCGATCAGCTCGCCTTCGTACTCGAGTTCGATCTTTCCCGTGATCGCCGGCAGTGCAGCGTAGATATCAGCGAGACGCGGCACGACTTCCTTCTCGCCCAAGCGCACCGCGCGACGTTCTGCGTTGGAGATCACGTTCTCGAGCAGTGTGATGGACAAGCGCTGCGACACACCCGAGCGCTGGTCGATCCGCTTCTCCTGTCGCGCCTCGAACGCCACGCGCTCCGCCACTTCGGCGACCACGGCCGGCAGGCGCAGCGGCAAGCCGTCGCGCTTGAGCCAAGCCTCCTGCGCCGTGATCGACATCGCCAGCGGCACCGCGGACGGATAGTGCGTGATGATCTCGCTGCCGATGCGGTCCTTGAGCGGCGTGATGATCTTGCCGCGCGCCGTGTAGTCCTCGGGGTTCGCGGTGAACGCGAGCACCACGTCGAGCTGCAGGCGCACCGGATAACCCTTGATCTGCACATCGCCTTCCTGCATCACGTTGAACAGGCCCACCTGCACCTTGCCGGCGAGGTCGGGCAGTTCGTTCAGCGCGAACAATCCACGATTGGCGCGCGGGAGCATGCCGTAGTGGATCGAGAGCTCGTCGGAGAGCAGATGTCCGCCACGCGCGGCCTTGATCGGATCCAAGTCTCCGATGAGATCGGCCACAGTGACATCGGGCGTCGCGAGCTTCTCGACGTAGCGCTGGTCCGGCGTGAGCCACGCGATCGGTGTGTCGTCACCCGCCTGCGCCACACGATCATGGCCGTACTTGGAGATCGGGCGGAACGGATCGTCGTTGGTCTCGCTGCCGGCGATCACCGGGAGGAACGGATCGAGCAGCGTGGTGAGTGAGCGCAGGATGCGCGACTTCGCCTGACCGCGAAGGCCGAGCAGGATGAAGTTGTGCCGCGAGAGCAGCGCATTCACGATCTGCGGCATCACGGTGTCCTCGTAGCCGAGCACGCCCGGGAACAGCGGCTTCCCCTCGGCGAGCTTGGCGAGGAGGTTCGAGCGGATCTCGTCCTTCACGGAGCGCCCGCGCTTCTCGGCGGCTCCATAGGGAGACTGTCGGAGGGCGCCGAGGGTGCTGGGCAGCGTCTTGGTCACTGGAGTCGGATCTGGACGAGGTTGTCGTAGAACACGGGACCAGCACCCATATCGGTGAGGCGCTGGCTCGTGGTGGCGTTCACGTTGCGACCGTCGGGTGAGAGCTTGGCCCACCAGATGCCCGGTGCCCACGCGACGCCTTCGCGGATACCCTCACGAACGCGCGCGCGGGCCTCGAAGTGCCCACGGTCGTTCTCGACGATCACCATGGCACCCTCAGGGATGCCGCGCCGCTCCGCGTCTTTGGGATGCAGTGCGACCTCGGGTTCGCGCGCCGCACGCTGCAACGGACCCACGTTCACGAAGGTCGTGTTGAGGAACTGGTGCGCCGGCGAGGAGATCAACGTGATGGGGTACTTCGCCGCGAGGTCAGGGACGTGCTCGGGGAACTCGTACGGCGGCGTGAAGTCGGGCACGGGGTCGAGCCCCATGGTCTTCATGCGCTCGGAGTAGAACTCGCACTTGCCGCTGGGCGTGTGGAATCCGCCCTGCGCGAACGGCGCGTATGGCTTCGGCACGTTGAGCCGCGCCCAGCCGTTGGCGCGCAACGAGTCGACCGTGATGCTGGCCATGCGCGGGTCCTGCGTCTCGAGCGACTGACGCAGCAGCGTCTCGTCGTCATCCTTGAGACAGGGATGGTCGAGTCCCATGCGCGCGGCGAGCCGACGGAAGATCTCGGTGTTGGGTAGGGCCTCACCCAGCGGCGCGATGGCCGGCGTGTTGAGCGACGCGTAGAGGTGCCCGTACGACCAATGCACGTCGAGGTGCTCGAGCTGCGTCGTCGCCGGCAGTACCCAGTCGGCGTAGTCACAGGTATCGGTGCGGAAGTGCTCGAGCACGACCGTGAACAAGTCCTCGCGCTTGAGGCCCTTGATCACCTGCAGGTAGTCCGGCGCGACCGACGCCGGATTGGAGTTGTACACGACCATCGCGCGCACCGGCGGCCCACCGACGCCGCCATCGGGCGCGTTCAGCGCCTGGCCCAGCAGCGACATGTTGATGGTGCGCGTGCCGTGCGGCACGAGGTCCGGGCGCTGCACCGCCGCTTTGTTGAACGCGAAGTTCGCGCTCGACGAGAGCTGCACGCCGCCACCGGGGTGACGCCAATGGCCGGTGACTGCCGGCAAACACGCGATCGCACGCACGGCCATCGCACCGCCGGCGTGGCGCTGCAACCCGTAGTTGAGGCGGATGAATGCGTTCTTCGACTTGGCGTACTGCTGTGCGAGGGAGACGATGCGGTCAGCATCGAGTCCGGTGATCTGCGCGACACGCGCCGGCGGGAACGTCTCCGCGCGCGCGCGCAGCTCGGCTTCGCCCAGCGTGTAGCGCGCGAGGTAGTCCTTGTCCTCGAGCCCGTCGCGGAAGATCACATGCATGAGTCCCAACGCGAGCGCGGCGTCCGTGCCCGGACGGATCGCGAGCCACTCGTCACACTGCTCTGCCGTGCGTGTGCGGATGGGATCGATGCAGAGCAACGGCGTGCCCTTCGCACGCGCCTCGAGGATCTTGGGCCAGAGGTGCGGATTCGACGTGAGGGTGTTGGTCCCCCACAGGATGATCAGGTCGCTGTCGACGATCGCTTCGGCGTCGGCGCCGATGCTCGCGCCGACGGTCATGCGCATGCCCATCATGCCCGCGGTCGCGCAGATGGTGCGATCGAGCTGCGACGCGCCGAGCACGTGGAAGAACCGGCGATCCATCGACTCGCCTTGCAGCATGCCCATCGTGCCGGCGTACGAGTACGGCAGGATCGCTTGTGGTCCATCACTTGAGCGGCGGATCTCGTTCAGCTTCGTCGCGATCGCGTCGAGTGCCTCATCCCACGACGTCTCGACGAACGCACCGTCGCCCTTCGGTCCGACGCGCTTGAGCGGACGCAGCACACGCTCCGGATGGTACGTGCGCTCGAGATACCGATTCACCTTCGTGCAGAGGAACCCCTGCGTGAACGGATGATCGGGATCGCCTTGGATGCGCGTGGCGCGTCCGTCCTGCACGGTGGTGAGCGTCGCGCAGGTGTCGGGGCAGTCATGCGGACATGCGCCGCGCACGACGGTGGGCGCGGACGATGGGTGCTCGGCAGCGGCGCTGGCTGTAGCGGGTGCGACTGGATTCACGGCGACTTCCTCAGAGATTCGGAGGCGCAAGCAATCAAGATAGCAGAACGCGCGGCGAGAGAACTGCATTCGCAACTCATTAAGCGGCAAAGAGTTACAAAGCCACTCGCAGAGCGATTCAATTCCAGCACTCCGTACTCAGCCGAGTTGAGTACAAGCCCAAAACGTTGTACGTACGGTCAGAATGGCCGAATGGTCAGCTCTAAGCTGTTGTATAGGAACGAGTTACTCCTGCCGAGCCGTTGACCGTACAGTCATTGACCCGTATGTTTCTCCCCCGTGCGAATGGCGCGAACGACTCGCGCGATGTCGCACCCTCACATCACGGAGAAGCTCCACAATGAAGCGCCTTGCACTTGCTGCTGCTGTCGTTCTGTTCGCCGCCTGCGCCCCGAAGGCCGAAGAGGCCACCCCGGCCGCTGATGCCAACGCGATGGCCACCCCGGCCGCGCCGATGACGGATACGGCCTCGATGGCCATGGACACGACCAAGATGGACACGACGGCCATGAAGGCCGACACGACCAAGCACTAAGCTCGGTCTACTTCCTCACGGAAGTCACAAACGCGCGACCCGATCGGGTCGCGCGTTCGTCGTTTCTGTCACAGCGTACTCGTTGAGCGCGCATGCGCCACGTGTCACGCGAGCGCTTCGATCACCGCCGACTGCGTGGACTCGGTCGCCGCACCCTCGGCGCGGACGGAGACACGAGATCCCACCGCCACTTCGCGCCGAACCATCGCGATCGCCAGTGCGCCGCGCGTCGCAGACATGGCCGTTGAGCGTACATCCCCGACCTCGGCGCCGGCTTCGTCGAACACGAGTGCACCCACGGGCAGTGATGTCGACGACGTGAGCCGTCGCAACAGTCGGTTCACATGCCCACGGAAGTGGATTCGGGCGACGACCTCTTGTCCCGTGTAGCATCCCTTGCTGAACGAGATCGCGCCGAGTGCGTCGAGTGCGGCTTCCTGCGCGAGCGTCTCGTCGTTCATCTCCACGCCCCAGGCAGGGAGTCCGGCTTCGATGCGGGAGGCCTGCAACGCGGCGTCGTCCGCGCGTGACCAACCCGCCGTCACTAGGGTCGCCTCGAGTGCGTCGATCCGTTCGCGCGTTCCGATGACATCGAACCCGGGCAACGCGAAGTCCGTGCTGCGCACGATCGTGAGTGCGGACTCACTCGCACCGACGGTGACCACAGCGTGCGCGCCGAGTGACTCGAATGCACTCGCGTCAAGCGGGAGCGCTCCGTCCCCGCTCGCGGCACACGCTGCCGCGAGCGCACTCGCTGCACCATCGCCGTAGACACCCACGCAACCCGTGTGTTCGGTGATCACCGTGTACTTCGCGAGTCTCGGGTTCACGAACTTCTTGATCATCGAGACGAAGCCGTCGCCGGAGCGTGCTTCGCTGTCGATCAGGAGATCGTCACCGCGATCGAACACGCGCACCACGGCGATCACGCGTCCCTTCACCGTGAGCGCCGCCGCGCGCTGCCCGTGACCTGGTGTCAGCGCGACCACATCATTGGTGACGAGCCCGCCCACCGCAGCCTTCGCACCGGCGCCACTGAACGTCATGCGCATGCGATCATCGCGACGCGCCAGGAATCGCGTGCTCATCGCCGGCCTCCGGCACCCACGCCGCTCAGTGCACGCACACGCTCCACGGTGAGGTCGGCGAACTGCTCCACCCAGGCATCGGCCTCCACCGCTTCGTGCGCGGGGAACGCACCCACGGCGACCACGGGTATACCCGCCTCGTGCGCCGCGCGCACCCCCACCAGATGATCCTCGATCGCCAACGGCTTGAGCGTCTGTCCCGGGAACAACTGCGCGATCCGAGCGAGTGCGGCCAGCCACGGCGCACGCGATGGTTTGCCCGGCGAGACGTCTTCCACGGCGATGATCGGTCGCAGCACACCGGCGATCCCGGCAAGGTCGAGCACGAACTCCACCTCGCGGCGTGACGCGCGCGTCACCAGCGCGACACGGGCATGGGACGCCAACGACTCGAGCGTCTCGCGCACGCGCGGTTGAACGGCGATGCCTTTGCCCGCACGCGCGGCGAACGCACGCTCGGCGCGCAATCGTCCCAGCTCCACAGCGGTCTCATCATCGGCCGCACCGCAGGCACGGCGCAGTCGGCGCACGGCCTCCTCGGTGGTGTAGCCGAGCACCGGGGCGATCGCGTCGTCGGAGGGGAACAGCGATTCCACCGCGAGTGACTCGCGCAGCGCGTCACGGCGGATGGCGGCGGTGTCGGCGAGCACACCTTCGAACTCGAGCAGCAGCACGGGGACGTCCATGCCGAATGCTAATCGGCTCGGGCCGCCCGAGCGTAGGCCATGTCGAGCAGTTCCACCGGGTGGCGCGCGACCACTGAGCTACCGGCGAGGACCAATCCCCCGCCGATCTGCATGAGACACCCCGGGTTTCCCGTGGCCACCACTGTCGCGCCCGACTCAGCGATCCGTGCGAGTTTGGGATCGAGCACCCGCTCGGCGACCTCAGGACGCACGAGGTTGAAGATGCCGGCGCTGCCGCAGCACTGATCGCTGTCGGTGAGCGGCACGAGCGTCGTACTCGGCAGCGCCGCAAGCACCCTGAGCGGAGGAGCGGTGATGCGCTGGGCATGCTGGAGATGGCAAGGCGCGTCGTACGTCACGGTCGTCGTCGCGCGGCCCGGCACCGACGCAGGTTGCCGCGGCCCCGCCTCGGCGAGCAGTTCGGAGACGTCGCGCACCTTCGCGCCGAATCGATTCGCCCGCGCCGCCCACGCGGGATCGTCAGCGAGCAGATGGCCGTACTCACGACACATCGCACCGCAGCCGGCGGAGTTCATCACGATCACATCGGCCCCGCTCTGCTCGAACGCCGCGATGTTGGTGCGGGCGAGTGTGCGCGCGGTCTCGG
Source organism: Gemmatimonadaceae bacterium (assembly GCA_020853635.1). Lineage (GTDB taxonomy): Bacteria > Gemmatimonadota > Gemmatimonadetes > Gemmatimonadales > Gemmatimonadaceae > Pseudogemmatithrix. The sequence continues at coordinate 38,136 of JADYYN010000013.1, forward strand.
GATCACCGGCGTGCGCGTGCAACGCACCACAGCATACTTGATCGCCCGCCTCGCAAAGCTGCCAGCCGTTCACGGCGAGTGTGCGTTCCGTCGCGCGATTCACATCGGTGAACAGCGACTCCATCACGCAGCCGGTGAGCAACGCAGCGCGCCCGCGGTGCACATCCATATGATGCGTGTCGTCGGTCGATGCGAGTCGTACCGTCGCGGGATCGTAGCCGGGGGCCACACGCCGGGCCGTGCTCGCCAACATCGCGAACGGCATGCCCATACGTGCCGGCAACACTCGCGCGACGAGTCGCGCGAGCCCGGAGGCGCGTACTACGCGTGCCGCCGCGAGCACCGGTCGCAACAACCAGAGCTCCGCGAATACCGACAGGATGAAGCGTGCGACGAACGGCAATGGCCGATGCGTCGCCAGCGTCGCGCGCGTGGCTTCGATCAACTCACCATACGGCACCCCGCTCGGGCACGCCGACTCACAGCCGCGGCAGCCGAGGCATTGGTCGAAGTGCCGGCCGATCGTCGCGTCGTCGGGTGAGATGCTGCCTTCGAGCAAGGCGCCCATCAACAGGAGTCGCCCGCGTGGCGAGTCGTTCTCGTCGTCGAGCGCGAGGTACGTCGGACACGCGGGCAAGCAGAAGCCACAGTGCACGCAGCGGTCGAGCCCGGCGCGGGCCTCGGCGAGCGGCGACTGGGCGATGGGGAGCGCGGTACCGGTCATCGTGCTTCCCCCAACAGGCCGGGGTTCAGGATATGCAGCGGGTCGAAGCGATCACGCAGTTGCCGCGAGAGGGTGTCCCAGCGCCAGTGCATGGCCGGCGACGGCGGGGCGCACACGCGGCGCAGCACCGACCACGCGTCCGGGTCGAGTGCGTGTACGTGGCCGGAGGATGCGAGCGTGGCCCGCATCGCGGCGACGGCGGTGGCGTTACCGCCGAGTCGTACCAACCATCGCGCATCGGCGACGCCAAGTCGTGCGGCGAGGTCCGGTGTGAGGGCGAATGATGCCAGCGGCGCGACGGGCAGTGTGGGGAATCCCTCGCGCGGCGTGACCGCGAGCGTTTCGTCGACCTGCGGCCGCGGGCGCAAACGGAGGTGCGCGCGTGTGATCACCGCGAGGGTCCCCCACGCGCCGACGATCGCACGGGTAAGATCGAAGCCGGCGACGTTCTTCACCACGCGTCCTCCGGCGACGATCATGCGCGCCGTGCCGTCGACCGCCTCGATGCCCAGCGCCAGATCACGCGGGCGGCCCAGCGTCTCGGCGAAGGGTCCGGTGGTGGCGGTCGCGAGCGTCGCGCCCACGGTGCCCTCGTCATCACCCCACGCGAGCAGCGGGCACCACTGCCGACGCTCGCGCGTCGCGGCATCGATGTCGGCGAGTGTGGTGCCGGCCTCGACCGTGATGGTGAGATCGTCCGGGCGGTAGGCGACGATGCCGCGCAGCCGTGCGAGCGAGAGCGTGTCCGATGCGCGCACGGCATGGCCCGCGTCACTCCAGCGGCCGGCGCCGACGATGCGCAGCGAGCGCGTCGCGTCGTGAGCCTCACGCACGAAGTCGACCACCTCCGCGCCGGTCGTCGGTGCAAACACTGTGGGCGTGGACATCACACGCGCGCCGCGGGGGTGGCGTGCCATTCGCGGCAACTGCGGACCGGCACGACCTTGCCAGGATTCGACCGACGCGTGGGATCGAACACCGAACGCAGCGAGCACATCGCGTCGAGCGTGTCGGGTGTGAACAGAGCTTCCATGTATGGGAGCTTGTCGAGCCCCACGCCGTGTTCGCCGGTGATGGTGCCACCGGCGTCGATGCAGCGCGTCATGATCTCCTTCATCGCCTTGTGCACACGCGCCGATTCATCGGCGTCGTCGGCATCATAGGGGATGTTGGGATGCAGGTTGCCGTCGCCCGCGTGGAACACGTTGCAGACCCGCAGCCGATGCTTCACGCCGATGGCCTGGATGTCCTCGAGCAAGTCGGCGAGCGCCGTGCGCGGCACGACGGCGTCCTGCACCACGAGATGCGGTGCCACGCGCCCCATCGCGCCGAAGGCCTTCTTGCGGCCCAGCCAGAGACGCGTGCGTTCGGCCGGATCGTGGGCGATGCGCACACTGCGCGCGCCGCTCTCGAGGCAGAGTGCCTCGATGGCGCGCACGTCGTCGTCGAGCCCGGCCGCCGCGCCGTCCACTTCGGCGAGCAGCACCGCCGCCGCATCGCGCGGATAGCCCGCCGCGTACACACTCGACTCTACCGCTTCGATGGTCGCTTGATCCATGAGTTCGAGTGCGGCCGGCACGATGCCCGCGGCGATGATGCGCGATGTCGCGTTCGCAGCCGATCGCACGGACATGAAGTCCGCGAGCAGCGTGATCACACGCTCGGGGTCCGGCGTGAGTCGCACGGTGACATCGGCCACCACACCGAAGCAGCCTTCACTTCCCACGAACGCCCCGAGCAGGTCGTAGCCCGCTGATGATGCCGACGCCGATGCTGACGCGTCGCCGCGATCGAGTTGCACCACTTCGCCCGACGGCAGCACCACCGTCGCACGGATCACATGATTGAGCGTCACGCCGTACTTCAGGCAGTGGGGCCCACCCGCGTTCTCCGCGATGTTCCCGCCGATGGTGCACGCGGTCTGTGACGACGGGTCGGGCGCGTAGTGCAATCGATGTGCAGCGACCGCGCGCGTGAGTGTCGCGTTCACCACACCGGGCTCGACGGTCGCCGTGCGCGCGACCGGGTCGATCTGGATGATGCGCCGCAGCCGATGCAACGCGAGCAACACGACTCCGTCAGCGAGTGCGCCACCGGAGAGTCCGGTGCCGGCACCGCGCGCGACGTAGGGCGTCCCATCCTCGGCGAGTGCGCGCATCACCGCGATCAACTCCTCGCGTGTGCCCGGCATCACGGCAAGTGCGGGCATCACGCGGTGGCCGGGCAGTGCGTCAGAGCGATATGCGAGCAACGACGCCGGACGTGCGAGCACGTGCGTCGGTCCGACGATCCGCTCGAGTGTCGTCGCGAGTGCGGTCACGAGAGGGAAAGTACACGAAGGGGGCCCGGACGCGAATCCGGACCCCCTTCGTCGTCACCGCGCGATCACCGGGCGCGCGACGACGGCTGTCTCATCCCTACCCGATCAGGTCACCGCCCAGAAGCCGGCGAGCGAACGCCCTTCCGGTGAGGTGCGAAGCTTGTCGAACGCGCGCTCGCGGATCTGACGGATACGCTCACGGGTCACGCCCATGAGTGCACCGATCTTCTCCAGCGTCATCGCCTCGGCCCCTTCGTCGAGACCGTAGTACAGGTTGAGGATCTTGCGCTCGCGCGGCGTCAGGTAGTTGCGGAACACCTTGTCGATGCACTCGCGCATGAGCTTGAAATCGGTGCGTTCTTCGATCTCGACACCATCGCCACCGGCGAAACGCTCGCCGAGGGTGCAGGCTTCACGATCGGAACGATCCACCGGAGCGTCGAGCGAGAGTTCGGTGGAGGACATCTGCTTGGAGGCGCGGACCTGCTCGGGCGTCTCATCCAAGAGGCGACCGATCTCGGAGTCGGTCGGGTCGCGCTTGAGGACCTGGGCCAGCACCGTCTCGGCGCGCGAGAGGCGGATGAGCTGGGAGTTCTGGTTGAGCGGGATGCGCACGGAGCGGGTCTGCTCGGCGAGCGCCTTGAGCACGGCCTGGCGCACCCACCACACGGCGTACGAGATGAACTTCACGCCTTGGTCGGGATCAAACTTGCGGACCGCCTTGAGCAGGCCCTCGTTGCCGATCGCGACGAGCTCGGAGAGATCGAGCCCATGTCCCTGATACTTCTTCACGTAGCTGATCACGAACCGGAGATTCGCCGTGACGAGTCGCTCGGCGGCGGCTTCGTCGCCCTTCTGGGCCAGGCGTGCGAGTCGACGCTCTTCGGCGGCGTCGGTGATCAGCGGGAGCTTCTGGATGTCGAGCAGGTACTGGTCGAACGCTGAAGAAGGAGACGAACGGAAGTAGCCCTTGGAACGTGACTCGGTCGCGTGCTGCATACCCACCCCATACCCGCGTGTGAAGGGAGGAAGGTGCCCGGGGGGACACCGCTCGAACGCCTGGGACGTGCTCTCGCGAGAGGCTTCTTCAGCCGACCACCGCCGGGTTTACGAGCCCGACAGACGCAAGGCTACAAGCGGAGTGTTCCACTGGTCAACAGCCAAGAACCGTGCCAAAGCGACATCACACCGTTACCAAAGCGCCATCTCGTTGATATACAACGAGATGCGATGCTCACAAATGTTCGAGTGCGCGCAGAGCGTCCGCATCCGTTACCCGGATCCCGTATCCGGTTTCGCTGCCGGCCATCTCGCCGAGCGCGCGTGGGAGTGCGTATTCGACGTGTCCACCGCGCGATTTCTTGTCGGTGCGCGTCGCGGTGACGATCTCCGCCGGGCTCACATGTTCGGGCAGTCGCACGGGCAATCCGGCGGCATCACACACCGTGGCGATTGCGTCGGCGAGGCCACGCTCGGCCAAGCGCATGCGTTCGGCGATGATCGCTTCGGCCACCATGCCGATCGCGACCGCCTCGCCGTGCGCCACGCCGAAGCCGGTCACGTGTTCGATCGCGTGGCCGATGGTGTGACCGAAGTTGAGCACTTTGCGGATGCCCGACTCGCGCTCGTCCTGACGCACGACCTGCACCTTGATCTCGACCGAGCGCTGTACGAGGCGCAGTGCGGTGTCGTCATCGGGTTCATCACCGTGCAGGATCTGACGCAGGCCGGTGGCGATCCATCCGAAGTACGCGGCGTCGGCGATCACACCGTGCTTGATGGCTTCGGCGAGACCGGTGCGCAGTTCTTTGGGTGGGAGCGTGGCGAGCAGTCGCGGGTCGATCACCACGAGCGACGGATGATGGAACGCGCCGACGAGGTTCTTGCCGGCGCTGGTGTCGACGCCGGTCTTCCCGCCGATCGACGCATCGATCATCGCGAGCAGAGTAGACGGCACCTGCACGTAGGGCACGCCACGCAGATAGGTCGCAGCGACGAAGCCCGCGAGATCCCCGGTGACACCGCCGCCGAGTGCGACGACGACGGTGTCGCGACCGCAGCCCGCCGCGATCATCTGATCGGTGAGCGAGCCCCAGGTCGCGCGGGTCTTGTGCCTCTCGCCAGCCGGGAACGTGAGCAGCAGCGGCGGGAACTCCGCGGGTGCGAACGCCGCCAGCGCGCGGTCACCGTACAGCGACGCCACGTGCTGGTCCGCGATGATCACCACGCGATGCGCCGGCAACTCCGCGAGCACCCGCGCGCCGAGTGTGGCGAGTGCACCGGGCGCGATCTCGATCGCTGCGCCGTGGAGCGTCAGCCCGGTCGGCACGTTACCAGGTCACCTCGCCCGCACCCGCGCGCTTGTTCGCCACACGCGCGAGCACGAACAGAAGGTCCGAGAGCCGATTGAGATAGATGATCACGATCTGCGGGACCTCGGTGTCCGCCTGCAGATGGATCACCGCGCGTTCGGCGCGGCGGCAGACGGTACGCGCGACGTGCAGCGCGGCGGCCTTGGGTGTGCCACCCGGCAGGATGAAGGCCTTGAGCGGCTCGAGTTCGCTCTCGCCGTCGTCGATCGCCTGTTCGAGCTGCGCGATGCGGGCGTCGGAGATGCGCGCCTTCATCAACTGCTCCTTCATCTTCTCGAGATCGGGCGTCGCCAGCAGCGCGCCGAGTGAGAAGAGATCGCGCTGGACCGGGGCGAGCACTTCGTCGATGCGGGGCATCATCTCGACGGAGCGCGCCATGCCGATCACGGCGTTGAGTTCGTCGACATCACCGTAGGCGATGACGCGCGGATGGTCCTTGGGCACGCGCCCACCGCCGAACAATCCGGTGTCGCCGTCGTCGCCGGTCTTCGTGTAGATCTTGAGGGTCATGCCCCCAATCTAGCGCGGCCGGGGCGTTCCCATGGCGGGGGTGGCGTGCTCCGGGCGGGCCTCGCCGGTCTTGCGCGTCGCCGGGCTGTAGCTCTCGGGGAAGATCTCGGCGAGATGCGCCTGCAGGCGCTCGGGCGAACCCGGGGTGCCGCGGTTCGCGCACCATGCGTCGAGGGCCACGCCGAGTGCGGCGGCGGAGGGCCGGTCGTTGGGGTCCTTGCTGATCGCGCGGGAGATCAGCGCCTGGATCTCCGGGTCGGCGGTGGGCAGGCGCAGGTTGAGGTCCGGACTCGGTCCGAGGACGACTTCGTCGATCGCTGCCAGCGTCTCGTCTTCCGTGAACAGCGAACGCAGGGCGAAGAGTTCGAACAGCACCACGCCCATCGCGAAGATGTCCGCGCGCGGGTCGACGTCGCGGCCGAGCAACTGCTCGGGCGCCATGTAGTGCTTCTTGCCGAGGAGGAGCGGCTTGTTGGCCGACGGGTCAACCATCGTGCGCGCCTTGGCGATGCCGAAGTCGGCGAGCTTCACGTGGCCGTCCCAGGTCATCATGACGTTGCCGGGCGACACGTCGCGGTGGACGATGTCGAGCCGGCTTCCGTCCTCGCCGATGAAGTGATGGGCGAAGTCGAGGGCGCGGCAGATGCGGCTGGCGCAGTACGCGGCGACGTCCCCGGGCAGCGGGATGCGGCGGGCGCGGTGGGTGTTGATCAGGGTGCGGAGGGTCAGCCCCTTGATCAGCTCCATGGCGATGAAATACGCGCCGTCGGATTCGCCCAGTTGGTAGATCTGCACGATGTTGCCGTGCACGAGGTTGGCCGAGAGCTTGGCCTCGTCGATGAAGAGCTGGAGCCACTCCGGGTGCTGCCCGAAGCGGTCGTGGATGATCTTCACCGCCATGCGCTTGGTGAAGCCTGCGGCGCCGACCTGTTCGGCCTCGTAGACGGTGGCCATGCCACCGCGAGCGAGTTCGCGAACAAGACGGAAGCGTCCGACGGAGAGGAGGTCCTTAGCCACGGTCATGGTCTCTGGAGTATCGGCTGCAGTTGCCCGTTGCTGAGAAGGGCAGGGACTAGCGATTTTATATGGATGGCAACTCACGACATCCGGGACATCTCGATCATCGGCGCGGGCCCGGCCGGCCTTTTTGCTCTGTTCTACGCTGGCATGCGGGGCGCGACCGCGCAAATCATCGACGCGTTGCCCCAGCCCGGCGGACAGCTCGCGGCGCTCTATCCTGAGAAATACATCTTCGACGTGGCGGGTTTCCCCAAGGTCCTCGCGAAGGACTTGGTGAACTCGCTGGTCCAGCAGGCGGGGCAGTTCGCCCAGCCCGTCCATCTCGGGCAACGGATCATCGGCCTCGAAGAAGCCGACGGGATCTTCACCTTGGTGACTGAGACGGACCGCTTCCCGTCACGCGCGGTGATCATCGCGGCGGGGATCGGGGCCTTCTCGCCCCGCCGGCTCCCGCAGGCCTGCGCGGAGCCCTGGTACGGCAAGGGCATCCACGAGATCGTGCTCGAACCCAAGCAGTTCGCCGGGCAGCACGTGGTCATCATCGGCGGCGGTGACTCGGCGTTCGATTGGGCGCACCAGCTGGAAGGTGTCGCGAAGGGCATCACACTCGTCCATCGGAGTGACCGCTTCCGTGCGCATCAGGCCACGGTGGATGCGGTCATGGCGTCGGCGGCTGCGGGCCGGACCGCCGTGCACACCTTCCACGAGCTCGCCGACGTGATCGCAGAGGACGGGAAGATCAAGGCGCTCGAGCTCAAGGACATCAAGGCGAAGACCACGCGCCGCGTGGACTGTGACGTGGTGTTGCCCATGCTTGGCTTCGTGAGCGACATGGGGCCGCTGCTCGAGTGGGGGCTCAACATTGAGAAGGACGAGATCGTCGTGTCGCAGACCATGGAGACCGGGCGCCCGGGCATCTGGGCGTCGGGCGACGTGAATACGTATCCGGGCAAGCTGAAGCTCATCGCGACGGGCTTCGCCGAATCGGCGATCGCCGTGAACCAGGCGGTGCACTGGGTGTACCCAGAGAAGAAGGTCAATCCCGGCCATTCCTCGAACCTCGCCGTCTTCGGACAGAAGGACGATTGAACGCATGAACCGGCGCCGTTCCTCCCTCGCGGGACTGGCGCTGCTGCTCGCGGTGGCTGCGCTCTCCAGCGCGCCGCTCGGTGCCCAAGAGACCCGCTGCGATCGCGGGGACACGCAGGTGCGCACGCTCAAGTTCGAGGGCAACACCGCGTTCAACGATGCGACCCTCGCCGCCGGGATCGTCACCACGCCGAGCAGCTGGTTCCGGCGTACCCTGCGCTTCGTGGGCACCAGACACTGTCTCGACCGCGAGGACTTCCCGTTCGACGCGCGACGGCTCGCGACGTGGTATCGCAACCACGGCTTCACCGACGCGACGGTCGACACCGTGGTGACCCCGGCGGGCCGCAACCGCGTGGACGTGTTGTTCCGTATCGTGGAAGGTGAGCCGGTCCTCATCGACACGCTGCGGCTGATCGGGCTCGACGGTGTCCCGGAGCGCGCCGAGTTGCAGCGCGGGCTGCCGGTGCGGGTGGGCGGGCGGTTCGACCGCTACGCCAACAGCGCCATGCGCGACACGCTCACGCGCCGTCTCCGCGACAACGGGTATCCCGACGCCGAGACGTTCCTCGGCTATGACACGCGGACGTTAGCGCGCACCGCAACGGTGATCTTCACGGTGGTGCCCGGTCCACGTCGTCGGATCGGCTCGATCGTCTTCACTCGCACCGGACGCGATGGGCAACCCCCCGAGGTCACGGAGCGCTCCGTGCGCCGGCTCGCCGGACTGCATGAAGGTGATCTGTATCGCGAGCGCGACCTCGAACGCGCCAAACGCACGCTGTACCAGAGCGAGGCGTTCGCGCAGGTGGAAGTGCAACCCGGTCTCGCGCGCGTGGATTCCACGCTCGCCGTCGAGGTCGACGTGACGGAGAGCTTCCTGCGCTCGGCGCGACTTGGCGGCGGCTGGGGCACGCTCGACTGCTTCCGCACCACCGGCGAGCTCACCGAGTACAACCTGTTCAAGACCGCGACCCGACTCGAACTGCGCGGCCGCGTGTCCAAGATCGGCATGGGCGACCCGCTCGATGGCGCGGAGCAGCTCTGTTCGCGCACCGCGCGCAACGACCCGTACAGCGTCGATCTCAACTACTACGCGAGTGCGACTCTCAGTCAGCCGTCGTTGCTGCGCGCGAGTTTCGTCCCCACGCTCTCCGTGTACTCGGAGCGCCGCTCGGAGTACCAGGCGTTCCTGCGCACCACGCCGGTGGGCGCGAGTCTCTCGGCCACCCGCGCATTGCCGCGGCGCACCCATTCGCTCGGGTACAGCATCGAGCTCGGCCGCACCGAAGCGCAGCCGGCGTTGTTCTGCGCGGTGTTCAACGCCTGTGTGGAAGCGGATCGGAACGCGCTGCAGGAGTTGCAGCGGCTCGCGGTCTTGAGCGCGGGCTCGAGCTACGAGAGGACGGACGTCGCATCCGACCCGACCCGCGGTGTGACCGGGCGCGCCGAGATCCGGTATGCGTCTACGTTGACCGGGTCGGCGTCGACCCTGCAGTTCGCGCGCATGTCGGTGGACGGCTCCGTGTATCGACGGCTGGGCAGCGACATCGTGCTCGCGACGCGTGTGCGCGTGGGCGCCGTGCTCGACAGCCGCTTCTCGTTCAACGCCACGGACAACTTCGTGCCGGCGCAGGAGCGGCTATTCGCCGGTGGCCCCACGACGGTGCGCGGGTTCCGGCAGAATGAACTCGGTCCGGCGGTCTACATCCCCAGTGACTACGAGATCATCGACGCGGGCAGCGGCGCGGTCCTGCCGTCGTTCGCCGACGGGGACACGGTCTTCTTCCGCGCAACGGACTCCACGGCACAGCGCACCGTGCCGACCGGCGGCAACGCGCTCGTGGTCGCGAATGTCGAGCTGCGCCTCGTGAGTCCGTTCCTGCCCGAGTTGCTCAAGTGGACCGTGTTCGCCGATGCCGGATCGGTATGGAACCGCGGTGCGGGGTCGGAGCGGCTGCGCTTCGGCTCGCTGCGTGTGACGCCGGGCATCGGCATCCGGATCCGCACGCCCATCGGGTATCTGCGCGCGGACGTCGCGTATAACGGCTATCCCCGCACCGAGGGCGCAGCGTACTTCGATGCGCCGACCAGCGAGGGCGGTTCATTGTACTGCGTGAGCCCGGGCAACACACTGCCGGTGACGCGCCAAGGCGGCATCATCTCGCAGGCAGGCGGGTCCTGCCCGGGCAGCTTCAAGCCGCCGAGGAGCTCGAACTTCTTCAGCCGCCTCACGCCGGTGTTCGCCATCGGCCAGGCGTTCTAGCGATGGGTCGCCGCCGCCTCGTCGTGCTCGTGAGCGCGCTCCTGATGCTCGGCATCGGCGGTGTGCTCGTGGGCGTGTTCGTGGGCGCCACGCAGGGCGAGGAAGGACGCGACTGGATCCGCCGTTTCGCGCAGGCGCAGCTCGCGCGCACCGTGAAGGGCACGTTCCACATCGGGCGGCTCAGCGGCAGCTTCATCACGGACATCACGATCGACTCGGTGGAGATCCGCGATCCCGATGATTCGCTGTTCGTCGCCACGGGCCCGATCCGCCTGACGTTCGACCCGCGCGATCTCATGGACGGTCGCTTGATCGTGCGCACGGCCGAGTTGAATCGCCCGGTGTTCGCGATGCGTCGCGACCAGGCGAACAAATGGACGCACGACAAGATCTGGCCCAAGCGTGGCGGGCCCAAGGTGCCGCGCTCGCGCACCGCGTTCGGCTCGGTGTTGGTGCTGGAACAGGTGGCGATCAAGGACGCGAGTTTCGCGCTCTCGATGCCGTGGTCGCCGCCCGACTCGTTGCGCGGTGCGCGGCGCGACAGCGCGATCGCCGTGGCGCTCGCCGATACGATGATGGAGGCACGGCGTCTGCCGAACGGGTTGTTGCATCGCACCTGGCGTTGGACCGGGTTGAACGTCGATGCACCGCGTCTGCGGCTCGCGTATCCCGACTCGGCGGGACGCCGCTTCGACGTCGCGTCGCTCGATGTGAACGAGAGCAATCCGCCGTTCCGGTTCCGCGAACTGCGCGGACAGATCCGTTGGGTGGGGGACTCGATCTGGTTCGATCTCCCGCATTTCCGTCTGCCGGGCTCGCTGGGGCGCGCGGACGGCAAGGTGTGGTGGGGCAACGACCAGCCGATGCACTACCGCGTGCATGTGGTGGGCGACTCCGTCTCGCTGTCCGACGTCGCGTGGATCACGCCGTCGTTGCCCACCGAGGGCGGCGGCCGGATGACGCTCGATATCCGCGATGCACGCGGCATCAAGGACGGGTTCGAGTATGCGATCTCGGACATGGACGTGCGCGCGCACGCCTCGCGCATCCGCGGCCAGATGACCTGGGTCGTGGGTGGTCCGGTGCTGATCCTGCGCGACGTGGACCTCGAAGGCACGCCGATCGACTTCCAGTTGATCGAGCGGTTCAATACCGCAGCGTTCCCGTATCCGTTCGCCGGGACCATCACGGGACGCCTGCGTGGGCGCGGCGGACCCTTGAACCGCTTCGTGGTGGACGAGGCGCGCATCCTGTATCGCGACACGAACGTGCCCGGCGCCGTGGGGCGGGGCACGGCGCGCGGGATGCTCGACATCCTCGATCCCGCGAACACGGTGTTCCGTGGATTCACGGTGCAGCTCGACTCGTTCGACCTCCGCACGCCGCAGTTCCTCAATCCCGACTTCCCGCGCCTCGCCGGCCAGGTGGCCGGGACGGTCGTGCTCGATTCCTCGTGGCTCGACGTCCGCTTTCGCGACGCCGACATCGCGCATCGTGATGGCGAGTCGCCGGAGTCGCGGTTCCGAGGCACGGGGCGTCTCACCTCCGGCGAGATCGCGATGTCGTACGACGTCGACATGATCGCGCTGCCGCTTTCGTTCAGCACGCTCGCGAAGTCCTTCCCCGCGGTTCCGTTGCGCGGGGACTTCAGTGGCATGCTCCGCGCGCGCGGCACACTCGACGATCTCATCGTCGCGGCCGATCTCTCAGGGGAGAGCGGCCGCATCGAAGCCGACGTGCGCATGGACGCCGCGGCGCCGCGCTACCGCATCACCGGTCGCGCGGCGACGACGGCGCTCGACCCGCAGGTCGCATTCGACGACGCACGGTATCCGAGCGGTGAGCTCAGCTCGCGTTACACCTTCGACGTGACGGGCGATTCGCTGGCCGACCTCGTCGGCTCCGCGGCGATGTCACTCGACCGCTCGACACTCGACGGGGTGAGGTTCTTCGCGGGTGAAGGCCGGTTGCGGTTCGATGACGGCAAAGCATTCGTTGACTCGTTGCGTGTCGAGTCCACCGCACTGGAGTTGAACGGGTCCGGTGCCCTCGGTCTCCACGCCGCACGCAGCGACTCGATGACGTTCAGTGTGCGCATCGACTCGCTCGGCGGGCTGCGGCGCTGGGTGACGTCGTCGGCGACCGACTCGCTGGACGGTGGCCTATTGGTGAACGGCGTGGCCGCGGGGTGGGTGCGCGACTTCGGGGTGAACGCCACGCTCGAAGGTGAGGGCTTGTTGGTGGGGAGTTCGACCGTGCGGTTGCTCACGGGCACCGCGCAGCTGAGCACGTTGCCCGATGCGCCGACCGGCACCATCACCATCGGTGCCGACACCGCGGTGGCTGCGGGCTTCGGCATCACCCGTGCGTTCGCGCGTGCGAACCTCGACGGGAGCGGCGAGTCCGACCTCGACATGCAGTTCGCCGGACGCAGCGGCACACTCGGCCGCGGTCGTGCGCATATCGCATTCGCCGGCGATACGACGCTGTTCCGACTCGACTCGTTGGTCCTGGCGACCGGCCTGCAACGATGGGCCCTCACCCGGCCGTCGACCTTCGCGTTCGGTGCACCGGGCTTTGCGGTCGATTCCTTCGCATTGCGCGGCTCGTCGGGCGCCTTGGTGCGCCTCGCCGGTCGCATGCCGGAGGACGGCGAGCTCGACTTGCGATTCGGCGCGTCGGGCCTGCCGATCGCCGACTTGGCGGAACTGCTGCAGGTGACCGGCACACAATCCGGCACGATCCAGCTCGACGGGCATCTCCGGGGCACTCGCAGTGTACCGCGCCTCGACGCCACCGGCGCGCTGAGCGAAGCCCTCCTGTGGGGCGTGAAGCTCGACACCCTGCGCGCCAACGTCGATTCTGACGGCAACCTGCTCGACTTCACCGCCACGCTCGGAGATGCGGCGCGTCCATCGATGCGCGCCGAGGGGCGTCTGCCGTTCTCGCTCGGGCTCGACGGCAAGGCGATGGGGCTTCGCGATCAGGACCCCATTCGCGCCATCGTGCGCTCGGACACGGTGAGCCTGCGCCTCTTCGACGAGTTCATCGCGAAGTCCAATGGCGACCCGGGCAACTTCGCCTTCAATCTCGACGTCGAAGGCACCTGGCGTCGGCCGCGATTCGACGGCGCCCTCGTGGTCCGCAACGGCAGCCTCCGGGTGACGCCGCTCGGCGATGTGCGCTGGCGCAACGTGACGGCGGACATCCAGCTCGCCGGCGACAGCATCGCCATCCGTCGGCTCTCGGCGACGTCGGAGAGCGCGGGGCGCGATGGCCGCGCCTCGGTGGCCGGTTGGATCCGCGTGGCGGACCGTCTCAATCCGACGTTCGATGTCTCCATCCGTGCGAACACCTTCCATGTGTACAACGAGCGCGGTGTGGCGGACATCGACCTCTCCGATTCGTTGCGCTTCACGGGGGCGTTGAACAACGCGGTGCTGCGCGGTGCACTCACCGCGGACCGCGCGATCATCTCCATTCCCGAGATCGCCACCAAGAACGTGATCTCGCTCGAGGAGTTCGATCGGTTCGGCATCCTCGACACCTCGGAAGTGCGCGACTTGGGCTTGGTGACCCGACGGTCGTCGACGTTCATCGACAACCTGCAGGTGCGCAACGTGCCCATCCGCATGGGACGCGATGTATGGCTGCGCTCGGCCGAGGCCAACATCAATCGCGGTGGCGCGGTCTCCATCACGCAGGGTGAGATCACCCGTGGGCGCGATGCGGGACTGCGCCAGCTCGCGCTCACAGGATCGCTGCAGACCGTGCGCGGATCCTACCGCCTGAACGTGGGGCCCGTGCAGCGTACGTTCGAAGTGGAGCAGGGCGAGATCCGCTGGTTCGGCGATCCGGACTATGTGACCAACCCGTCGCTCGATATCGCTGCCCTGCACACGGTGCGGCAGTACAGCAAGTCGGGCTCACAGCCAGATGTCCGCGTGCGCGTGGACCTCGGCGGTACGCTGCTCGAGCCGACCGCCGTGCTCTCCACTCCAGACTCCGCGCGCGTGAAGAACGCCGACCTCATCAGTTATCTCGTGACCGGCGGTCCGTCGTTCGAGATCGGGGCGCGGAGCGGCGACTACTACGCCAACACCACGTACCGCGTGTTGCTCTCGACGTTCAGCTCGGTGTTGGGTGGCAAGCTCTCCGGTGGCGTCTGCGACGACGCACAGCTCTCGACCTCCGGCGTGGACGGCCTGCAGGGTGGTGGGACGAGTGTGCTCGACGGCACGCGGTTCAACTGTGCCAAGCAGGTCGGTGACAAGGCCTTTGTCCGACTGGACGCCGGGCTCTGTCAGGTGGGACAGCTCGCGGGCGGAAAGGCCGGTGCGGCCAGCGCGTTCGCTGAATCAATCGGGCTGAAACTCGACTATCTGCTCGGCAGCGGGTTCACGGTCTCCGGTGGTGTGGAACCGCCGACCAACGTGTTGCTCTGCACCCAGTCGGTGAACGCTCGCGGCTTCGTCCCCACGCCGCAGCAGTTCGGTCTCGACCTCTTCCGGGCGTGGCGCTTCTGAGCACCCGCCGTGAGACGCCCACCGGAGCACTGCCCGCTCCGCATCTGCGCGACCTCGTCGCGCTGGCGTCCGATGCCATCTACGCGTTCGACGTGCAGGGGCTGCTCCTCAGCGCCAACCCCGCGACCGCCGAGTTGCTCGGTGTGCCCATGCGCGAACTCATCGGACGGCGGACCATCGGGTTCATCGATCCGGTGGATCATGCGCACGTCGAGCGCCACATCCGTGCGGTGTTCAGCGGAGAGCAGCGTCGCTACGAGTGCACCGTGCTGCGGCCCGACGGGGCGCGCCGACTCATCTCTGTCGCCAACTCCCCGGTGATCGAGGACGGCGAGGTGCGTGCGGTGCTCGGTGTCGCGCGTGACGTGACGGAGGAACGCGCGCAGGCGGCCGCACTCGAACGTGCCGAAGCGCGGTACGCGCGGCTCGTGGATGCGGCCAGCGACTCCATCGCGACGCTGGACGAGGAGGGCAATCTCACGTCGGTGAACCGCGCGCTCGAGGCCGCCGTAGGCAAGCGGCGTGAGGAGCTGATCGGGACGCACTTCGTCGAGCTACTCGACCCGCTCGAGCGCACCAAGATGTGGCACATGTTCGCTGCGACACTCGCTGGCGAGCGTTTGCGGCGAGAACTGCACTATACGTATCCCGATGGCAGTGTCGGCATCTCCACGGTGCTCTCGGCGCCCATCACGGAGCGGGGCCGCGTGACCGGGGTGCTCGCCATCATGCGCGACGTCACCGAGGAGCGACACCTCGTGGAGCAGGTGGTCCGCCGCGAGAAGCTGGCCGAGCTGGGCGAGCTGGTGGGGGGTGTGGCGCACGAGATCAACACGCCGCTCACCGGTATCCTCGCGTTCGCGCAGCTGCTCAGGGCGCAGGCGGCCCTCGACGACAACGGGAAGCAGGCGGCCGACACCATTGTGACTGAGGCCAAACGCGCCGCCCGCATCGTGGGCAAGCTCCTGACCTTCGCCCGGCAGACCCCTCCCGAACGCCTCCCGACCGACATCAATCAGGTGCTTCAGGACACCATCGAACTGCGCCGGTTCGCACTTCGGACGTCCGGTATCCTATTGGATATCGAACTCGATCCGAAACTCCCAGGGACATGGGCGGATCCGTCCCAGCTCCAGCAGGTGTTCCTGAACCTGTTGGCCAATGCGGAGCAAGCGGTGATCGACGCCGGCGGCGACCGGCGTATCACTGTGCGCACCCGTCGGGAAGGTGATCTGCTCGTGGTGGCCATCGGGGATTCCGGGCGCGGCATTGCGCCTGAGCATCTCCCGTACATCTTCAATCCATTCTATACCACGAAGCCACGGGGCATCGGCACGGGTCTCGGCCTGTCCATCTCCGATGGCATCATCCGGGAGCACGGCGGGAACCTCCGCGTGCGCTCGGAGCCGGGCCAGGGGGCGCTGTTCGAAGTCCTCCTCCCGCGACTCTCCCCACCCGCGACCGACCCCGTCTGACCGCATGGCGAGCATCCTGATCATCGACGACGAAGTCGCGATCGCAACCGCGTTCGCGATGTTCTTCCGTCACGACGGCGCGCATCAGGTCACCGAAGCCCACACCGGCGCTGAGGGGATCGAGGCGTACCGTCGGCTGCGTCCGGATCTCGTGCTGCTTGACGTGCGCCTGCCGGACATGACGGGCTTCGACGTGCTGAGCGCCATCCGCGATGAGAACCCGGTCGTGATCATGGTCACGGCCTACGGTGACGTGCCGATGGCGGTGGACGCACTGCACAAGGGTGCGGAGAACTTCCTCACCAAGCCGGTCGACTTGAGCCATCTCTCTGCGGCCGCCGAGCGGGCGCTCGAGAAGGCGCAGCTGCGTCGGTTGAGCCGCTGGCTCACCACCAAGCGTGGCGGTGGCCCCGAGGTCGTGTTCGGCTCTTCGAACGAGATGCGCGAACTCGCCGCTCAGGTGGGTCTGCTCGCAGGCAGCGAGCGTACCACGGCCCTCGTGCTCGGCGAGAGTGGTGTGGGCAAGGGGCGGCTCGCCGAACTGCTGCACGCGCAGAGCCCGCGCGCCGGCAAGCCGTTCGTCGAAGTGAACTGCGCTACGCTGCGACCGGAGTCGCTCGACAGCGAGCTGTTCGGGGTCGAGGCCAGCGCCGCCAACAGCGGGCAGACGGCGCGCGGTGCGTTCGAGATCGCCGACGGCGGCACGCTCTTCCTTGATGAGATCAGCGACCTCGACCCGGTGCTGCAGCCCAAGTTGCTGCGCGTGCTCGAGGGGAAGGGATTCCGTCGCGTCGGCGGCAGCGTGGAGATCGCGCCCAACGTGCGGGTGATCGCGGCGTCGTCGAAGGATCTCTCGAGCGAGGTCGCCGCAGGCCGGTTCCGCGAGGATCTCTATTATCGGCTGGCAGTGATGCCGATCAAGCTCCCGCCGCTGCGCACGCGCAACCGCGAGGATTTCGTGGAGCTGATAGCGAGTGTGCACGACTCGCTCGCGGCCGACGCGCCGAACGGCCCGAACGCGCTCACCGACGCGGCACTCGATGCGCTGCTCCGCTACAGCTGGCCCGGCAACGTGCGCGAGTTGCGCAATGTGCTCGAGCGCGCGATGCTCATGGCACGCGGGGAGCCGGCGGTGGACGTCGTGCATCTCCCGCGCGAGGTGCAAGGGGCGAGCGGGGCTGAAGTGATGCACCACGAGCCCCGGTCGTTGGCCGAGGTGGAGCGGGCGCACATCGATCGCACGTTGCGGGCGCACGGACACAATCGGACGCACGCGGCGCGCGAACTCGGCATCTCGCGTGCGACGTTGATCAAGAAGATCCGCGAGTTCGACCTCGCGGAGCGGCCGCGCTGACGCGACCGTCGTCCTGCCTGAGGAGGAGCCGATGAGCGAACGCGATGCGATGGTCTGCCGGGCCTGCGGGAAGGAGGAACGCGCGTCGGAGGGGTATCCCTGCGAGAAGTGCGGCACCTTCATCTGTCAGATCTGCGTGCTGCGCGGTGTGACGCTCTGCGCGTCCTGCGCCATCATCGAAGACGCCGGCAGCAACGCGCCCGCCGCGTCGTGAGCGACGCACGCGCCGCCGTGGCGGCTCCGCTGGATCTTGCCCGCTTCGATCTCGCCGTCGGTCACGCCACCGACGAGAGCGGCGCCACCGGGTGCACTGTGATCCGCGGCGTGCGCGGCGCTCATCGCGCGGCGCACGCGGTCATCGGTCGGGCCACTGGGTCGCGTGAGCTGGCGTTGCTCGAGCCCGGACATCTCGTGGAGCGCGTCGATGCGATCCTGCTCTCCGGCGGCTCTGCATACGGACTCGATGCCGCCGCTGGTGTGATGCGGTGGATGGAGGCGCGCGGTCGCGGCTTCCCCGTAGGTGGCGGCGTGGTGCCGATCGTGCCGGCCGCCGTGCTGTTCGACCTCGGGCCGCTGGGGCGATTCGACGCGCGCCCTACGCCGGCGATGGCGGAAGCGGCCTGCGAGTCCGCCACCAGCACCGGCATCGCCGACGGTGCGGTGGGCGCGGGTGCCGGTCTCACCGTCGGCAAGGTGCTCGGCAAGGCGGGCGCGATGAAGGGCGGGTTCGGTCTCGCGACGCGTGAGGCGGTGGGATGCGCGGCGGTCGCGATGGTCGCGGTGAACGCGTTCGGTGATGTGCGCGATGCACAGGGCCGGATCATCGCCGGTGCGCGGCGGCCCGACGGCACCTTCGCGGACACCGAACGTGTGCTGGCCGCCGGTGGACCGGAGCGAGCGTTCGGCGCGGCATCCACTGCGGACTCCGCTGCGGCACCCAACACCACGCTTGCCGTCGTTGCGGTGGACGCGAGCTTCTCCAAGGTGGAGTTGCAACAGCTCGCGCGTGCGGCGACCGCCGCCTTTCATCGCCGACTCGCGCCGGCGGGCTCAAGCTTCGACGGGGACATCGTGTTCGCGCTGTCCCCGCTCGAGGGGCCGAGCGCGCCGCTCATGCAGGCGGAGCGACTGGTCGTGGATGCGCTCGAGGCCGCGATCGAACGGGCCGTGCGCGTCGCGCGTGGCCGCGACGGCGTGCCCGGCCTCGCCGACTAGCGCGCTACGAGACCATCCCGCCCACGGGCGCGGGGATGCCGATGTTCCCCGCGCGCACATGCAGCGCGAGTTCCGCACAGAGGTCGCCGTCGAGCGTCACGCGCATCACGTGCGTGCCCACCTGCTGGATCGGCAGATCGATCGCGGCGATGACCGGCACGTCGAGTTCGGTCGCGCCGGGAGGAGGGGCACCGACTTCGAGCTCGCCCGAGGAACCCCAGATCTCGTCGCCGCCGGGATCGACCCAGCTGAGCGCGAGGACGTGGCGGCCCGTGTCGTCGGGGAGCGCCTTGAGTCGCACGATCATCGTCGCGCGCGGGTGGATGGCCGGTACGGACGCGACCTGGAGTGCGTCGAACACCCCGAGGATGTTGAGCTTCCCCTCTTGGGAGATGTTCGCGGCGTCGGCGAAGAGAGCGAAGGAGACATGCATGATGGAAAGATGGTGGATGGCGACGTGGTGTGGATAGATGGGCGTGGGGAGGTGGATGGTGGCGGGTGGATACCATGTCGTGGCGCGGTTGGTGCATGGGTTATCTTTCTCAGGTGACCACTGCTGAACACGCCTTGCCGCACGCCCGCCCCGCCTCGCGTGCGACCGAGCTCAGCCTCGTCCTCATGGCGACGATCTGGGGGATCAACGTCTCGGTCGTGAAGTACGGCACTCAGGTCATGGAACCCCTCGCGTACAACGCGCTGCGCATGACGTTGGGTTGTGCGGTGCTCATGACGCTCGCGCTCACCCGCGCCGGGCAGCGCGCCAGCAACGCCGATCGTTGGCGGCTCATGGCGCTCGGGGTGCTCGGCCACTGCATCTATCAGGTACTGTTCATCTCCGGCATCGCGCGCACTCGCGCGGGCACGGCGTCGCTCGTGGTCGCGGCCTCACCGGCTGTAGTGGCGCTCGTGGCGCGCGCGTTCGGGCATGAAAAGCTCCCCATGCGGGCCATCGCAGGGATCGCGTTGTCGATCAGCGGGGTGTTCCTCGTGCTCGGTGGCACGATCCAGGCGGAGGGTGCATCGCATCTGGTCGGCGACCTCATGATCCTCTGCGCCGTGGTCTGCTGGGCGTTCTACACCGCCGGGCTCGTGCCGCTCACACAACGCGTGGACGCGGTGCGCGTCGCCGCGTGGACGCTGCTCGGTGGTACCATCCCGCTCGTCGCGATCGCGAGTCCCGCACTGACCCGCGTCGATTGGTCGTTGATCACGCCGCTCACGTGGGCGTCCATCGGTTACTCCGGGATCATGGCGATGGTCGTTGCGTATTTGCTCTGGTATCGCGGCGTGCATCGCATCGGTGCGACGCGCACCTCGTTGTTCGGCAATCTGCAGCCGGTCGTCGCGGTGCTCGTCGCGTGGATCGCCCTCGGTGAGATCCCCACCGTCTGGCAGGGAGCCGGTGCGGCGACGGTGATCGGCGGACTCTACCTCTCCCGCTCATGAAGACGGTCGTCCTGTTCGACATCGACGGTACGTTGCTCCTCTCCAACAGCGCCGGCCGAGTGGCGATGGAAAACGCGCTCACGTCGACGTTCGGCGCAGCGGGGCCCAGCAGCTATCGCTACGACGGTAAGACGGACAAACTGATCGTGCGTGAGACGATGCGGCTCGAAGGCTTCAGTGACGCCGAGATCGATGCTCGCATGGATGAAGTGATCACGAAGTATCTCGCGGGCCTCCGCGAGGAACTCGCCAGCGGGCGCCGCAACGCGTACGCGCTGCCGGGCATCCATCCACTCGTGGACGCGGTCGAAGCCGCAGACGATCTCGTGCTCGGCCTGCTCACGGGCAATGTCGTCGAAGGCGCCGGGGTCAAACTCCGCGCGGTGTCGCTCGCGCCCGAGCGCTTCGTGCTGGGCGCGTACGGTTCCGACCATGAGGAGCGGCCGCAACTGCCACCCATCGCGCAGCAGCGCGCCATTGCGCACCTCGGCCATCATGTGCCTGGCGAGCGACTGGTGATCATCGGCGATACCCCGGCCGACGTGCACTGCGGCCGGGGCGTCGGCGCGCGGGCGATCGGCGTCGCGACCGGTGGGTACAGTGTTGCCGATCTCGAGGCGCATGACCCGTTCGCGACGTTCAGCGACCTCACCGACACCGCACGGGTGCTCGAGGTGATCCGCGATGCGTGAGGTGGAACTCAAGGGCATCGTCGATGATCTCGATGCCGCGCGCGCCGCGGTGCTCGCGGCCGGCGCGACGCGTGTGTATGTCGGCCGTCTCGAGGACAAACGCTACGACACTCCCGACCGCGCGCTCGCGCTCCGTGACCACGTGCTGCGCCTGCGCGTGTACCGCGCCGGCGAGACACGCGCGATGCTCGACTGGAAGGGTCCCACCACCTATGTGGATGGCTACAAGGTCCGCGAGGAGCACAGCACCACCCTCGGCGACGGCGATGAACTCGCGGTGATGCTCGATCGGCTCGGGTACGTGGTGACCCGAGAAATCGACCGCGAGATCGAGCAGTATGTGGTGTTCGGCGCCACCGTGCGCTTCGAGCGGTATCCGCGTCTCGATATCCTCGTGGAGGTCGAAGGCGAGCCCCACGCGATCGAGCGCGCGATCACGGCACTCGGCATCGCGCGGGGCCGCTTCACCACGCAGCGTCTGCCGGACTACGTCCGCGCCTACGAAGCACGCACCGGTGAGCGCGCGGCGATCTGCGACCGCGAACTCACCGGCGACTATCGCTTCTCCGCCACCGATGCCTGAGTTCGAGCTTCCCGAGTTCACGCGCTCCTTGCGCGCGCTCGCGGTGCCGTCGGCACCGGGCTCCGACCATGACGGCGTGTTCCGTCCGCTCATCCAGGCTCGGACCGCCGCGCACAAGGTGCAGGCGCCGGAGGCCAAGGTCGCGGCGTTCGACGCGGCGCGACTGGAGCGTGAGTGGCGTGAGGCCATCGCCACGTTCGCCAACGTGCGTCATGCGAAGTCCGCACCCGACCGTCGCGCGTTGGAGGCGGAGTTGAGCGAACTCGCCGCACCGCTGTGGGCGGCACTCAATAGAATGCAGGCGGCCGGCGCCGTGGTGCGCGCCACGAGCGGTCCTGCGCGCCGCGCCCCGTGGGACGCGTGGGTCGCGACGGTGCAGGAGGTGTTCGACGCCGCCGATGATTGGTGGCGTGCCGCACTTCCCGTCCTCGCCGACAGTCGCGGTCGTCAGGGTGCGCTGTGGCGTCGCATCATCGGGCAGGGCTCGTGATCGTCGGCGTCGGGTTCGACCTCGTCGCGATCGCTCGCGTGGAGGCGATGCTTGCGCGAAAAGAGCAGCGTGCACTCGACCGCCTCTTCACGGCGCACGAACAGGAGTACGCACTCTCTCGCGCGCGCCCGGCCATGCATCTCGCCGCACGACTCGCCGCGAAGGAAGCGGTGTTCAAGGCGCTCACCGGATCAGATGAAGCGAAGAAGATCGGCTGGCGCGAGGCCGAGGTCCGGCGGGGCGCGGAGGGTCCGCCGTCGCTGCACTTCACCGGCCGTGCGCTCGCACGCGCCGAGGAGCTGGGGGTGCAGAAGGTCCACCTGACGCTGAGTCATACAGATGACGTCGCAGGCGCGGTGGTGATTCTGGAGCGGTAGCGTCACCGGTGAAGTACCGAGGGCAGAGGGGTTGAGCGAAACCGTGCAAACGATTCCGGACGTACGGGTGTCGAACCCCCGTTGGTCCGAATGCGGTTCGTCCCGCTCGTTGCGCGGCGACACCCGCCCCCCTCACGGATGGTCTCCTCGATGTTGCGCATTCGCCTCGCCGCGGGCCTCGTTGCCGGCGCGCTGCTCGTCTCGTACCCGACCGATCGGGCGCTGCACGCACAGTCACGCGGCCCAACAACGGCCATGACTGCAGCGCTGACTGCGGCCACACCCGACCGCATGCGGATTGGTCAGGCGATGCGCACCACGACGCCTCCGACCATCGATGGCCGCGCGGGCGACCCCGTCTGGGAGAGTGCGCCTGTCATCCACGAGTTCCTCGAGTACGAGCCGAACACCGGCGCCGAGCCGCGGTTCCGCACCGAGATCCGCATTCTGTACGATGACAGGTACTTGTACATCCAGGGTCGGATGTTCGACCCGGCGCCCGATTCCATCATCTCACTGCTCAGCCGTCGCGATGTGCGCACGGAGTCGGAGCAGCTCAAGCTGGTCATCGACAGCTATCACGATCGTCGCACGGCCTATCAGTTCATCCTGAACCCGGCCGGCGTGAAGCGTGACTTCTATGTGTACAACGACAACGTCGAGGATCCCACGTGGGATGCCGTGTGGGACGGCCACGCGAGCATCGACTCGTTGGGCTGGGTGGCCGAGTTCCGCATCCCGTTCAGTCAGATGCGCTTCGCCGACCTCGAGTCGCACACCTTCGGCATGATGATCGTGCGTGACATCGCGCGCACTCGTCAGCGTCTGTCGTGGCCGCTGCTGCGCCGCGACCGGCAGGGCTACATCTCGCAGGGCGGCGACATCGAGGGCATCGGGCGTCTGCCGCAGCCGCGTCGCGTCGAGTTCCTGCCGTACACGGTGAGCAAGTCGGCGACGCGGCCGGAAGGGCCGGGCCGCTGGTCGCATCCGTTCGAGCAGACCATCGGCCTGGACCTCAAGTACGGCATCTCGTCCAATCTCACGCTGGATGCCACGCTCAATCCTGACTTCGGCCAGGTCGAAGCCGATCCGGCCGTGCTCAATCTCACCGCATTCGAACAGTTCTTCGAGGAGCGTCGTCCGTTCTTCCTCGAGGGTGCGGGCATCTTCGATTTCCGTACATCATGTGGTGACGTCGATGAGGACTGCACGGGGCTCTTCTACTCTCGCCGCATCGGTCGTGCACCGCAGTTGAGCGGGCGCTACTTCGACGATGCCAACCCGACCTCGTCGCGCATCCTCGGCGCAGCGAAGCTCTCGGGACGGCTCGCCAGCGGGCTCAACGTCGGGTTCCTCAATGCGATGTCCGCCGAGGAGACCGGCTCGCTCGGCCGCACCATCGAACCGCAGACGAGCTACACCGTGGCGCGAGTTCAGCAGGAGTTGAGCAAGGGGCAGGGTGGTGTGGGGTTCATGCTCACGTCGGTCAATCGCTCGCTCGATGCCGATACGCGGGACTTCCTCCGTTCTGATGCCAACACGGGCGGGGTGGACTTCCGGCACCGGTTCTTCAACAACAACTACGAACTGCACAGCTACGCCGCGCTGAGTCGCGTGAACGGCAGTGCGGCCGCGATCGCCGCGACCCAGCGTGACGGTGTACACCGCTACCAGCGGCGCGATGACGGTGTCGAGTACGACCCCACGCGCACCTCACTCGGTGGCGACGCGCAGCGCGTGTCGTTCTCCAAGTTCGGCGGTGGGATCACGCGCTTCCAGACGCTCTACGAGCGGTTCTCGCCCGGCTTCGAGAGCAATGACCTCGGCTTCCAGTCGCGGGCCGACCAGCAGACGTTCCGCAACTGGTTCGCGCTGCAGTTCCAGCAGCCGACCAAGGCGTACCGTCGGATGTTCGTGAACTTCAACTATCAGCAGCGCTGGAGTACCGAGGGGCTTCGTACCGACCTCGGCTTCAACACCAATGCGCATATGGAACTGCCCAACACGCACTGGTTGCATGCCGGTACGTCCGGGCAGCCCGGTGGCTCGTACGATGATCGCGGTGCTCGCGGCGGTCCGGCATTCCGTCGCGCCGCGTCCATCGAAGGGTTCCTCGGCTGGGAAGGCGACCGTCGCAAAGCGTGGACGCCGACTTTCTTCATGGGGACCTGGCGCGGCGATGAGTGGCGGTCGCGCGGCTGGTGGGTCAACCCCGGCTACCAGTTCCGCGTGTCCTCGCGCTTCAACGCGGGTCTGTCGGGTCGTATCGCGCACGAGCTCAACGACACGCAGTGGTTCGACAACTTCGGCGACGTCGCCACCGACACGGCGCACATCACCTTCGCCGAGCTCGATCAGTGGACGGTGAGCATCACATCGCGCGTGAACTTCACGGTCACGCCTGCACTCTCCATCCAGCTGTACGCGCAGCCGTTCGTCTCAGTCGGCGACTTCCGCGAGTGGAAGGAACTCGGCGACGCGCGCTCGTCAGACTACGACACGCGCTTCATTCCGTACGGCGGTGGCGCGGATCCGGGCGGCTTCAACTTCAAGCAGCTGCGCACCAACACGGTGGTGCGCTGGGAGTATCGCCCGGGCTCGTTGTTGTTCTTCGTGTGGCAACAGGGCCGCGATCGCGGGCTCGGAGCGCCGACCGACTTCGACTTCCGCCGCGACATGGGCGACCTGTTCGACCTGCACCCCAACAACACCTTCCTCATCAAGGCGTCGTACTGGTTCAATCCCTAGGCCTTGGCGAGGATCCCCGGCTGACTCGTCGACGGGCGTGAGCGCATCTGCATCCACACTACGCCCGCGACGACGAAGCCGATCGCGATCACCTGCGCCATGGTCAGCACGCCGAAGAAACGGTCGTCCTTGGCGCGGAAGAACTCCACGATGAAGCGCTCCACGCCCTGGAGCACGCAGTAGAGGCCGAACAGCCATCCCATCGCGTGCTTGTGGTCGCGCACGCGCCAGATGATCCAGAACATCAGTAGGCCCATCGCCACTTCGTAGAGCTGCGTGGGGTGCACGGCCAACACCTGGTTCATCGGCAGGTCGGCGTACTCCTTGAGCCCGAACTGCTGTGTGAGGTTCGCCACGGTGCTCGGTGGCGCGCCGTCGGGGAATGACACGGCGAAGGGGCTGTTCCACGGGCGGCCGTAGTCGTCACCCACCGCCCAGCAGCCGGTGCGACCCACCGCGTAGGCGGCGGCGAGGCCGGGCGCCGCGGCGTCGGAGATCTTGGCGAATGAGTCCTTCTTCATCAGCACCACGACCACGCTGCCGAGGATGCCGCCGATCAGGCCGCCCCAGAAGACGAACCCCGCACGGCTGAAGATCGCCGAGGGGTCGCCGGTGAGGGCCGCGTAGTAGAGCTTCGCGCCCAGCAGTCCGCCGATCACCGCCGCGACGGTGATGTCACCCATGATCTCGCTGGACCAACCGCGGCGATCGAGCTCCTCACTCGCGGCCATTTGCCCGATCACGAACGCGAGCAGCATCGCGAGACCGAATCCGGTGATCTGCAGCGGACCGAAATCGTAGGCGAACGGGATATGAGTCGTCGGCACGGAAGGAAAGGCGAGAGAAGGAGAAGGACGCCCTGCGAAAGCTACGCGGTCGTTGGCGCGTCCACGAGCAGTCCAGGCAATGGTAGCCCCGAGTGGGCGTTGAGTTCCGCCCCGTCGCGCTGGCAGATACCATACCGATACAGCGCCGCCGCGCCGATCATGGCGGCGTTGTCGGTCGCGAGGCGCGGGGTCGGTGCGTAGACGGTACCGCGGAATGCAGCCGCCGCGGTGGTCATCGCCGCGACGAGTGTCTTGTTGCAGGCCACGCCACCGCCCAGCACGATGCGTGTGCGCCCATGCGCTTTCGCGGCACGGATGGTCTTGGCCACCAACGTGTCGATGAGGGCATCCTGAAAGCCCCGCGCGATGTGCGGCGTATCGCGCGTGAGGTCGTCGCTCGCGCGCACGGCCAGCAGCACCGCGGTCTTGAGTCCGCTGAACGAGACATCGTAGTAGTCGGGATCGCCGACACGTTGACCCCCATGCAGCATGGGACGCGGCAGCTTGAAGCGCGTGGGGTCACCTTCGGCGGCGAGCCGTTCGATGTGTTTTCCACCGGGGTAGGGCAGACCGAGCAGCTTCGCGGTCTTGTCGAACGCTTCGCCGGCCGCGTCATCGCGCGTCGCGCCGAGCAGTCGATACGAACCCCATGCCGGCACATCGAGCAGCATGGTGTGCCCACCCGAAATGAGCAACGCGGTGAACGGTGGCTCTGCCTCGGGATGTTCGAGAGCCGTGGCGAACAGATGCCCTTCCATATGGTGGATGCCGAGCAGCGGCTTGTCGAGCATCGCGGCGAGCGCCTTGGCGTAGCTCACGCCGACCAGCAACGCGCCCACCAACCCGGGCGCGTGCGTCACGGCGATCGCGTCGATGTCGTCCCATGTGCGCCCGGCGTCGGTAAGCGCCTGCTGCGTGACCGGCACGACGGCGGTGAGATGTTCACGCGAGGCGATCTCCGGCACGACGCCACCGAAGATGCGATGCACGTCCTGCGAGAGGATCACCAGCGACTCGAGCTGTGGCGCTTGTGGCGTGCCGCTCACCACCGAGGCGGAGGTCTCGTCGCAGGAGCTCTCGAGAGCGAGCACACGCAGGGACTCACGCACGGACGCGCCCACGATCAGCGCGCTCCCTCGGTCGCGCGCGGGCGCAGGGAGAGCTGGAACGACGACGGCCGTACTTCACGCGCGGAGGCTTGCACGCCCACCGGGAACTCCACGTCGCCGGGGCTCAGCGAGACGCGCATGCGGCGCGGTGACTCTTCGTCGAAGCGCCGGCGCACGACCGGCAGTGAGGCGCGCAGCTTGAGAAGATCACGCAGGCGACCGGTCACGACGACCTGCACCGAGTCCGGAATCGACGACGCGGCTTCGATGGCGCCGTCGAAACTCACCGTCATGGGGACGGTGAGGATCACTTCGGTGGTCTCTTCACTGCGCACCACGACCCAGATCACCAGTGCCATGACCAGCGCCACCAGCTTGGTGAGCGGTCGTTCGGTGAACGCGGCCACGATCCACGGCCGGCGCGGTGGCACCGGCGTGATGCTCATCCGGCGGGTTCGGCGAGCAGGCGTTCGATGAAGGCGATGTTGGACGCGCTCGACCAGTCATCCGAGCCGATGATGCGGCGGCGGATGCGACCGTCACGCCCGACGATGAACGTCTCGGGCACGCCGGTGGTCTGGTACTGCTGCCGGATCCGCGCGGGCGCGTCGTGGAGGATCTCGAACGTCAGCTTGTACTCGTCGGCGAACGCCTGGATCTTCCGTTCCAAGCCGGGGTCATCGATGCTCACGGCCACGATCTTGAGCCCCTTCGCCGCGAGCTGCTCATGCAGGCGCTGCATCGACGGCATCTCGATGCGGCACGGGGCGCAGTCGGTCCTCCAGATGTTGAGCAGCACGACACTGCCCTTGTAGTCGTCGATGCTCTTCGCCGCGGTCGCGGCGACGGGCGCCGTCGCTCCACTCTCAGGCACCGGCACCGCACTGAACCCCGGCGCCTCCGCCCCGATCGCCAGCGGGAACAACTCGTCGCCGAGCTTCACCGAGGCGAACCACAGGCTGAGCCCGAGCACCGCGACCACACCGCCGATCACCGCCCACTGCGTCCGCGTATTCATGCCGTCTCCGCACATAGCGCCCGCAGCGCCGCGATCTCGGCCTTGGGATCCTTCGCCGCGAACACCGCATTGCCAGCCACGAACGTATCCGCCCCTGCCCGCCAGCAGGTCTGGATGGTCTCGCGCGCCACGCCACCGTCCACTTCAAGCAGCGCGTTGCTGTGCGCGGCCGTGAGGATCTCGCGCGCCCGCGCGATCTTCGCCACGGTGTTGTGGATGAACTTCTGCCCGCCGAATCCCGGGTTCACCGTCATGATCAGCAGCAGATCGAGATCCGACGCGACCTCGCGGATGGTCTCCAACGACGTCGACGGATTGAGCGTCGCGCCCGCCATCGCACCGAGTTCCTTGATGCGCATGAGCTGCCGGTGCAGGTGCGGCGCCGTCTCCACGTGCACGGTGAGCGTTGCCGCGCCCGCCTTCACGAAGCTCTCGAAGTACTTCTCAGGCTCCACCACCATCAGGTGCACGTCGAGCGGCAACTTGGTGTAGCGTCGGCAGGTGTCGATGATCTTCTCGCCGAACGTGAGATTCGGCACGAACACGCCGTCCATCACGTCCAGATGCAACCAGTCGGCGCCGCCTTCTTCGATGATCGCCAGTTCCTCGCGCAGCCGACCGATGTCAGCCGCGAGCAACGACGGGGCGATGCGGATCTTCCGCGTGGTCATCACCGCACTCCTCGGCGCAGGCGCGCCGCGAATGAGCCGTCCGCCCCGTGACGCTGCGGCAGCACCCGCAGGCGCCCGGCGTCGAGGACACTCGCCGGCACCGCGCCCTCGGGCGGCGGCTCGAGCGTCCACTCGGGGTGGTCGGCGAGGAAAGACTCCACCTGCACATCGTTCTCCTCGGGCTCGAGGGAACAGGTGGAGTAGATGAGCAAGCCACCGGGTTCCACCGCCTGCGCGGCGGCACGCAGGATCGCGCGCTGCGTGGCAGCCATCACGGCCAAGTCCGACGTACGCAGCCGCCAGCGCGCATCCGGATGGCGACGGAAGGTCCCGGTGCCCGTGCACGGCGCATCCACCAGCACCGCGTCGAACGTGCCGAGCGACACTTCGCGTGCGTCGGCGACGACGGCGGTGACGTGATCGAGTTCGAGTCGGTCGATCGTCTCCTGCAGTCGTGTGAGCCGCGCCTCGGACGAATCGGCGGCCGTAACATAAGACGCGGTGCGCGCGAGTTCGATGGTCTTGCCGCCTGGTGCCGCGCAGAGGTCCGCGACCTTCGCACCCGCCGGGATCGCCGCGTACTGCGTCACCAACGTCGCCGCGGGATCCTGTACGAAGCAGCGCCCCTGCTGGAACGCGCCGAGCGAGGTGAGCAGTGTGCCGGGACCGAGCAGCAGCGAGTCCGCGACGAGCGGCGCCTCGTGCACTTCGACACCGGAGCTCTCGAGCATGGCCTCGAGCTGCTCCCGCACCACGCCCCAGGGCCGCACGATGAGCGGCGCCTCGCGGTTGTTCGCCTCGAGCAGCGCCCGCGTTTCGTCGGCGCCCCAGCGCGCGACCCAGCGGGCCACGAGCCAGCGCGGGTGCGAATACTCCACCGCCAGCGCCTCCACCGGATCCGACGGTAGCGCGGCGTCGAGGGCGTCGCGCTCGCGGTCGAGTCGACGCAGGACCGCGTTCACGAGTTTGCTGGCGCCCATCCCGTGACGGTGCTTCGCGAGTTCCACCGTCTGCGCGATGGCCGCATACGGCGGCACGCTGCCCATGTGGAAGAGCTGGTACGCACCAAGGCGGAGGAGGTCGGCCAGGTCGCCGTCGAGCCGCGCGATTCCACCGCGCACGCGCGGCGCGAGCAGGTGGTCGATGAACCCACGACGCCGCAGCATGCCCCAGACGAGTTCCTGCGTCCAACGGCGGTCGCGCGCGTCGAGTGCGGATGCGCGGCGATCGAAGGCCGCATCCAACAACATCCCGCCGCGGAGATCGGCGAGGGTGTCAGCGGCGGCGACGCGGGTGTCGGTGACCATCGAAAGGGAGCTTGGCATACCCCCGAAAGATAGTCGAGTGGCCTAGACCGTATCGGGCAGCGCCCAGCGGTCCCCGGCGGCCACCCCACGCCCCTGGAACCAGTCGAGGGCGGCCACGCGGCGCTTGCCGGCCGGATGCACGGCCTCCACCGCCACCGCCCCGCTGCCGCAGGCGATGATCATGCCCATCTCGCCCACGCTGAGCACCTCGCCGGGGTCGCCGCTCCGGTCGGGAAGTGCACGCGCGCCGAAGAGCCGCACCTCGCCTTCGCGGACCATGCCCCAGGCGCCGGGCTTCGGGTCGTAGGCGTGGATCGCGCGTACCACGCTCACGGCGTCCTTCCTGAAGTCGAGCCGTGCGTGCGCACGTTCGATCTTCTCCGCGAAGGTCACCTTGCTCTCGTCTTGCGGCGTCTCGGTGATCTCGCCGATCTCCATGCGCGTCACCGCCTCGACGATCGCTTCGGCGCCGAGCATGGAGAGGCGCTCGGTGAGTTCACCACCCGTCTCTCGTTCGTCGATCGGTGTCGGGATCGCGAGCAGCACAGGACCGGCATCGAGCTTGAGCACCATGCGCATCACGCACACCCCCGTCTCCGCGTCGCCTGAGAGAATCGCCGCCTGAATGGGTGCGGCCCCTCGCCAGCGCGGCAACAGAGACGCATGGATGTTGAGCGTGCCCAGTCGTGGCAGGTCGATGACCTCCTGCCGCAGGATATGCCCGTACGCGACGACCACACTGAGATCGGGCTCGAGGGCGCGCAGCTGCGCGAGGAACTCCTCGCCGCGCGGCCGGTCGGGCTGGAAGACGGGGATGCCCTCTTCGAGCGCGATCTCTTTCACCGGCGACGGCACGAGCACCGACCGCGAGCGCCCCTGCGGCCGGTCGGGCTGTGTCACGACGCCCACGACCTCATGCCCCTCGCCGATGAGCGCGAGGAGGGGAGGAGTGGCGAACTCGGGGGTGCCCCAAAAAAGGATTCGCATAGCCATTCAGAATTTACTACAGAGAGGCGTTGTGAGTCGTGAGTGGTGAGCTATAAGTAACGGCGATGCGGGAGGCCACCCCCGCATCGCCGTTACTTACAACTCATAACTCATAGCTCACAGCGCCGTTACTCGGCTTTTTCCCCAGGCACAAGAATTCGAAGCCCCGAGGGATACTTCACTTTCTCCTTCTCCCACGCCGCCATCGCCTGCCGCTTCTTCAGGAAGCTCAGGTGATCGATGAACAGCTTTCCATCGAGATGGTCGATCTCGTGCTGCATGCACACCGCCATCAGCTCGCGCCCTTCGACCTCGATCTCCTTCCCTTCGAGATCCATCGCGCGGACCTTCACGTACGACGCGCGCTCCACCCAGCCGAACACGTCGGGGATCGAGAGGCAGCCCTCCTCCCACTTGATCGAGCCCTCACGGGCGATGATCTCCGGATTGATCAACGTGTACATCGCATCTTCCACATGCACGATGCACAACCGCTCACTGCGCCCAACCTGCGGCGCCGCGAGGCCGATGCCTTCTGCGGCACGCATGGTCTCGAACATGTCGGCGACCAACGTGCGCAGCTCGTCCGTCACCTCGGTGACCGGCTTCGTCTCCTTGCGGAGCAGCGGGTCGCCGAGCACGACGATCGGGAGGATCGCCATCAGGGGGCGAGCTCTTCGCTGCCGACGGCCGCGATGCGGGCGCGGGTCACGACGAGCTTCGAGTCACCGCTCTTGATCGTGACGTGGTCGTTCAGCGTCGACACGGTGGAGCCGTCCTTCATCGACGCGGCGATGTGCACCACTTCGCCGACGATGCCGCCGGCGGTGACGACTTGGTCGCCCTTCTTGAGCGCCATCACCTTGGTCTCGTGGTCCTTGCGCTGCTTGGACTGCGGACGGATCACGAGGAAATAGAAGATCGCGAAGATCGAGCCGAACATGAACAGCGTGCCGAACGGCGAGGGTCCGGCGGCGGTCTGTCCGGCAGCGGCTTGGGCGAATACGGTCACGAAGGACATCGGAGGTCGGTCGAGGGGGAATACGGTCGGTGCTAACCCCTAAATCTACCATGCCCGCCTTCCGCCACCGAGGGGGTTGCCTTCGCTCCGACCCCTACCGGATGAGCATCGCGTCGCCGTACGAATAGAACCGGTACCCCTCGCGCACGGCCACGTCGTACGCGTGCATGGTGAGGTCGTAGCCGGCCATCGCCGCGACCAGCATGAGCAAGGTGGAGCGGGGGAGATGGAAGTTCGTCACCAGCAGGTCCGCCCCCCGCGGCCGCACCGGCGGGCGGATGAAGATCGACGTCTCCGCCGAACCCGCACGGAAGCGCCCGTCCGCGCCGATGGCGCTCTCGAGCGTGCGCAGACTGGTCGTGCCCACCGCGCAGATCCGCCGCCCGGCCGTGCGCGTGGCGTCGAGCAGTGCCGCGGTGGCACTCGGCACGTCGTACCACTCTTCGTGCATCACATGCTCGGCGGGGTCGTCCACCTCCACCGGTTTGAACGTGCCCGCGCCCACGTGCAGCAACACCTCGGCGCGTTGCACGCCTTGGGCCGTGAGTGTCGCGAGCAGTTCCGGCGTGAAGTGCAGGCCCGCCGTTGGTGCGGCGACGGAGCCTTCTTCGCGTGCGAAGACGGTCTGGTACCGCTCGACGTCGTTGGCCGCGTCGGCGCGCGCAATGTACGGTGGCAGCGGGATGTGGCCGTACGTCGCAATGGCTTCGTGCACGAGCACTCGCCGCCGCGCGATCACGGCGGCGGCGGTGTCTGTCGACAGAGCCGGCGCATCGGTGCTGTCGCGCGACGGAAGCACGTGCAGCGCCACGATGCGCGTGCCGCGCGCCGTGGGATCGAGCACTTCCACGTCGAAACCCGGCGCGATGTGCACCCGACGACCCGGCTTGAGCTTGTTGCCGGGCTGCACCATCGCTTCCCAGCGCGGCGCTTCATCCGCTGATGCGGCGCCCCGCGCAGTCGGCGAGGGGAGTTCACGCAACAGGAAGATCTCCGCCGGCGCGCCGGAGTCGCGATGCCCGAGCAAGCGCGCGCGGAACACACGCGTGGTGTTGAGCACGAGCGCGTCGCCGGCGTCGAGGAATCGCGGCAGCTCGCGGAACACGTGGTGCTCGACCGCGCCCGTCTCGCGGGACACGACCATCAAGCGACTCTCGTCCCGTCGTGCGACCGGCGTCTGCGCGATACGGTCGGCGGGGAGCGCGAAGTCGTAGTCGGACGTCCGCAGCCCGCGCGTGATGTTCGTCACGTGTGTCTCACGTGTGTCTCACGTGCGGATCACGTCGTTCAGAACAGTTCGGGCTGCGTGGCCGGCGGTGCGGCGGGCGGCGGGTAGCCCAGATGACGATACGCCTGCGGCGTCGCCATGCGCCCGCGCGGCGTGCGCTGCAGGAAGCCGTTCTGCACGAGGAAAGGCTCGTACACCTCCTCAATGGTGTCCGAGTCCTCGCCTACCGCGGCACCGATGGTGCTCACGCCCACCGGACCGCCATCGAACTTCTCGATGATCACGCGCAGCAGGCGCGTGTCCATCTCGTCGAGGCCGAACTCGTCCACGTCGAGCATCGTCAGCGCTTCGCGCGCGACGTCGCGCGAGATGTGTCCGTTGCTCTTCACCTGCGCGAAGTCCCGCACGCGGCGCAGCAGACGGTTGGCCACACGCGGCGTGCCACGTGCGCGCCGTGCGAGTTCACCCGCACCCTCGCTGTCGATCCCGGCCTGCATCACCGCCGCCGTGCGATGCACGATCTCCTCGATCTCGTTCGCCGGATAGTAGTTCATGCGCAGTTCGATCCCGAACCGCGCGCGCAGTGGCGCGGTGATCATCCCCAGACGCGTCGTCGCACCGATCAACGTGAACCGCTCGATCGGCATGGTGATCGTCTGCGCCTTCGGTCCCTCGCTGAGGCGGATGTCGATCTTCCAGTCCTCCATCGCGGGATACAGGAACTCGTCGATCAACGGCTTCAGCCGATGGATCTCGTCGATGAACAGGATATCGCCCGCGCGCAGGTTGGTGAGCGTGCCCACCAGGTCACCCGGCTTCTCCAGCGCCGGCCCCGACGTGGTGTGGATGTTCACGCCCATCTCGCGCGCGATGAGCTCCGCGAGTGTGGTCTTGCCCAAGCCCGGCGGGCCGAACAACAACGTGTGGTCGAGCGGCTCACGACGCGCGGTGGCAGCATCGATGTAGATGCGCAGCGCGTCCTTCACCTTCCCTGGGCCGATGACCTCCGCCAGCCGCTGCGGACGCAGCGACAGCTCGACCACCGATTCCTCGGGGATCGACTCGGGTGTGGTGATCTCGGCGCGGGACATGGCAAGGCAATCTACTCGCGCCGCAGTCTCCGACGGTAGAACGCACGCGGTCGAGCCGCGAACGACCGGCAGACCGCGCGGGTGCGGCTCGCGGTCGGGCGGCCGCGTCGGGCAAACGCAGGTCGAGGCGGTCCCGGGGGTGGGCGACAGGGCGCGTGGTCCCGGTACAGTGAAAAAGTAACTTGACAGTTTAGAATATCATGGTGAGATTGACCGCATGCCCATCGCGCGCACTCGACTCGAGCAGACACTCCGGGCGGCGCTCGACCGTCGGCCCGTCGTAGTCCTCACTGGCCCGCGGCAGTGCGGGAAGACGACGCTCGCGCGGCGCGCGCTCGATCCCCGGTCGCCCAACTACTTCGATCTCGAGGATCCGCGCACGCGCGTGCTGTTCGAACAGCCGATGACCGCCCTCGAGCCGCTCAAGGGCCTCGTCGTCATCGACGAGGTGAAGCGCGCGCCGGATCTGTTCCCCATCCTGCGCGTGCTCGCTGACCGTCGCCCGCGACCGGCGCGTTTTCTCCTCCTCGGCAGTGCCTCAGGGGAGCTGCTACGCCAGAGCTCGGAGAGCCTGGCGGGTCGAGTCGAGTATCTCCGCATGGCGGGTTTCACCATCGATGAGGTCGGCGCGACGAAGTCCGAACTCTTGTGGCGACGTGGCGGATTCCCGGAGTCGTTCCTGGCGCGGACGGAGGAGAAGTCCGTGCGCTGGCGGCGCGCGTTCATCGACACGTTCGTCGAGCGCGATCTCCCGCAACTCGGGGTGCGCGTCGCCGCGACGGCCATGCGGCGCTTCTGGACGATGGTCGCACACTACCATGGTCAGGTCTGGAGCCATGCCGATCCGGCGCGAGCCCTCGGTGTGAGCGAGCCAACCGTCCGCAACTACCTCGATCTGCTCACCGACGCGCTGGTCATCCGCCAGCTCCAGCCCTGGCACGCCAATCTTCGCAAACGTCAGGTGAAATCGCCGAAGGTCTACGTGCGCGACACCGGGCTGCTGCATGAACTCCTCGGCATCGAGACCCGCGCGGCACTCATGCATCATCCCAAGCTCGGCGCGTCCTGGGAGGGATTCGCGATCGAGCAGGTGCTTGCGACCGAGCCACACAGCGACGCGGCGTTCTGGGCGACGCACCAGGGCGCGGAGATCGATCTCGTGTTGCAGCGCAGCGGGAGACTCTACGGCGTCGAATGCAAGCGGGTCGATGCCCCGACAATGACGCCATCGATCCGGCACGCCCTCGTCGATCTCGGTCTGGAGCGTGTCGCGGTCGTCTATCCCGGGAATCGTCGCTACCCGATCGCTGATCGCGTCGAGGCCGTGCCGCTGGCCCAACTCGCTGAGCCAGGCTCGCTCTTCGGACGGAGCGGACGGTAGTCGTCGCTACTTGCTCACGGCCGCCAACGACCGACGGATGAGATCCGCCGTGGACTCACCCTTCGGCGCGCCATCCAACGACACGCGCACCGCACGCTCCGCATCGGTCGGCGCATAGCCGAGTGCCACGAGCGCGCGCACCGCGTCCGCTCCCGGACCTGACGGCGCAGCCGTACGACCACTCGGCGCGGCGGCTTCGACGCCGCTGCCCTCGAGTTTGTCTCGCAGTTCGAGTACCAGACGCTCCGCGAGTTTCTTCCCCACGCGCGGCACCTGCGTGAGCGTCGCCAGATCGCCATCGCGGATCGCACGCACGAGCCGCTCGCCGGTGAGCGTCGAAAGCAGGTTCATCGCCAGCGATGGCCCCACACCGGTGGTGCCCATGAGTCGCTGGAACAGTCGACGCTCCTCTGCCGTGACGAATCCGAACAGCAGGAAGGCGTCCTCGCGCACCACCAGCGCCGTATGCAGCGCGATCTCACCGCCCGCACGCGGCAACGACTCGAGCACCGAGAGCGGGACCAGCACTTCGTAGGCGAGCCCGCCAGCGGTCATGACTTCGATGCGATCGATCCCGCCGGAGACGAGTGTGCCGTGGATGCGTGCGATCATCGCGTCACTCCGCGCGACGTCGGTCGCGAGGCGAGCCTCGCCTCGAGCCCCACGCGCATCGCGCACGTCAACGCCGCCGCCACACCATCAGCGGCGTCGGCGGGCTGCGGTGCACTCTTGAGCCGCAGCAACTTGGTCACCATGAACTGCACCTGGGTCTTGGTTGCACTGCCCGTACCGACGATGGCCTTCTTGATCTCGGCTGGCGGATACTCGTGGATACGCAGTCCCGCCTCCGCTCCCGCCAACAGGATCACGCCGCGTGCATGGCCGAGGACGATGGTCGTGCGCACGTTGCGCGCATAGAACACGTCCTCCACCGCCATCGCACCGGGCTGGTGGCGCGCGATCAGCTCGCGCACCCCCTCGCTGATGTCACGCAAACGCTCCGGCAGCGGACGGTCCGCCTTGGTTCGGATCACCCCGCACTCCACCAGCGTGGGCTGCGGTCCCACGCGCACCACGCCGTAGCCGGTGACGGCCGTCCCAGGGTCGATTCCGAGGATGAGCACGCGAGACTCCGACCTCAGGCCGCGCCGGCGGGGAGCATCACTCGGCCGAGAGTTCCGACACGTCCATGTCGAAGTTCGCGTCGACCTTCTGCACGTCATCGAGATCCTCGATCTGCTCGAGGAGCTTGATCAACTGCTGCGCGTTGGCACCTTCGACCTTCACCGTGCTCTTGGGGATCCACGCGAGCGAGGCTTCAGTCGCGACGAGCCCGGCCTGCTCCAGTGCACTCTTCACCGCGTGCAGTTCCGACGGCGCCGTGGTGATGGTGAACTGCTCGTCCTCGGCGACGAAGTCCTCGGCGCCGGCCTCGAGCACCTGCTCCATGACTGCGTCCTCGCCGCGCCCGTTGGCATCGACGAAGATCTGTCCCTTGCGATCGAACATGAAGGCCACCGAGTTCACCGCGCCGAGGTTGCCGCCGCCGCGTGAGAGCTTGGCCCGGATCTCCGCGACGGTGCGCGTGGGGTTGTCAGTGAGCGCTTGGATCATGAGCGCTACGCCGCCCGGTCCGTAGGCTTCGTACAACACCTCGGAGTAGTCCACGCCCTCGAGTTCGCCCGTGCCCTTCTTGATGGCGCGCTCGATGTTCTCCTTGGGGCAGGACTGCGCCTTCGCGTTCTCGATCGCGGTGCGCAGACGCGGGTTGCCGTCGGGATCGCCGCCGCCGCCCTTGGCCGCCACAGTGATCTCGCGCAGGAGCTTCGTGAACTTGGCACCGCGCTTGGCGTCAGCGGCGGCCTTGTAGTGCTTGATCTGCTTCCACTTACTATGGCCGGCCATAGAACTGCGGATGGGAGAAGGGAGATGGGAGGGACGCCCGCAAGATATCCCGTTCGGCAGAGTGGGGGAACGGGAACGGGGGGCGCCCTGTGGGCGCCCCCCGTCACCAGCCTCGCGTGGTGCGAGTGAAGTCGACTCAGTTCCAGCGGATGGTCAGGCTGCTGCGCAGGCCCGAGACCTTGGTGCCGGCGCCGGAGCCGATGTCATAGATGTTGCCGGACGAGACACCCACCGCGGGGATGAACGTGAAGCTGCCCGCGCCGAAGCGCGCGCGCACACCGGTGTTGAACAGGTTGCCGGCCTTGATGCCGTCCGCCTGCCAGAGGCGCGTCTCGATGTTCGGCTGCAGCACCACGCCGCCGAGTTCGAAGCTCACGCCCACATTGAAGTTCGCCACGTTCTCCTTCGGCGCGTCGCCGCCGAAGCGCTGGCCTTCCATGCGGTAGAGGTTCCACACGGAGAAGAACACGTCGGCCTGCTTCACCGGGAAGGTCCACGACCCCGTCGCCATGATGCGGTCGCCGGTGCTGTACGACGTCGTGTCCTCGGCGATGTCTTCACCGAATGCCGAGTACGAGAGGCCGAACTCCACCTGACCATCGCCCACCGGGCGATCGAGACCGAGCTGGAGGCGGATCTCGTCGGCCGGCTGGAAGCGGAACTCGCTGCTCGCCACGCTGAACGCGGCGAACTCGGTCGATTTCCGGAAGCTCGTGCCGAGCCCGAGGTTCCAGGTGCCGAGCGTGCGGGCGTACGCGATGCCGCCAGTGCCGGCCAGACCGTTGCCCATCGAGGAGATGGGATAGTTCAGGAAGTCATTGCCGATCTGTCCGGCGGCTTCCTGCTGTTCCTCGGGGATGGTGTACTGTCCCGTCGGCAGGTTGAGGCCGATGGTGAAGATCAGCGAGCGCGACGACGGTGTGAAGTTGGCGCGGATCTGCGTGTCCGTGAGTCCGCTGATCTTGCCTTCGGTCGCACCGGACTCGGCCGTGGAGCTGGCGAAGGCCGACGTGATGTCCATCGAGAAGCGCTCGCTGAACGGCAGCAGGAGCATGAACGGCATCGCGGTCTGCGAGATCGTCGTCTTCGACGCACCCGAGCCGATGGCGTACGAGGTGAGTTGTGGTGCGAGGATCACGGCCTTGCCGTCCTGCGCGTCGAGGACGGCGGGCAGCATCGCGAGAGCCAGTGTGGCGAGGCGGAAGCGCATCGGTGTCAGGTCCTCGCTCAGGGGCGACGGATGATGATGACGACCTGACCCGTGCGGCTGGGCTGGTCGGTGCCGCCGGTGGAGCTGGGGGCGTCACGCTCAGGGAGGTTCGGAGCCGGCCCGCTGCGCTCCGTGGAGACCACGACGCCCGGCGGGTTCACGCGCTGTGCGATGCGGTCGAGCGTGGCCGGGACCCCGCCGCCGAGCGGTGCCGGATTCCCGACTTGAGCCGCGCGGACGATGCGGCCTTCATCGCTACCGCCGAAGCTGTTCTCGATCGCGGACGTCGGGACGTTCACCGATGCCTGCGCGGCCTGAGCCGACTGCAGGCGGGCACCGGCGAGGCTGAAGCTCGGGTCGAGCGAACGGGCGTTCTCGAAGAACCGCGCGGCTTCGTCGAGCCGGCCGGCGTCCGAGGCCTGCAGGCCACGGCTGAAGGCGAGGAAGGCCTGCAGGTTGTTCGTCGGGCGGCGCTGGATCGCCTGCCGCTGGGCGGGCGTGAGTTGGATCCGCAACTGGTCGAAGAGCGCGAAGACCACGTTCTTCTCCATGTCGAACAACTGCTCGAGTGTACCCGGCGAGGAAGCAGGTGCGCCGGTGCCGCCTGTCTGCACGTTCACGAGCAGCGCGTCGAGACGCAGCGTACTCCCCTGCTGGATGATCGTGCCGCTCACGATGCTGCCCGCCTGGATCAGCTTGCCGGCGCGCACGGCGGTCGCCGCATCGACACGGCCTGACTCTCCGAGTCGGATCTCATCGGCCAGCGCCTGCATGCGGTCGCGCTCCACCACGGTGAGCGAGGGCGCCTTGCTGAGGTCCGAGATCATCAGCTCGGCCAAGCCTCGCTCCAGCGGAGCGAGCGCGGTATCCGGACCGGTGAAGCGGAGGGGGGGAACGGCGATGGTGTACTGATCGCTGCGGATGTTCGACAACCGCGCTTCATTCGCCACCGCCGCCTTCGCGTTGGCGATCGCCTCGCGGCGCGCGAGCGCCGTGAGCCGCCCGCTGATCTCATTGCGCACCTTCCGCGTCTTGCCCACCTGCAGGTACGTGTTGTACGCCTCGCGCGCGTTCGTGAGGTCACCGACCTCCTCGGACGCGAGACCGGCGTACAGCGAGCTCACCCCGTCCTTGGGGTCGAGCCGCCGCGCCTGGTCGAGCACGGTGCGCGCATCAGCGTAGCGCTTCGCCTTGTAGTACGCCACGCCGAGCGCACGGAGCGCGGCGACGTTCTGCGGGTTCTTGGCGCGGGCGGCCTCGAGCTTCGCAATGGGATCGCTGCCCTGAGCCGACGCCGTGGCGACGGTGAGCGCGATGAGCGAGCCAACGAGGAGGGAACGGACGATTCGCATCACATCTCCTAGCGATCGGGATCGAGCAGGTCTTCGAAGCGGAGCCACTGCTTGTAGAAATACAGATCGACATACCCGGTGGTGCCGTTGCGATTCTTCCGCACCAACACCTCGGTCGCACCCTCCACCCCGTTGGCCGGGGCGTACATCTCCTCGCGGTAGATCGCGAGCACCACGTCGGCGTTCTGCTTCACGGCGCCAGCAGCGCCGAAATCCTCGAGGACCGGGCGCGCATCCGCCCGGGAGCTCCATGCCGGAAGATGCGACGTCACCACCACACAGACGTCACGTTCCACCGCCATCGACTTCAAGAAACGTACCGCCGCGGCCAGTTCCTCGTCCTGCGCCCGCGACGTCCCCGCCAGCGCCTGAAGGTTGTCGAGGATCAGCACCTGGACGTCCAACTCCGCTGTCCGCGCCGCCACGGCATCGAGGCCCGTCGGTAGGACCTCGAACCGGGGGCTTTTGTCACGGAGCCGCACCGCCGCCGCACCCACGCCCGCCCGCGCGAGATCATCGAGCTTGCCCTGCCGCAGATCGTCGATCCGCGCCCGGCCCTCGATCGCCAGCGCACGCTCCATCACGCGCTCGACCGACATCTCGCCGGTCAGAAACGCGACCTTCACCCCGACGTCCGCCATCCGAAGCGCCATCGCCAGCGCCAGCGACGACTTGCCGCTCCCAACGTCCCCGCCGAGGACCACGAGGTCGCCAGCGCGCACCCCGCCGCCCAACCAGCGGTCGATGCTCGGAAAACCGGTCTGCGACGTGTCCCCTGCAAGGGATCCGTCCGCCACCAGGTCGATCCGACGCATGACGCGGGAGATCGGGGAAATGTCCGTGGGACGCAAATCGCCTCTAAGGTAGGGACCGACCAGCCCTAAGCTACCGGCCGGTCGCGGACCCCGGCAAGCACCGGGGCCTCCGCTCGCAGGGCATCGGCGAGGCGGACCAACTCCAAACGTGCGCCCTTGTCGAGGTGCGGTGAAGTGACCTCGGTCACGGCGGCGAGCGCGTCTGCTGCGCTGTGGCGGTCATCCGCCGCGCTGGTGGCGTAGACCCGCAGCAGCGCCGTGCGCGCCTTGGCCGGAAGGGTCAGCGCCCCGAGCCACTGCCGGGCCCCTTCGGCGCGGGCCTCACGCGTGGGGCCCGGCAACAGGTGCGGCGAGCGGAGCCCCTCGACCAACCGCACGGCCATCACCGCCCCCAACAACGACTCGCGCGCACCGCCCAGCGTCGCTCGCGCGGCGCGCGACAACAGCGCGGGGCAGGGGAAGCTGGCGCGGGCAGGAGCGAACGGCGGCGAGGCGTCTGGCACGGGGTGAAACTGCGACCACGAAGCCTCCGGGCGGAAGGGGCGCGCCTCCGCCACCCGTCTCGTGCCGGTCACAATGCCGCCGCGCGGCTGCCGACCGGCGGCCGCGTTGGATGCGACCGCGCCACAAGACTATCTTCCGGTCCTATGAACGTCCCGGCGCCTGAGCGCCCGACCGCCGCCACGCGCCGCTGATGCGCGTCTATCGCCGCCTCCTCCAGTTCCTGCGACCGCATTCGTGGCGGCTCGGCGGGAACGTGGTGTTCAATGTCATCGCCGCCGTCCTCGACGGTGTGGCGTTCACGCTGCTGATCCCGTTCCTCAACTCGCTCTTCGGGCTCGAGACGAAGATCGCCGAGGGGATGGGCTGGCTGACGGTGCTGCAGCAGTGGCTGATCGGGCCGTTCATCGACCCCGCACAGCCCATGCAGTCGCTGCGCGCCGTGATCCTCGTGATCCTCACGATGGTCGCGATCAAGAACCTGTTCCTCTGGGCCGGCGGACAGTTCGGCGCGTCGTTGCAGGAGTACATCACGCGGGACCTGCGCGCGACGGTGTTCTCGCATATGCAGCGGCTGCCGCTCACGTGGTTCGGCCGCACCAAGACCGGTCAGATCATCTCGCGCATCCTGACCGACACGGAACAGACCAAGATCATCCTCGCCGAACTGGCGACGCGGACCATCCAGAACCTCGCGACCATCATCGTGACGGTGGTGATCCTGTTCACCATGTCGGTGCGCCTCACGCTGGTCTCGCTGGTCATCGCCCCGGTGGTGATGGCGTTACTACAGCCGTTGCTCCGCAAACTGCGCAAGGGGCATCGTCGTCTCCGCAACGAGTACGGCGAGATGACCAGCGTGCTGCAGGAAGTGGTGAGCGGCATCCGTCTGGTAAAGTCGTTCCGCGGCGAGCCGTATGAGGACCAGCGGTTCATCGGTGCGTCGGTGCGTTACTCAGGCGGGATGACCCGCATGCAGCGTCTCTCACTGTTGGCCAGTCCGCTCACCGAAGTGCTCGGCACGGTCATCGCCATGGGCGTGTTGTGGATCGGAGCGACGCTTGTGCTCACCGATCGCACGATGAATGGCACGGACCTCGTCACGTTCATGATCCTCGTGATGCGGCTGCTGCAGCCCATCAAGCAGCTCTCGCAGGCGCCCACCGCCGCGCAGCAGTCGCTCGCTGCGGCTGAGCGCTTGCTCGACGTGCTCGACCAACCCACTGAGACGCAGCTGGACAAGGGCACGCGGCAGGTGCAGGGCCTGCGCGACGGTGTGGCGTTCGACGCTGTGCACTTCGCGTACGGCGACGACGCCGTGCTGAGCGATGTGAGCTTCAGCGCGCGCAAGGGCGAGATCGTCGCACTCGTCGGCGCCAGTGGCGCGGGCAAGAGCACGTTGGTCGATCTCATCCCGCGGTTCATCGAACCCACCAAGGGCCGCGTGCTCATCGACGGCGTCGATTCGCGCGAGATCGAGTTGTCGTCGCTGCGCTCGCTCACCGGCATCGTGAGCCAGGACACGGTGCTCTTCAATGACAGTGTGCGCGCGAACATCGCGTACGGCGCGCAGGGCCGCTTCACGCAGGCGCAGATCGAAGCCGCCGCACGTTCGGCCAACGCGCACGAGTTCATCATGGCGCTGCGGCAGGGCTACGACACGGTGCTCGGCGAACGCGGCACACGACTCTCCGGCGGGCAGCGGCAACGTCTCGCTATCGCGCGCGCGCTGCTCACCGATCCGCCCATCCTCATCCTCGACGAAGCTACCTCGGCGCTCGACACCGAGAGTGAACGGCTCGTGCAGGAAGCCATCGACCGCCTGCTCGCCGGGCGCACGGTGTTCGTGATCGCGCACCGGCTCTCCACCATCGTGCACG
The DNA here is from genome assembly GCA_020853635.1 of Gemmatimonadaceae bacterium. Taxonomy (GTDB): domain Bacteria; phylum Gemmatimonadota; class Gemmatimonadetes; order Gemmatimonadales; family Gemmatimonadaceae; genus Pseudogemmatithrix. Next base: position 81,646 of record JADYYN010000013.1, read on the forward strand.
CCACACAGATCCTCGTGCTCGACAAGGGGCAGGTAGTGGAGCGCGGCACACATGCCGAACTGCTCGCGCGCGGCGGGGCTTACGCACGGCTGCACGCGATGCAGGAGCGCGCGCCGGTGAGCCCGCTCATCGAGGAGCCCGAGGTCGAGGTTTCTGAGCTTGAGCGCGACGCCGACGACGTCGATGACTGAGACGCCGGCCACTCCCGCGGCGTCCAAGCCCGAGCGCGACACTGCGAAGCCCACATTCACGCAGTGGGCGGAGTACGCCGCGCTGCGGACCATCGCGACGCTGCTGCGGCCGTTCGGCTTCCGCGCGGCGTCGGCCGTCGGGGCGTTCGTAGGCGGACTCGGGTGGCGACCGTTCCGCCTGCGCGCAGCGCAGGTCGAGCGCACCATCCAAGCGTGCTTCCCCGCGTTCACACCGGCGCGGGTGCGCGACGTCGCGCGCGAGTCGTACCGCGGACTCGGTCGGGTGGCGATGGAGAGCATCTTCCTCTCGCGCGCCTCGCGCGAGGAGGTCATGGAAGCTTTCGTCGCGCCGCACCAGTACGAGGTGCTCGAACGTGCGTTCGCGCAGGGCAAGGGTGTGATCCTCGTCGCGGGACACCTCGGCAACTGGGAGTTGAGTGCGGCGTACATGACGGGGCGCGGGCTCCCGATCGATGCGATCGCAATGCACATGGCCAACCCGCTCTCCGACGGCTTCTTCAAGCGCACGCGCGAACGGTTCGGTACGCGCGTGATCTTCGATGATCAAGCGGTGCGCGCCATCCCGCGTGCGCTCAAGGAAGGGCGCGGCATCGGCTTCCTCTCCGACCAGAGTGCGAAGGGCCTCGCGTCGACGTTCATCCCGTTCTTCGGGCGCCCGGCGCGTACGCCGCGCGGGGCCGCCGTGTTCGCGCTGCGCGGCGACCTCCCCATGGTGTTCGTCGTCGCGCTCCGCCAGCCTGATGGACGCTACCAAGCGCACTTCGAAGAAGTGCCGCTGGTGAAGACCGGCGATAAGGAACACGACATCGACGCCACGGTGCTGCGCTACACGCAGGTGCTCGAGCGATTGGTGCGCGAGCACCCGGAGCAGTATTTCTGGCAGCATCGCCGTTGGAAGGGACAGCCCAAGGACACCCCGCCGCACCTCAGGATGCCATGACCGACAACGTCGCCGAGTTGAGCGCGCTGCGCGCGCGCGAGTTCCCGTGGGAAGTGCGGGGTGATGCGATCCACTTCGACCACGCCTCCGTGGGTCCGCTGCCGCAGTGCGCGCGTGATGCGCTCGACGCCTACGGCCTCAAGCGCGCCGAGCCGCATCGATTGGGGATGGATGACTTCTTTCCCGTGCTGGACCGTGCGCGGTCACTCGCAGGCCAGTTGATCGGTGCGAGCGCCGGCGAGATCGCGCTCACGACCAATACCAGTTGGGGTGTGAACCTTGCGGCCTACACGCTGCCGCTCGGCCCCGGTGACATCGTGCTCGGCAGTCGCGGTGAGTTTCCGGCGAACGTGTATCCGTGGATGGCGGCGGCGAAGGCGCGTGGGTTCACGTTCGAGATGCTGCCGTTGGCGGGCACGGCGGCGGACGAAGAGTTGATCCTGCGTCGTATCGCCGAGGATGAGCGCGTGAAGTGTGTGGCGCTGAGTTGGGTGTCGTTCTGGAGCGGTGCGCGCATCGACCTCGCGCGCATCGGCGCGGCATGCCGGGCGGCCGAGGTGTGGTTCGCGGTCGATGCCATTCAGGGCCTAGGCCCGCTCACGCTCGATGTGCGCACGATGCCCGTGGATTTCGTCTCGTGTGGCGCGCAGAAGTGGCTCTGCTCGCCGTGGGGCAGCGGATTCGTGTACGTGCGCGGCGAGCTGATCCCGCAGTTGGAGCCGCCGGCCGCGGGCTGGCTCGCCCAGGCGAGCTCCGGCGACTTCGGGCGTTTCCTCGACTACGACCCCGCGTGGCACACCGACGCGCGGAAGTTCGAGGTTGGGACTATCCCGTATCAGGACATCGTGGGGATGAACGAGAGTCTCGCGTTGTTCCTGAGACTGGGCCCCAAGCAGATCGAATCGCACGTGCGTGCGTTGACCACTCGGATCATCGAGTGGACGCACAAGCGCCGCGGCGTGAAGCTGCTCACGCCCGAGGCTGCGGCCTCGCGGGCCGGGATCGTGGCGCTGGCGACGAACGACCTCGACGGCGACTCCAAGAAGCTGCGTGCGGCGAAGGTGACGCACTCGGTGCGCGAGGGGGCGATCCGGCTGTCGCCGCACTTCCATAACACGATGGAGGAGGTCGAGGTGGTGTTGGGGGCGCTGGGCTGAGCACCGATGATGAGCCAGGGGCGGCCCCGGTTATCTTTCCTCCGTGACCGCCCCAACCTCCGCTTCCGCCCCCCTCGACGCCCTCATCGCGCGTCGACGCACCTTCGCGATCATCTCGCATCCTGACGCCGGCAAGACCACGCTGACGGAGAAGCTCCTGCTCTACGGCGGAGCCATCCATCAGGCCGGCGCGGTGAAGGCGCGTAAGTCGCAACGGCACGCCACCTCCGACTGGATGGCGCTCGAACAGGAGCGCGGTATCTCGGTCACCTCGTCGGTGCTGCAGTTCGAGTACCACGGCTACCAGGTCAACCTGCTCGACACCCCGGGCCACCAGGACTTCGGCGAAGACACGTACCGCGTGCTCATCGCGGCCGACAGCGCCGTCATGCTGCTCGACAACCGCAAAGGCGTCGAAGAGCGCACGCGGCAGTTGTTCGACGTCTGCCGCCGTCGCCGCATGCCCATCTTCACGGTGGTCAACAAGTGTGACCGCGTGGGTGAGGATCCGCTCAAGCTGGTCAGCGACCTCGAAGCCGAGCTCGGCATCACGGCCGTCGCGGCGCACTGGCCCATCCATATGGATACGGCGGAGCAGGGCACGGTCTTTGTGGGGGTCTACGACCGACGCCGCAAGCGTGCGTTCCTGTTCGAGCGCGGCACGCATCACGGTGCCAAGCGCGTCGAGACGGAGACGGTCGATCTCTCAGGTGCCGATGACCAGAAGCTCGTCGACGCACTCGGCGGCGACGAGGCGGCGGTGAATGCGGTCGCGAAGCTGGCGCACGATGTCGAGCTGCTCGACATGGCCGGCCACGAGTTCGATGCCGCGGCGATCCTCGCCGGCGAACAGACGCCCGTGTACTTCGCCTCCGCGATCACCAACTTCGGTGTGGAGCCCTTCCTCGAAGACTTCCTGCCGCTGGCTCCCTCGCCGGTCGCCCGCGACAGCAGCGCGGGGCCGGTGTCACCGGCGCTCGACGCGTTCACCGGCTTCGTGTTCAAGGTGCAGGCGAACATGGATCCGCGTCACCACGATCGGATCGCGTTCTTGCGGGTGTGTTCCGGGCGCTACGCCGCCGGACTCGACGTCACGCACGTGCGCACGGGCAAAGGCTTCAAGCTCGCGCCGCCGCAGCAGTTCCTGGGCCGCGAGCGCGCGTTCGCCGAGGAAGCGTTGCCGGGCGATGTGGTTGGTGTGCACGATCGCGGCCTGCTGCGGATCGGCGACACGCTCGCGACCAGCGACGCGCCCAAGGACACCGAAGGCAAGCTGCTCGAGTACGTAGGCATCCCGCGCTTCGCGCCGGAGCACTTCGCGCGCATCATCTCCAAGGACCCGCTGCGTCGCAAGGCGCTCGACAAGGGCCTGCGTGAACTCACCGAAGAAGGCGCCGCCCAGGTGTTCTTCGCCGAGTCGCACATGGGGCCGGTGCCGATCGTGGGTGCGGTGGGTCTGCTGCAGTTCGATGTGATGGTGCATCGGTTGGAGCATGAGTACGGCGCGCCCTGCACCCTAGAGAAGCTGCCGTTCCGGTATCCGCGCTGGGTGACGGGTTCAAAGGCTGCGATCGAACGGCTGGGGGAGTCGCAGGACCTTTCCTTGTTGTTCGACGCCAAGAACCATCCTGTGATCCTGTTCCGGGATGAGTGGCGGTTGCGGTGGGCCCTGGAGCGGGCCGAGTCGACGGGGCTCGTGTTCCATGACGCGGCGCCGTAAGGGAACCGCTTCACCACGGGGGCGCAGGGGACACAGGGGAGACAGGGAACGCAGGGAGCAGCGGGAGAGACGGTCGTTAGTTGAGTTGGAGACTCGGGGGATTCGGACGCCAAGTCCGAGTCCCCCGTTCTTCAGAATCCCGCTCCCCTGTGTCCCCTGTGACCCTGTGGTGAAACGCGACCCCACGCTGCCCTAAACCCTTTGGCATGCCCCCGCGTACTAACACCAGCCCAGAGCAACCGTCTGACCCATACCCGGGTCATACCTCGGTCGACCTCTGCAGTCCGCGATCCCACCCGCATCCGAGCCTGTTGTGACGCTTCGTCGTCTGTGTTCCGTCGTCGCACTCTTCATTGGTGTCATCGCCCTCGGCGCCAGCCCGCGCATCGCTGCCGCGCAGGACGGCGCGGATATCATCCGCGGCCGGGTCCTTGGGCCTGACAGTCAGCCCGTCAACGGCGTCATAGTCACGGCGACCTCGGTCAGCGGTAACGTCTCCCGCCGCGCGCGCACTGGGCGCGATGGTCGATTCACCATCGCGTTCCCGGGTGGCGACGGCGACTACTTCGTGAGCTATCAGGCCATCGGCTACGCGCCGCGCCGCTTCCAGGTGAAGCGCACCGCCGACCAGGACATCCTCGTGGCCGATGCGCGCCTCACCATCGCCGCGCAGACCCTCGACACGGTGCAGATCACCGGCGGCGATCGCGCCCGCGTGAACCGAAACGACAACCCGCAGGACATCTCCGGCACCGAACGCGCGGTGAACACCAGCGCACTCTCGGCCGAACAGCAGGGCGATCTCGCCGCGATGGCGGCTTCCTTGCCCGGTGTGCAGTTCATCCCGGGTGCCGATGGCGACCCATCGGGCTTCTCGGTGCTCGGCCTCACGTCCGATCAGAACTCGACGACGCTCAACGGCCTCAACTCCGGCGCTACCAACCTGCCGCGCGACGCGGCAGTGTCGAGCTCGCTGGTCACCACGCCGTACGATGTGTCACGCGGCGGATTCAGCGGTGGCCAGTTCAACGTGCGCAGCCGCTCGGGCTCCAACTTCCTCACGCGCTCGTCGAGCCTGAACCTCGACGCCCCGGCGCTGCAGTGGACCGATCCCGCGGCGCGTGCACTCAATCAGGAGTACTCGAACCTCTCACTCGGCGGCTCGATGAGCGGCCCGATGAAGTTCGACGAGTCGTTCTCTAACCTGTCGTTCCAGCTTGGCCGTCGCGGCAACGACCTCAACACGCTGCTCAACACCAACGCGCTCGGTCTGCAGACCGCCGGCATCGCGCAGGACTCCGTGGCGCGCCTGCTCAACATCCTGAATGCGGCGCAGGTCCCCATCGCTGTTGGCGGTATCCCCAGCGCCCGCAACAACGACAACCTCATCGTGTTCGGCGCGCTCGACTGGGCGCCGCCGTCGTCGCTCACGGGTCAGGCGCTGAACGTCACGTTCAACGCGAACTTGTCACAGCAGGTCCCCGCAACGGCGCTCACGTCCGCGACGCCGGCCTACTCCGGCGAGCGCATCAACGCGAGCGGCGGCATCCAGATGCGGCACACGAGCTTCATCGGGATCTTCCTCAGCGAGACCAACCTCGGCGCGAGTCTGTCGAGCCAGGACGCCGATCCGTACCTGTTCCTGCCGAGTGGTTCGGTGCTGGTGAACTCCACGTTCGCCGATGGCACGAACGGGGTGAGCAACATCGCGTTCGGCGGCAACCCCAACCTCAACACGCTCAACCACACCAACAACATCGGGTTCAACAACCTGTTGTCGTGGTTCAGCGAGAACAATCGGCATCGTCTCAAGCTGACCACCGAGCTGCGGCGCGACGGCTATTCATCGTTGCAGAACGCGAACCTGCTCGGCACGTTCCGCTACAACTCCCTCGGAGACCTCGAGAACGGCATCCCCGCTTCGTTCTCCCGTTCACTCTCGCCGCGTCTGCGGTCGGCGTCGCAGTGGATCGCGGGCGCGTCGCTGGGTGATTCGTGGCGCGTGAACCCGAACTTGCAGCTGCAATACGGTGTGCGAGTGGACGGCAACAAGTTCGAGGACCGTCCGAACTTCAATCCGGTCGTGCTCTCGACGTTCGGCGTGCGCAACGATGAGCTGCCGAACCGCGTGCTGGTGAGCCCGCGCATGGGCTTCTCCTGGACGTATGGCGATGCACCGCAGATCCCGGGTTTCGAGGGCGCGGTGCGTGGGCCGCGCGCCGTGGTCCGCGGCGGTGTCGGACTCTTCCAGAACGCGCCGCAGACGCGACTCACCGGCAACGCGCTCGACCTCACCGGGCTTCCGTCCGGCATCCAGAACCTCTCGTGCGCCGGTACCGCAGCTCCGGTGCCGGACTGGGCGACCTACGGCAACGATCCGTCGCAGATCCCCGTGCTGTGCGCCGATGGCACCACTGGTACTGTCTTCTCCAACAGCACGCCGAACGTCTCGCTGTTCTCCACCGACTACAAGCCGCAGCGCTCACTGCGCTCCAACGTGCAGTGGAACGGGCCCGTCCTCGGGAACCGCTTCTCGGCCACGCTGGAGGTCACGTACTCGTACAACCAGAACCAGCAGAGCTCGATCGATCTCAACTTCAACGCCACCGAGCGCTTCTCGCTGCCCGAGGAAGACAGCCGACCGGTGTACGTGCAGACCACCAGCATCGTGCCGCTCAACGGCGCCATCGCCCCGGGTGACAATCGCATCTCCTCGCTGTTCAATCGCGTGACGCAGTCGGTCTCCGACCTCAACGGCATGAGCCGTCAGGTGTCGCTGCGTCTCACGCCCACGCGTTTCAGCACGGGCTTCACGTACAGCGCGGCGTATGTCTATTCCAACAACCGCGAACAGATCCGCGGCTTCCAGAACACCGGGGGTGATCCGCGCCTCGTGGAGTGGACGCGCAGCAGCTTCGATACCCGTCACCAGATCAGCTACAACCTCGGCTACAACTTCTTCGACGCCGTGCGCGTGAACTGGTCGGGCAGCTTCCGCTCAGGGAATCCGTACACACCGGTGGTCTCCGGCGACGTGAACGGCGACGGTTACAACAACGACCGCGCGTTCATCTTCGACCCGAACACCGCGACCGATCCGGCCGTGGCGGGCGCGATGCAGGCGTTGTTGAACAGCACCAGCGGCAGCGCGAAGGAGTGCCTGCGCGCGCAGATGGGCCGCATCGCCGGCCGCAACAGCTGCGAGGGCCCGTGGACGCAGTCGGCGGTGCTCTCGATGTCCTTCAATCCGCTCAAGTTCCGTCTGCCGCAGCGTGCCACGCTCTCGGTGAACATCGCCAACCCGCTCGCGGCTGCCGACATGCTCATCAATGGCGAGAACAACACCAAGGGCTGGGGCCAGGCCCGCACGCCGGATGCCGCGCTGCTCTACGTTCGCGGATTCAACCCGGCGACGCAGACCTTCCGATACGATGTGAATCAGCGCTTCGGCAATATCGACCCGCGACTCTCGGCCATCCGCGCCCCGGTCGCCGTGACCGTGCAGATGCGCTTCGACCTCGGGCCGACGCGTGAGCGGCAGTTGCTCATTCAGGCGCTCGACCGCGGCCGCACGACCACCGGCAGCAAGGCGCGTGAGCCGCAGCTGCGCGCGCAGTACGGCAACGCCGGGCTCCCGAACCCCATGGCCACCATCCTGCGCCAGGCCGACACGCTCGACCTGCAGTCCGCGCAGGCCGACAGCCTGGCGACCATGAACCGCTGGTACCTCATCCGCCTCGATTCCATCTGGTCGCCGCTCACCAAGGAACTCGCGGCGCTGCCGGACAACTACAATCGCGAGCAGGTGTACGAGAAGTACACCAAGGCGCGTCAGGGCTCGGTGGACCTCCTCATCAAGCTCGCCCCGCGCATGAACGCGCTCCTCTCGAAGGAACAGAAGCGCAAGCTTCCGGCCTTCATCGCCAGCTACCTCGATCTCCGCTATCTCGCGTCCATCCGGAACGGCACCGCCGGTACCGGGTTCGGTTTGCCGGGTGGATTCACGCCGGGCGCGATCGGTGGTGGCGGTGGTGCCGTCACCATCCGGAGATAGTGCAGCCGCGGCATCCGCAGTACATGTGACATCGTTGCTCCAGTCCCGCTCTCCGTACGCCTTCTCTCAGGACCTCCGATGATTCGTCATCTCCGTGCATCGCTCCCGCTCGCCACGCTGCTCGCAGTAGTGGCGTTGCCGGTCGCCGCGCAATCCAAACTCCCGCCGGTGCGGCAACTCCCGAACCCCACGGCGCGCACCACCGAACCGCTCTCCGCCGTCTCGGCCGCCGTGCCGCTTCCCGGTGGCAAGGTGCTCGTGAACGACGTGCTCCAGCGGCGCGTCGTCATGTTCGATTCGGCGCTGACCATGATGTCCGTCGTCGCCGACTCCACCAGCGCGACCGCGAACGCCTACGGTGCGCGTGGTGGTGGCCTGCTCGGTTATCATGGCGACTCGGCACTGTTCATCGACCCCGTCTCGCTCTCCATGATGGTCGTGAATCCGGCGGGCGAGCTCACCACCGTGCGCGCCGTGCCGCGCGCGGCCGAGATCAATCTCGTGGTCGGCGGTGCCGGCGGACGGTCCGGGTTCGGACCTGATGGCCGACTCTACTATCGCAGTCAGAACCGTCCGCGGCAGGCAGGGCGCGGCGCGCGGCCCACGGCGGGCAACTTCGTCATGCCCGAGCTGCCGGACTCCGCACCGATCCTCGCGGTCAACCTCTCCTCGCGAAAGGTCGATACCGTCGCGGCGGTGAAGATCCCCAAGATCGACATCAAGGTCTCGCAAGGCGTCGACGGGCAGATGAGCATCCAGACGCGCATGAATCCGCTGCCGATGCTCGACGATTGGGCCTTGCTCAGCGACGGCACCATCGCGGTGGTGCGCGGGCATGACTTCCACGTCGATTGGATCGCGCCGGACGGCAACGTCACCTCGTCGCCCAAGCTGCCGTTCGAGTGGCAGCGTCTGTCCGATGACGACAAGCAGATGGTCGTGGACAGCGCACGTGAAGCGATCGAGAAGCAACGCGCCGAAGCGCAGCGGCTCATGGACGGCGCGGGCGGACCTGCCGCGTTCATCCAGGGCGGCGGTGGCGAGCGCATGATGGTCGGTGCGTTCGGTGGAGGCGGGGGCGGCGGCGCTCCGCCGCAGCGTGGTCAGGGTGGTCAGGGTGGTCAAGGTGGCGGCGCGCAGGCGGCGCAGGGTGCCCAAGGTGCGCAGGGCGGCCAGCGTGGTGGTGGCCAGGGCGGCGGTCCCGGCGGCCCCGGCGGCGGCTTCCGCATCCCCAACGTGAACATGGTCCCCGCGAACGAACTGCCGGACTACCGTCCGCCGTTCGGCCAGCAGTCCGCGCTCGGCGATCTCGAGGGCAACCTCTGGGTGCGCACGACCGCCCCCGGCGAGAAGGGCGGCGTGTTGTACTACGTCATCGCGCGCAACAACGAGATCATCGACCGCATCGAGCTGCCGCAGGGCCGCATCCTCGCGGGCTTCGGAAAGAACGGGCTGCTCTACACCGGTTTCCGTGACGCCGAGGGCAAGGCGTACCTCGAAGTCACGCGCTGGAAGTAGTCGAACAACGGGCCAGAGCGAGGGCGTTGCGAGCGATCGCGGTGCCCTCGTTCTGGCATCTCTGACCTTTTTTGTCCCCTTCACTTGTGCGTCCCCCAAGTTGCGGATTACACTACAGGTGTAGCCGTTGAGAACCATTCTCATCGAAAGAACGCACGTCTCATCTTCAATAGAGATGACCACCCCCACTTCGCGCGAACTCCCGGTCTGCACCTGCCCCCTCGGCGACTCCGAGATGGGCAGTGAATCGACCGTCGTCGCGATCGAATGTGGGGAGAACGAGGCCTGCCGACTCCGCGCCCTCGGCCTCTATGAAGGGGCGCAGGTCTCAGTGGTCGGGAAGCGCCACTGCCTCCTCGTCGATGTGAACGGCACGCGCCTCGCGCTCGGTGCTGACCTCGCCGAAGGAATCACGGTCCGACCGCAGGGTCGCGCCGCGCACTGACGTGACCGCTACTGCAGGCCCGGAGCGGCGCGCCGCCACCGAGCCACTGCGTGTTGCCATCATCGGCAACCCCAATACCGGCAAGACCACGCTGTTCAACGCGCTCACGGGCCTGAGCCAGCGCGTCGGCAACTTCGCGGGGGTCACCGTCGAGCGCGTCGAAGGTGCGTTCCGCATGCACGACGGACGACGCGTCGCCGTGCTCGATCTGCCGGGCTCGTATTCGCTCTCGGCTGGTTCTCCCGACGAACAGATCGCCCTCGAAGTGCTCCTCGACCGCGACGGCCAGCACTGGCGGCCGCACGTGGTGCTCGTCGTCGTCGATGCCTGTCACCTCGAGCGCAACCTGTTCCTCGCCAGCCAGGTCTGCGAGCTCGGCATTCCCGTGGTCATCGCGCTCAATCAGTTCGACATGGCGCAGGACCAGGGGATCGAGATCGACGTGCCTGCGCTGATCCACGATATCGGTGTGCCGATCATCCCCACCGTGGCCTCGCGCGGCGAAGGCATCGAACCGCTCAAGAAGGCGCTGTTCACCGCAGCCGAGTTGCCGCCGCCGGCGCGGCGATTCACGCTGCCGTCGGAGATCGAGGCCTCGCTGGTCCCGCTGGTCGCGCACCTAGAGAAGGGTGGGTTCCCCACTGGCACCGCGCGTATGGAAGCGCTGCGACTGCTCGGCGTGCGGCGCGGTGAGGCGCATCTGGCGTCGGTGCCGGATCTCGTTCGCCAGCTCGATGCGGCGCGTGATGCGATCCGCGCCGTGGGCCACACGCCGGAGCGTGAGGAATCGGAGGCGCGTTACGGTTGGATCGGCGAGTTGATGCAGCGAGCGGTGAAGCGCCGCATCGCGAGCACCGAGACCACGTCCGACCGCATGGATGCGGTGGCGCTGCATCGCGTGGGCGGCCCGTTGATCTTCCTCGCCATCATGGCGCTCGTGTTCCAGTCGGTCTTCAGTTGGGCGGCACCCATGCAGGACGGCATCGATGCGCTCATCCATTGGATGGGGAGCGGGATTTCAGGGCTGCTTCCGCCCGGTGACGTGCAGTCACTCATCGCCGACGGCGTGTTCGCCGGTGTGGGATCCGTCCTCGTGTTCCTCCCGCAGATCGCGATCCTGTTCGCCTTCATCGGCCTGCTGGAGCAGAGTGGCTACATGGCACGCGCTGCGTTCCTCATGGACCGCGTGATGCGTCGCGTGGGCCTGCACGGGAAGAGCTTCATCCCCATGCTCTCGGGCTACGCCTGCGCGGTGCCGGGCATCATGGCCACACGCACCATCGACGACACGCAGGAGCGCATGGCGACCATCATGGTCGTGCCGCTCATGTCGTGCTCGGCGCGCTTGCCGGTGTACACGCTGCTCATCGCGACCTTCGTGCCGGCGCTGCCGCTCATGCCGGGGCTCGATCTGCAGGGCGCGACCATGCTCGCGATGTACCTGCTGGGTACCGTGGCCGCGCTGCTCATCGCCGCGATCTTTCGCAAGACGCTGCTCCGTGGGCCCGTGCGCCCGATGATCCTCGAGCTACCGCCGTATCGCTGGCCGTCACTGCGCTCGTTGTTCGTCTCGGTGTGGCAGCGCTGCCTGCTCTTCCTGCGCCGCGCCGGCACGGTGATCCTCGCGCTCAGCATCGTGCTCTGGGCGCTCGCCACGTACCCCAAGGCCGATGTCGACACATCACTCGCGCCCGAGGCACAGCAGGAGCAGCAGCTCGCACACTCCGCGCTCGGACGCTTCGGCCGCGCGATCGAACCCGCCGTCGCACCGCTCGGCTACGACTGGAAGATCGGCGTGAGCATCGTGGCGAGCTTCGCCGCGCGTGAGGTGTTCGTTTCGACCATGGGCACCATCTACGGAGTGGGTGGCAACGACGATGCGCTGCTGCAGGACAAGCTCCGCAGCGAAGTGAAGGCCGATGGGACGCCGGCGTATACCCCGCTCATCGCGGTGGGCCTCATGGTTTTCTACGTGTTCGCACTCATGTGCATGAGCACCATCGCGGTGACCATCCGCGAGGCAGGCGGCGGGCGGCTCGGTTGGAAGTGGGCGGGCATCCAGTTCGTCTACATGCTGGTGCTCGCTTATGGCGCGGCATGGCTCACGCTGGTGGGTGGGCGCGCGCTGGGGTTCGCCTGATGACGACCGATACCATCGTCGCACTTGCGATCGTGGCGGCGGCGGTCGCGTTCCTTGTCCGGCGTGCGGTGCGGCAGGCGCGCGCGCGGAAGGCACAGGGTCCGGGCTGCGACAACTGCGGGCACTGAAGCACTGCGGGACCTGAACGGCGCGCCGTCAGCGGCGCGCGGGACGATCATTCCGCGGCCCACCGATGCCATTGCGACTCGTCCGCGTCCGCGGGGTCGTGCTCAGAGCAGTCGAGTCGCAGGTCGCTCGCGGCAAGTGGCGCGTCGAGCAGCCGGCAACGATACGGTGCGGCGCGACGCTGTCGAGCGGCGCGCGGCGCGAAGAAGACGCAGGTCGGGCACATGCGGGCGGGGGGTGTCTCTCCACGCTCCCCGAGGGTGTACATGACCTTGGCCAACGCCCGCAGAAGCGTCCCGCGTTCGTCGGCTGAGAGCGCGCGTACCGCGTCCTGAACGAAGGCCGGTCCGGATTCGAACTCCGTTGCTGCGCGGCGACCCTCGTCAGTGAGGTGCACCGTCGTCGCGCGGCCGTCTTGCAGGTCTCGCGCTCGGCGCACTAGGCCTTTCGCTTCCAGTGTTCCAACCGCGTCGCTCGCGGTCGGTAACGACACCGCGAGTGAGGCGGCGAGCGCGCTCGGCCGAAGCGGCCCGGTGCGGGCCGCCAGCAGTGCGAGGATACCCGCCTGTGTCGGTGAGAGGTTCCGTCCGCTGCCGGTGCGCCACGTGTCGGCGCGCAACGAAAGGCCGACGGTCGTGAGCCCGAAGGCGATCTGTCGGACCAGTGGGTCAGGGGTGTCGCGGCGGCTTGCCATTGACGGAAAGCTAAGGACTCCTTACTGTATCACCAAGTACTTAGGAGTCCTAATCATCTCTCAGGAGCGACCCATGCCCCACCTGTCCGCCAAGGTCCTCGTCACCGCAACGGCGTTGCTGCTGGCTGGCGGTACCGTAGGCATCATCCACGCCCGCCAGTCCCGGGATGGCATCACCTCGGCCGCCAACGATGCGCGTAGTACCTCCGGAGTCACGCGTCTGGAGTCGTTCGATCTCGTATGGACCAACGTCGAGCGTCGCGGGACACACCTAGTGTTCACGGAACGGGTGGCGAGTGCCGCGGGTGCGGTGCGCCCTACTCGCGGCGGTGGGCTCGCCGGCAGTTCCGTGTTCAGCTACGTGTGGCCCGTGAGCCTCGACCCTTCCGCCGTCGGCTTCGAAGGGAAGTCGGGCATCCTCGCGCTGGCCGCCACCGCGCATCCGGACTTTGACGACACGCCGAAGTACGACGAGAA
>JADYYN010000014.1 GCA_020853635.1 Gemmatimonadaceae bacterium
CCGGAGTACTTCCTCAACAGGCAGTACCCCACCGGCTTCGAGGACTACATGACGGTGGTCTGGTGGGACCGCCGTGGCGCGGGACTGTCGTACGATGCCACCGCAGCAGAAGAGACCTTGACCATCGAGCAGTACATCGCCGACACGAGGGCGGTGACGAACTACCTGCGCACGCGCTTCCGGAAGGACAAGATCTACTTGATGGCCCACTCGGGGGGGAGCATCATCGGCATCCAGGCCGTTGCCCAGGCGCCAGCGCTGTACCACGCCTACATCGGTGTGGGGCAGATGACCTATCAGCTCAAGTCGGAACTGTTGGCATTCGAGTATTTGGTCGGCCGCTACCGCGAGGCCGGGAATGACCGGATGGTGCGTCAGTTGGAGGCGTCCCCTCCCACGATGACGGTCCCTCTGCCTGCCGGGTACATGCGGTTGCGTGACAAGGCCATGCATGAACTGGGCGTCGGCACGACGCGTGACATGAGGTCCGTGATGCGTGGCGTGTTCCTCGCGTCGTGGCTCACCCCGGACTACACCGTGACGGAGAAGCTGAACATCTGGCGCGGCAAGTTCGCATCCGATGCCCGGCTCTGGGACACGGTCATCGCGATCGACCTGACACGCCAGATCACTGCGCTGGCGGTGCCGACCTACTTCTTCCATGGGATCCACGACTACACCGTGTCGTACGCGGAGACCAGGGCATTTGCGGGCATGCTGGCGGCGCCGGTGAAGGGGTTCTACACGTTCAATGAGTCAGCGCACAGCCCGATGTTCGAGGAACCGGCCAGGGTACGACGGATCATGGTGCAGGATGTGCTGATCGGGACGAATGCGCTCTCGGACAAGCCGTGACGTGAACTGTTGCGGTGCACGGTCGACGAGGCACATGCAGGGACCATCCGTCGTGCCCGCTCGCATGCATGTCGCCAGTCAACCGGGCGGAGGGCACCCATCGTCGCTGCGAGGGAGAGCCAGGCGCGCCATACGGGCAAGTGATTCGCCTGTGCCTCCCACGATCAGCGCAGACTCGACGCCTCGACCTCGGCCTCAGCGGTCACAATGTCCCTGATGCGTGACATCCGGTCGAAATGTGTCAGTTTGTTCTCCATGACCAAGAACGTCAAACCGTCAGCGACGCTCGATCGCATCGACGCCCGGCCCCGCTGGACCCGTCGCCTGCGATACGCCGGTGCGGTGATCCTCGCGTTCGCTTTGCTCGGCGGCGCCGCAGTCGCGAGCGCGGGCGATGCCTTCGGTGCCCGTGCCACGGGAGATCGCCAGCGGTTGGTCGAAGCCTCCCCCCAGTGGAATGGCGAACGCTTCGTCAATCCGCTCCCTCGCGAGCAGGCATCGTTCGTCACGATGCTCCGCCGATGGGTCGGCGGCGCGCCCAACACGGTGCCGACGGACCCACTGCCGGTGCTGACCCGTACCGCGGCCGACTTTGCGGATGCCCCGGCGTCGGGACTTCGGGTCACCTGGCTCGGCCACTCGACCCTGCTGCTCGAGATCGGCGGTCGGCGCATCCTCGTCGACCCGGTCTGGGGCGATCGGGTCTCACCCGTCGGCTGGGCGGGTCCCATGCGTTTTCACCCACCGCCGTTGCCGCTCGCCGAATTGCCCTCGATCGATGCGGTCGTGCTCTCCCACGACCACTACGATCACCTCGATCATCCCACCATCGTGGCGCTCCGTGAGCGCGTGCCTCGCTTCATCGTGCCGCTGGGCGTCGGTGCGCACCTGGAGCAGTGGGGCGTCGACGCCGAGCGCATCGTTGAACTCGACTGGTGGCAGGCGACCGCGCTCGGCGACCTGACGCTCACCGCCACGCCGGCGCGGCACTTCTCCGGTCGCGCGATCACGCGCTCGGACGAGGATGCCACGCTCTGGGCAGGTTGGGTGATCGCGGATGCGACGCACCGTGTCTACTACAGCGGCGACACCGCCCTCTTTCCCGAACTCGCGGAGATCGGGACACGCCTCGGCCCGTTCGACCTCTCGCTCCTCGAGACCGGCGCGTACGACGCGATGTGGGCCGACGTACACCTCGGCCCCGAGCAGGTGATACTGGCGCACCAGCTCGTGCGCGGTGGTCTGCTCGTGCCCGTGCACTGGGGCACGTTCAATCTCGCACTGCACGCCTGGACGGAGCCCGTCGAGCGACTCCTCGTCGCCGCCGACTCGGCGCAGGTGCGAGTGGTCGTGCCCCGCCCGGGCGAGTCGGTCGAACCGGCGACGGCGCCGACGCTCGCGCGGTGGTGGCCCACCGTGCCTTGGCAGCGTGCGGACGAAGCGCCGGTGCGGTCGAGCGGAGTTGATGCGCTCTGGCAGGCGCGATGAGATCGTGAGCTTCGGTGCTACCTGCTGGCCGCACTCGCCGTCGCAACGAACCTGCCCTCGGCGCTCCGACTCGTTCCGTCCTCCGCACTCACCTGCACGAGGTATGTGAGCATTGCGCCCGAGATCGAAGCCGACCGGTACAGGGAGTCCTCGTTAGCGGAGACGCCTTAGAAGAGTGGCCTCGCACATCACCTGCGAAGCGTGCAGCGAAGTCGCGCAGGTCGAGTCGGAGCGTTTGCCGCTCACACATTGCGCGTACCGCCGGTTCGGAGTAGATCGCAACATCAGCGATCGTCCGTCATGGTGCGATCGCTGAAGCCCGGCCTCACGCATTGGCGGAGTAGTTATGTCGATTTCACGTCGAGGATTCGTGCTGGGCTCAGTCGGCGCCGCCGGGAGCGTCCTTCCGTCGCGCCTGTTCGCCGGCATCGGTCCGGAGGCGCAGGGATCACGAGACGTCGTAACGTCGAGCGAGCAGCGCGCGCAAACCGCGACCAGCCTCGCTTCGCTCGGCGACCGATTCGACCCGTGGGTCGAGGTCGATCCTGCCGCACTGCGTTACAACGTGGGAGTCCTCTCGCGGTTGGCGGGCGGGCGTCCCATCGTGGCGGTGATCAAGAACAACGCCTACGGACTCGGCCTCACCACCGTGACCCCGATCCTCGAGACCATGCCCGAGGTGTCGGGCTTCGCCGTGGTGAAGACGCAGGAAGCGCTGGCGCTAATGGCAGCGGGCACCGCCAAGCCCGTCATGCTGATGGCCCTCTTCGGGGATGACGAGGGCGCCGAGTTGGTGCATCAAGGCGTGCACCTCACCCTGATCACCGACGACGGACCCGCACGCGTCCTGCGCGCGCAGGAGCGTGCTGGACGAACCGCGCGGCTCCACGCCAAGATCGACACCGGGATGAGCCGGATGGGCATTCCGTACCATCGGGCGCTCCCGTGGCTGGAGCGGGTGCGCGCCAGCGGGCTGTCGCTCGAGAGCACCTTCATGGGATTCACCGAGGACGAGGAGTTCGACCGCGAACAACTGCGTCGCTTCGGCGAAGTCGCGGCGGCGGCTCGCGCCGCGGGCGTGGGGCTCGGTCGCCTGCACGCGGCATCGTCGCATGCCGTGTACAACTTCCGCGAGTCACACCTGGACCAGGTGCGGCCCGGCATTTCGCTATTTGGTGCGTATCCGACGGACCTCGGGAAGGAGAGGGACATTGCGGTGCTGCGACCGGCGCTCCGGCTTCGGGCGCGGGTGGTGCGCGTGGAGCGGTTGCGCGCGGGAGACAGCGTCAGCTACGGACGGCACTACGTCGCGGACCGTCCTACCTGGGTCGCCACGCTTCCTGTTGGCCACTCGGATGGGTATCCGCGTGAGGCGGTGAAGGGGGCGCGCGTGCTGGTGAACGGGGCGTTGTATCCGGTGATCGGTTCGGTGAGCGCGAGTCACACGATACTGTCGCTGGGACCCATCGTCGGCGAGGAGTCGCCGCCGGTGGCGATTGGTGATGTGGCGACGCTGGTCGGGCCGGATGTACCGGAGATTCACCCGAACGCGGTTGCGTCGGTGACGGGGCGCTCTGTGTACGATGTGTTGATGCACCTGAGCGTGGGGCTGCCGAGGGTTGTGGTGTAGGGCGGGGGATGAGGGGGTGGCGAGCGGATCGCCGCCTACTGCGACTCATGCGCGCCCTCCTGCTCTCGCACCAATCGCACCGTGCGCGCACCGACCGCGGGAGAACATCGGGTGTCCCGTGCCATGTCTCCAGCTTCTCACGAAATGGAGCCTCCGGGAATCTCGGGGCGGGTCCGGGCGGTTCATGCTGATTCCCTAGCGCGTCGTAAGACGCCGCGATACGGTCAGTATGTCACCGGCCAACGATCCACCGTGAGCCGTCACCCGAGGTATTCCAAATGCGCGTCGCTCGCGTCCTGCTCCTCCCCACTCTCTGCACCGCCGTCTGGTCATGCTCGGCGTCCTCCTCCTCCTCCTCCAGGGCCGAGCCGGCGGCCGGTGTCGCGAGCAGCGTCCCGCGCAGACCGTCCCCCGATGCACCGCCGGCACTGAACGTCATCGCCGAGGCCGATCTCAAGCGCGACCTCTATGCGCTGGCTGGCGACGAGTTCCGCGGTCGCGAGGGCGGGACTCTCGACGAGCTGCGGGCGTCGGGGTGGTTGGCCGATCGCATGCGCGAGGCGGGGCTCGAACCAGCAGGCGAAGATGGCACGTTCTTCCAGTGGATTGCGATGCGGCGGCTCCGGCAATCCGATGAGGCCCGCATCACGATCGGGAACACCGCAGTCCGGCTGTTCGAAGATGCGGCGACCATCGCACCGACCGACCTGTCGGTGGACGCGCCGCTGGTCTTCGTCGAGGCCGGCGCGAGCGTCGACCCGTCGGCGGTGCGCGGCAAGGCAGTCGCGACGGCGCTCGTCGCCAGCGCGGCCAACCTCCCGCCCGTGCCAGCCGGCGCCCGCGCGCGGCCATTCAGCGGCGCATTCGCCGTTCGTCAGGCGGCGGCCAAATTCCTGGAGATGGGGGCCGTCGCGGTCATCGTCGCCTCCGATTCCGCCGCCGACGCCAACTTCGCCCGTGCCTTCGACGGCATGGTGCGCGGGCGCTACGGCGTCGATACGGCCGGCGCGACGGCCTACTGGCCCGATGCCAGGGGAGGGGCGCGCCGACCGCAGTCGCCACCGGTCATTTGGGTGCGCAGCCACCTGGCCTCACTGCTGCGTGCGCCGGGCCAGCAGCTCAAGGCGCAGCTCACGACCGAGAACTTCCTGTATCCGTCGGTCAACGTGGTCGGGCGCGTTCGCGGTACCGACGCGCGGCTGCGCGACGAATACCTGCTGTACAGCACGCACCAGGATCACGACGGCGTGCGCACCGCGATCGACGGCGACTCGATCTGGAACGGCGCCGACGACAACGGCACAGGGAGCGTCGCCAACCTCGCGATTGCGCGCGCGTTCGTGCGCCAGCCGGCGCGGCGCTCGGTCCTCTTCGTCTGGCACGGCTCCGAGGAGCGTGGACTGATCGGCTCTCGCTACCACGTCATGCACCCCATGGTGCCCAAGAACCAGATCGTCGCCGTCCTCAACGGCGAGATGATCGGTCGCAACGATCCGGACACCATGACCATCCTGGGCTCCGAACCGCCGCACCGAAACTCCGCCGTCCTGGTGGAGATGGCCAAGCGCGCGAACAATCAGGTGGCGCAGTTCAAGCTCGACACGCTCTGGGACAAGCCGACGCACCCCCAGGGGTGGTACTTCCGCAGCGATCACCTCCCGTATGCGCGGGCGGGGATTCCGGCGATCGCGTTCACGAGCAACCTGCACGCCGACTATCACACGCCGCTCGACGACCCAACGCGCATCGACTACACGAAGCTCACGCGGGTGACCAAGTGGATGTACGCCACCGGCTGGCTCGTGGCGAATGCGGACCAGCGACCACCGGTGGATGCGGGATTCAAGCTCGAGCGGTGAGGCAGGGACGGCGACCATTCCCTCCGCCGGATCTCGAGGCGAAGATCGAGACGGAAGGTCTCGCGCGAACGAGCGTGGGGGGCCGTCAGCTCGGCCGGGGGCAGGGGATGGTCGAGGCGGCGGCGATCGCGTCCCGGAACGCCGACATCGTCGCGTATCGCTCGGTCGGCGTGCGCGACATGGCCTTGAGGATCACCGCATCGAGCGCCGGCGTCACCGCCGCCCGGACGGGATGAATCGGACGCGGATCCGTGTGCTGCGCGCGCACCATGATCGCCATGCGGTTCGGACCGGTGAACGCCGGCGTGCCGGCCAGCATTTCGTACAGTACGGAGCCCAGCGCGTACACGTCCACGCGCTCGTCCAGGTCCTTGATGCCCGCCGCTTGTTCGGGCGCCATGTACGCCGGCGTCCCCACCGACATTCCCGTATTCGTCAATGCGTGCGCATTCGACTGGATCGCGCGCGCGATGCCGAAGTCGGCAACGAACGCGTGCCCGTTGGAAAGCAGGATGTTGTCCGGCTTGATGTCCCGATGCATCACGCCGCGACGGTGCGCGTATCCCAGCGCATCTGCAACCTGGTGCGCGATGGACAACGCTTCATCAAGCGGCCGTGCGCCGTCGCGGACCAGGCGTTGCCGCAATGACTCCCCGTCGATGAACGGCATCACCAGCCAGAAGTGACCCTCAGCTTCGCCCGAATCGAGTGCACCCACGATGTTGGGATGGTCGAGCGTCGCCACCACTTGCACCTCGCGGGCGAAGCGCTCAGCGCCAACGGTTCGACTGAGATCCGGGCGCAACACCTTGATCGCGACCTGTCGATCGACACGCAGGTCGATTGCCAGGTAGACCGTGGCCATTCCACCGGCACCAAGTGGCCGGATCATGGCGTAGCGACCTGCCAAGGCGGATTCCAGGACGCGCACACCGACATCGGCATCGTCACGGAGCAGTGAGGAGAACACCGCACTGGCCGACTGATCGAGCAGTGGGAGGTCTGCCATGCGCGCCGCATACCGCAGCAACGCGTTCAGTTCGAGCCGCAACGCCGGGTTGGTCTCCGTCATGCGAAGCACAAAGGCGTCGCGATCCTCGGGTGCAAGCTCCAGCGCGGCGTCGAGCACGGGCTCGAGCAGCGGGAAGTGCGACGCGGCGAGCCAGTCGGTCATGCGTCCAACGCGCGTCGCAGCAGCAGCCGGGCCTTGTCCCAATCACGACGAACGGTGCGAGACGTGACGCCCAGTACCGACGCGATCTCGTCCTCGGACATCCCGCCGAAGAAGCGGAACTCCACGACGCGCACGAGTCGCGGCGCCACCTCCGCAAGGCGACCGAGTGCGGCATCGAGTTGCAACAGCGAGTCTGCCTGCTCGGCCACGACCACAGTGTCTTCCTCGAGCGTAACGCGGGTCTGCACACCGCCGCGCTTCTCGGCCACCCGGGCACGCGCGCGATCGGTCAGGATCTGTCGCATCACCATCGAGGCCAGCGCAAAGAAGTGGGTCCGGTCCCTGCAGACCGTGCTGGCGTCTCTCCCCAGCTTGAGATACGCCTCATGTACCAACGCTGTGCTGTTGAGCGTGTCCTCGCTGCCGTGGGAAAGCAGGTGACGGTGTGCAATGGTGCGCAACTCGCGATAGACAATCGGGACCAGCTTGTCCAGGGACGCCCGGTCGTGGGGGGCCACGAACGCGAAGGCGTCGTGCAATGCCGGCGAGAACACGCTGCCACCGTCGGTATCGGCCATGAGGTCCTGGTGGGTGGGGCGGCACGGGCACTCCTTCGCCCATAAGTACGCTCTGGGCCAAGCCCGTGTAAACACCGGGGCCGCAGAGTCCCCGTCGCCCGGACGCCCGCGAACGGGGGGCCTCGCCCCCTGCGTGGGCTCGATGCATTATTCCCGCACCCCGATCGAAGTACCCAACCCGTAGACGCCTTGGCACGCGTTCCGGTGACGCAGGTTTCTTGAGGACTGCATGCGAACGGAACGCGGTGTAATCGCTCGGCTGGCCGACGCGCTGTCCGACCGCTACCGCGTCGAGCGCGAGCTCGGCGCGGGCGGCATGGCCACCGTGTATCTCGCGCGCGACCTCAAGCACGACCGCGAGGTGGCCATCAAGGTCTTGCACCCGGAGCTGGGTGCGACGCTTGGCAGCGAGCGATTCCTTTCGGAAATCAAGACCACCGCGCGGCTGCAGCATCCGCATATTCTCCCCCTGCTCGACTCGGGCGAAGTGGGCGGACTGCTTTATTACGTGATGCCCGTGGTGACCGGCGAGACGCTGCGTCGGCGGCTCGAGCACGAGAAGCAACTCGCCATTCCGGAGGCCGTGCGCATCGCGCGGGAGGTCGCGAGTGCGCTCGACTATGCGCACCGGCAGGGGGTCATACACCGGGATATCAAGCCCGAGAACATCCTGCTCCACGACGGTCAGGCGCTCGTGGCGGATTTCGGCATTGCGCTCGCGGTGCAGACGGCCGCCGGTCAACGATTGACGCAACCCGGGCTCTCCCGCGGTACGCCGCAGTACATGAGTCCCGAGCAGGCGATGGGAGAACCCACCATCGACGCGCGCGCCGACGTCTATGCGCTGGGCGCGGTCACCTACGAAATGCTTGCCGGCGAACCGCCGTTCACGGGGTTGAGCCTGCAGGCGATCATGGCGCGCGTCATGGCGGAGCGCCCCACATCGCTCAGTACTCTGCGCGAAACGGTGTCGCCAGCCCTCGATGAAGCGGTGCTGATCGCGCTAGCCAAGTTCCCGGCCGATCGCTTCGCGACGGCCGCATTGTTCTCCGAGGCGCTGGCACGCGCTGCCGATATTCAGACGCCGCGCAACGGCACGGCGGCTGCGCGGACGATTGCGCGGCCGACGGCAACGCAGCGTGCGCGGCGCGGCGCGCCTTGGGTGCTCGCTGCCGTCGGCATCGGAACCAGCGCCTGGCTCGTGGGGCAGCAGCCGCCACTCGTGCCCGCGCCCACCGTTCGCTTCAGCCTGAGCTTCGACGGGAACGCGGCGCTGGTTGAAGGGGTCTTTTCGCCGATCGCCCTCTCGCCCGATGGGTCGTTGATTGCCTTTGAAGGCCGGGACTCGGTTGGCTTGCAGCTCTTCGTACGCCCTCTCGATCGTGAGGCGGCCGAGCGAGTCCCCGGTACGGCGAATGGGAGGGCGCCCTTCTTTTCGCCCGATGGTCGATGGCTCGGATTCATTCAGGACGGCAAGCTGCGCAAGGTCGCGCTCGCGGGTGGAGCCGTGATCACGATTTGTGACGTCAGGGGGGGGCCATACGGAGCCTCGTGGGGGATCGGCGACGTGATCGTGTTCAGTGCGGCCGGGCAGCTGCGGCGCGTCAGCGCCGCCGGCGGCCAGTCCACACTCATCGCGATGTCCGACTCCGTGCGCGGCGAAGCATTCCGATTTCCGGAGCTGCTCCCGGACGCACGCACCGTCGTGTTTTCAGCCGTCAGCGATTCGGGTCCGAGCCTGAAGGCACTCACGCTCGACGACAACATCGTGACGCCGCTCAATCAGCGAGGAATGAGCCCGCACTTCGTGGACGGTGGATTCCTGGTGTACGTCGAACAGGACGGCACGTTGTTCTCGGTTCCCTTCGACGCGAAGCAACGGCGTATCATCGGGGCACCTGAGCCGATCGCCAGTAACGTGAAGCTCCTCCCCGACAACGTGGTGCTTGGTACCGGGCAAGCCGCCAAGCTCGGCGTGTCACGCACGGGAACGCTGGTATACCTGAGTGGATCGACCGGACGCTCGGAGCTCGTCGTGATGGATCGGAGCGGACGAACGACCACGCTGCCGGCGCCGCCGCGCGAGTACCACGCGCCGCGATTCTCGCCGGACGAAAGTCGCATCGCGGTGACGATTGTCGAATTGAGCCCCCGCGCACGGTCAGGCTCCATCGGTGATGCATGGGTGTGGAGCATGCGCGAGCGCAGCCTGCAGCGCATCACCTTTGATACGTCGACGATGTCTGCGCAATGGACTCCGGACGGACGGCGACTGATCTACGCTCGGACGGGGTCCGGCGGCGGTGTCTACACAATCCCGTCCAACGGCAGCGGCAAGCCGGCGCAGTTGTTCGCGCGGCCGGGCACCGTGTTCGAGTTGAGCCTGACGCGCGATGGTCGGCAGGTGGCGTTCCGCGAGAATGCCCCAGCCCCGAACGGTCAGGATATCTGGATCGCCTCGCCCGAAGTCCCATTTGTTGCGCGCGCGCTGGTTGCGACGCCGGACGCTGAACGGAATCCCGCCCTATCACCCGACGGCCGATGGCTTGCCTACGCGTCGAACGAAAGTGGGGAGATGGAAGTGTATGTGCGCGGACTTGCTGACGGTGGTGAACACACGCGCGTCTCTCGGCGCGGTGGTGCCGAGCCGCGCTGGGTGCGCGACGGGAGCGAGTTGCTCTACCGCACCGCCGATTCTGTATTTGCCGTCGCGGTCACACCCGGCGCCACGTTCCGCGCCGGCGTACCGCGCGCACTCTTCGGTGGGCAGTTCCGCCAGAAGAACACCACCAATTGGGATGCGTCCGCGGATGGCCAGCGTTTCGTCATGGTTCGCCCGCCGGCGCTTCCGGTCGACGGGCCTCCAATGCACGTGATTCTGCACTGGTTCGATCAACGCCGCGCCACCCGCCGTTAGACTGGCGGGTGGCGCGGTGGCGCGGTGGCGCTCACACGGAGCTACCGGCTCAGCGTGAGGAACGTAATGGCGTTGCCGAACAGGTGAGGAATCGCGACCATGCGACGCGCGCTGTCGAACCCGAGGTCGGCCGCTCCCTGCGGCGCATACGTGGCCGACGGATCCGTCAGGGTGCAGAGCTGTTCTTCCTTCCGATCGTACCGCGCGCCGTTCTTCACGAACAAGGCTCTCGCCAGGTAGTCGACGTAGTTCGGTTCCCCGCTCGCGAGTCCGTGCGACGTGAACAGGAACGCGTTGCCGTCCCACTCGATCCCGTCCAGAATGGGAGTGCCCGACGTCGGATCGATGAAGGACGTGGAACCCAGCGCCTCAACGACACGAGTGTCGAGCCCGACACGGGAGAAGAGCCCACTCCCGCTCATGACGATGAGATCCCGCTTGTGGATGAGCACACCGTTCGGCCGAATCCCGACCGAGCCCGGTACAACGAACTGCGTGGCAGTACTGCCGTCTCCATCCAGCGGCACCTTGATGATGGTCTCGCCGAATCCGGGGCGCGTATCGAAGACGGACGCATACAGCGCGTTGGTTGCCTTGTCGATAGCGAGGTCGTTGAGCCCGCGATTGGGGTTGTTCATCAGGCTGAGATCCAGCGTGTACGTTCTCCGGACCGTCCCGGTCGCGATATCGATCATGACGATCGCATAGTTCGGCTGCGTCGCGTGCAGGAGGGGGTCGGCTACGAACAGCTTGCCATCGAGAATGCGCATCCCTGTCGGGTTGCCGAGTCCTGCCACCCAGTTCAGTTGAACCAGCGCACCGTCCTTGCTGATCTTGCTGATGAAGCCATCGGTCGCATTGGCCTGCGCCCCCTGATTGGAGACGTACCAGAATCCACTCTGCTGATCCCAGACGGCGCTCTCGGGACGCAGGAAGCCGACACCCTTGAGGGTAACAGCGCCCGGCCATGCCGTGCATGAAGCGAGCGCCTCACCGGGGAGGCGAATCGACTTGAGCGCAACCACCTCAGGCACAGTGGGTACGTCGCCACACGCCGCTGCAAGAGCGAGTGACGCGACGACCGCGAGCGGTGCGGACACGCGACGCAAAGGGTGAACGATGGTGCGGGTCATACTATCTCCAGGTCTCAGGGCGGGTGGTCTCGGGCGTTTCGCCGACCGCTTGCGGCTTGGGCGAAGGCACCGGACCTGCTGAGGGTCGTGCTCCGGCGATGAAAGCCGTGCCGGACAGTCCCTATCCTGAAGAACGAGAAAATTGCTGAAACCGGACATGGACGCATTTCCGGTCGATTCGATAGTGACCCAGCCCGCCCGGCGAGCGATCGGACCCGCGTGAACAGCAGCTCTCACCCCGGGGCCGGTGCGCGAGGATACGACTCGTGCGCCTGGACCACCCGCCACGCGCCGTCGATCCGGTGCACCACGATGGTCCACATCTCGTGGCCCGTGGTGGGATTGCCGCCGGCGTCCACGTTGGTGGAGTGGATGACGCCGGTGAGCGCCGCGGCGTCGCGATCGATCACGTAGACCTTCGACTCGCCGAGCCGGAAGCGCACGTTCTTTCCCGCGTCGCTCGGAAAGTACGCCCGCATCGACACGTGGTGGGAGTCGAGCGGCGTCATCGCGCCGTAGGTCGCCCACGCGAAATCAGGGCCATCGAGATGATGGGCGATGAATCCGTCGACGTTGTGGCTGTCGATCGTGGCCACCATGCCGGCCGCGAACGCCCGGACCGAGTCGGCCAGCGCCGCCCGATCGGCCGGCGCGAGCGTGGCCGGCGTGAGCGCGGCCGGCGGGGCGGTACAGGCCAGCATCACGAGGGCCGACGCGATGGTCGTGGCGAGGACGAGCGGCTGCGGGCGGGTGCGACGCCTGAGTATTGATGTCATCTCCCTACGCTACGCCTGGTGCGGGCCGGTGCAAGGGGCCGTTCCGATGGCCGGACAACGGCCGATGCTGGCGTTAGGCCGCGCGGTGCGGCATTGTCGACGGGCGCTACAGTTCGACCAACGACTCCTCGATCAAGGGCTCGAACCATGAAACGCCACCTTGCTGCCGTGATCCTCCCGCTGGCCGTCGTGCTCGCCGCCGCGTCGTTAGGCACGCCTGACGCGTCCTCGACACAATCGGCTGTCGCCCCGCCGCAAGCCGCCGCTTCACCGGCCACGCCCCAACCCACCGCCCCAGCGGCCCCCTCGCTCGAGATCCAAGAGCACGTGCTCGCCAACGGCTTCACGATCCTGATCCGTGAGGATCACCGCGGGCAGCGGGTCGCCGCCAACCTGTGGATCCGGGTCGGGTCGATGCAGGAGACCGTCGGGCGACACGGGATCACGCACTTCCTGGAGCACGTCATTCATCAGGGGACCACCACGGTGGGAACGGGCGACCTCGCCGCCGAGCTGCCCATCCTCCAGCAGATCCACGACACGGAGCAGGAACTGATCGCGCTCCGGAACCGCGAGCGAAACACGCTGCGGGAGCGGGGCGTGTTCATCGACGAGATGGCCTGGCAGGAGACGCCCGGGATGCGCGCGATAAGGGAA
>JADYYN010000015.1 GCA_020853635.1 Gemmatimonadaceae bacterium
CACCGCGACCTTCACGCGCGCAGGTAGTTACGAGTTGCAGGTGACCATCACAGACACACTCGGTCTCTCGGCGACGAGTCTTGTCACGGTCGTCATCGCCGCCACACCGACCGCGGTGCTCGTGACTCCCCCGACCGCGACCGTCGTGGCCGGTGGTTCGCAAGCATTCTCGGCCGCGGTGAACGACCAGTTCGCGCAGCCGATCACTCCCCTTCCCGCGGTGACGTGGGCCACGGCGGGTGGTGGCACCATCGCCACGAGCGGCGTCTTCACGGCGACGACCGCCGGTGGACCGTTCGCGGTCACCGCGACGGTCAGTGGCGTGGTGGGCACGGCCGCGATCAGCGTGACTGCGCCGGCCAATCAGCCTCCGACGATCGCGACCCCGATCACAACGCCGTCGAGTACGATCAGCGGAACGACCGCGTCGCTCAGTGTGGCGGGCGCGGATGACGGTGGTGCCGCGGCGCTTCGTTATACGTGGAGCACCATCGGCGCGGTGGCCGCACCGGTGGGCTTTACACCGAACGGCAGCAACGCCGCGAGCGCGACCACCGCGACCTTCACCGCGAGCGGGTCGTACACGCTGCAGGTCGCCATCACCGATGCACAGGGACTCTCCGCGACGAGCAGCATCGCGATCGTGGTGAACCTCCCGACGCAGGGACCGGAGTCAGGACTCGACTTCCCGGGCAACGTCGCCGTGCAGAGCACCATGCGCTTCAAGTTCACCGACCCGCATCTCAATGGCCTTCCGGCGTACGGGCCCAACGGCAGCGGCGTCACCTACATCTGGCGCGCGTTTCCGCGACAGCAGGCCGGCTACTACACGACGTTCTTCTGGGGCAACGACGACGGCGCCGGCAACTTGAGCACCTTCTACTGGCGCGGCGGCAGCCCCGACACGTACTACGGGGCACATCCGTACCCGCGTGGCAGCTCGCAGTCGAACGTCCATGACTGGGAGATCTCGACCGACGAAGCGGACTTCGTGAACGGCGAAGTCGTCTACGGCCGCTGGTACACGCAGGCATTGCGTGTCTGGTCCGACGCCGCGGGCAAGCACTACGAGTTCTACTGGGATCTGCCGAACACCGATGCGGCGCACCGCGTCGTGCGGAACTCCCCGGCGTCCTACGGCAACATCAATCCGCCCGCCCCCGCGCTCACGTTCGGTGATGCGCCGTGGCGGCCAGGTGAGGAAGTGTGGAACGGGATCCTCAGAGGCATCCAGATCTACGCCGGTCCGCTGTCGCTCCAGGAGATGCTGAACGAAGCGAACACCCCGCTCTCGACGCAGGCGGGTGCGTCGGCCATCTGGTATCTCAACTCCAACCCGACGCCGTCGGACATCTCCGACAAGTCTGGCCGTGGGCACAATCCCGTCTGGGTGGGCGCCGAGCGACCGACGCTGTACACCGGTGGTGCGATCGGTCCCAGCAACCAAGCGCCGACCATCGCCGCCGCCGCCACACCGAGTGCGAACCCGGTGACGGGAACCGCCGTCACGCTCTCCGTGCTCGGCGCGGACGATCAAGGCGAGCCGACACTCGCGTACGACTGGAGCACCGTCGGCGCACCGCCCGGGCCGGTCTCGTTCTCTGCGAACGGCACCAACGGCGCGAAAACGACGGTCGCGTCGTTCAGCGCGTCGGGCATCTACACGTTCCGCGTGACCGTCAGGGACAGCGAAGGGCTGACGGCGACCAGCACCGTCTCGGTGACGGTGAATTCGCAGACGCCGGGCAACGTCACGTTCGGTGAGTCGACGCTGCTCCCGAACGTTGACGGCGGCAATGGTGACTTGCTGGTCGCGATGCAGGCCGCAGTGCCACAGGGCGGCACGCTGCAGAGTCTCAGCTTCTACATCACCAACGCGGCCGGTCAACTGCGGCTCGGGGTCTACGATGCGAGCGGGCCAAATGGCGGCCCCGGTGCACTCGTCGCAACGACGAACGCGTTCACACCCGTGGTGGGCTGGAATACGGTCCCCAGTACCACCGCCGTGACTCTCCCGGCCGGAACATACTGGCTCGCCTACCTCGCCAGCTCGAGCAGCCTGCAGTTCCTCATGACGCCCAACGGGAGCGGACGGTGGTATAGCGTCCCGTTCGGCGCGCTGCCGAGCACGTATTCGACGTCACCCGCAGCCGGCGCGTATCACTGGTCGTTCTACGGGACGCTCAGCGTGGTGCCGTAATCGGCAGCCTGTAGCGCGCGACTACCGGCACATCCAACTCGCCGAGCGTGACCACCCACGCGTGCTGTGCGCCGATTGCCACCTTCGAGCGCAGCGGGAACTCGATCTCACCAAGCAGGGCGCCGGACGAGTCGAACGCGACGAGTCTCAGCGGCTCGCCCCAGGATACTTCCACCTTACCCCGGAAGTCGAAGTACTTGGTCTCCGGCGGGATGCGGAACGCCTCGGCGCTGCGCTGGAGCCAGATGCGGCCCGACGCGTCTTCGAATACCCAGCGCAGCAAGGGCTTTTGGCGTGGCACCTCACGCACCGGGCGACCCGGCCGGGCCGAGGCGGACCACTGCTCAGCGCGTTGCAGCTCGGCGCGCTCCTCCATGCGATAGAACGGCGGCTCGGCGTTCATCTCGCTGATGAACGCCAGCGTGCCGTCCGCACGCATTCGCATCAAGCCGATTCCGTCCTGCCGCACCTTCATCCAACCGCCGTCACGCAGCGCGACCGCCCATTCCCCGCGGATGCTCCACGATGAGTCGCTCGGCCCCATCCACATCGCGCGCGCGACGATCGAGTCCACGATGGATCCAGTCGTGTCCACTTTCACGAAGTACGGCGCATTACGATCCCAGTAGCCGAGCCGAGGACCGTTAAGGGTCACTGAGTGGTCGGCATGCGCGATGATCAACGGCCCTTCGCGTCCCATGAGCTCTTCGCCGAGCGGGATCAGCGGGAGAGGAACACCGTCACGGAAGCGATGGAGCCGCGCGTGATCGATGGCGAACAACACGCCGTCCGGTGCGACTGCGAGTCGCACGAACGCGCTGCCGTACTCCCCCGGCCCCTGCCCCGCGCGTCCGATGGTGCGCACCAACCGGCCGAGCGAATCCAGATGCAGAATGGTGCGCCCCCGTTCGTTCGACGCATCGTAGAGCGCGACGCCTCCGTCCGCGAGCGCGACGAGATCTTCGATGCGCCCCAACGCGAGGCCGATCGACTCGGAGGTCACCACGAGTTCGGGCTTGGGGTCTCGGATAACGCCCCACGGCCCCGGTGACGTATGCACGTGGTGCGTGGTGTCGCCGTGCTGGTGCGTACCGACGCGCTCGCCGGCGACAATGCCGCAGGCGACGACACCGAGACCCGACGCCGACAGCAGCGCGGTGGCCGTCAGCACCAAACGGCACCGGCGCCGCGTTTCCGCTCCTCGGGGAGTACCCCTACCCATCAGCGCGCCCCCGTCCGGTGTCAGGAACGCGCGGGTACGGCTGCACGATCGCGTCAAGCAGCACCCCGGCGACGAGCGAGTGTCGAAGAGTCACAAGAAGAGCAGGCCCATCAGCAACAGCGCTCGCTAACCATGGCCCGCGCCGCGCCCGGCATTACCCGCAGCAGTCACCGAATCCGCCTCGAACGTGAAGATCGTCACCGGCGCCGCCTCGCCGCCCAACGCCTCGTAGAACGCGAGCGCATGCGTGTCCTCGTCGTCGGCCGGCACGAAGCTCAACGCGATCCCCTCCGCCGCGGCAGCCGCCTTCAATGTCCGCACTAGCTGCCGCCCGATCCCACGCCGCTGTCGATCGGCCCGCACCGCGAGATCATAGATGAACACCTCGCGCGATTCGCTGCGCGTCATCATCAGCGTGTGCGCCGTCACCCCGCCAACGGGCTCGCCGTCCTCGAGCGCCACGAACGCCCAGAACGTCGGTGGAATGAGTAGCGCGCGCAGATACGCGTCCGAGAGTGTCCCGACCGGCTCCTCGAACACCTCGCCCATCATCGCGAACGTCGCGCGCGCCAGCGCGACATCGTCCGCGCCGAGTCGGCGCACGGTCACCATCCCGTGCGCACGCCCGTTTGCGTAGGCGTCTGGTAGATGGTGACGCTCCGCGAAGAGGCGTCGAGCACCACGCGTGGCGCGCCCTCGGGTGACATCGTGCGCACCTTCAGGCCGGACCAGCCCAGAGAGATAAGATGCAGCTCGGCGTCGGCGATCCGCGCAGGAATGACACGCGCCGGATCACCCGACCCGTCAGCGGGGACGCGCACCACATGAAATCCCGCTTCGCGACCGTACGCGATCACGGTGATCGGCTCCGCACCCGTCGTCGTGACCTCGACATTCCAGCTGGGTGCGCCGCTCGTGGTGGCCAGCGGCGTCGCGATACGACCGGCGACGTAAACGAAGCCGGCGGCCACTATAGCGAGCGTTACTGCGACGTACGCCAGCACCCTCTTTGTCCGCGACCTCCGCCGGACAGCACCCCCGTCACGGGCTTCCGTGTCCGGTGTCTCCCCGATCCCATTGGATCGCCGCACGAGCGGCGAGGCCGCCGCCCCGGCGAACGGATCGCGCCGCGGCTGATGCACCGCATCGAGTTCGGGATCTGACCTGAGCATTATTGCGCCGGTTGACGTTGGTGATCCAGTCGACGAACGGCGGACGGGCGATGTCGGCAGTCGCACCCGCTGGTCGCCATCAGACGTCTCATCTGCGGCGTAGCTCAAGTCGGATAGCCTTCGTGACGCACATCGCGACTACCGCACCACGAACGTCAGTTCAGGCGAACGCAGTTGCTTCCGCTGTGACACCACCTCAAGCTGCGCATACGCCCGATACACACCAGGCGTCAGCGCGGCACCGGCTACGGTGGGTGCGCTCGACACCCCGCGCACCACCAGCCGCCGCGTCACCTCACCGCGCGCAGGCACCTGCAGCGACGTGATCATCGCGCCACAGCCCCACACGCCACCACCGGGATACTCGATCTCGCCGGAGAGACGCACGATGAACGGAACGATCTGGCACGTCGAGTTGAAGTCGATCCGAACCGCATTGTCGGTGTCGTTGCGCAGCCGCATCGTGATCGCAGCTGAGTCACCGACGGCGATGCTGTCGCGCTCGATCGCGACCTCGAGTCGCAATCCGTCGACCTCCGTGACCGGTTCAAGCTCCGGTACGGTCGTCGTGGTCTCAGCGCAGACTGCCGACGCGAGCATCACCCCGAGTGTCAGCACGCGGCGTAGGGATTGGCCGATCATCGAAGGACTCCTCTGTACAGGTGAGGAAGAACGACGCGCAGTACCCTCCCCCAACGATACCATCCCGCGCAGGCGCCTGTCACTGGGCTCTCACGTCACGCCCCCGCCCCGCCGCCGGGGGCAGCTACAACACTGACTTCGGCACCACCCGCCGCCACCACACCGCGAACCGCTTCCCGAACGCCACCGTCCCGTCCGGATTGAAGTCCGCCGTCGTCCGCCACGCGTTCTCCGGTCGCATGTCCACGTCCATCGCGCGCGCGAGCGCCCCCGCCACCTGCGCGTCCCGGATCACCGCCAGACACTCGGTGTTCAGGTTCGCACTCCGCGGGTCGAGGTTGAACGTGCCGATCACCGCGATCGCGTCATCGACCACCATCGACTTCGCGTGCAAGCCGAACACCGGCGCATAGTCCAACTTCGACTGCAGCGCCCCGTGCATCACTTGCTTCCGTACCTCAGCGTCGGGCTTGAACTCGTAGAGCTCCACACCCATCTCCAGCAGCACATCGCGGTCCCGCTGGTACCCACTGAACGCCTCAAGATTGTCCGTCGCGGCGAGACTGTTGGTCAGGATGCGCACGCGCACGCCACGCGCGATCACCTCGCGGAACACGTCCTGTCCCACCGACGTGGTCACGAGATACGGCGATTGGATCGTCACCGACGTCTTCGCCGTACGGATGAGCCGAATCAACTCGTCCGTGCTCGCTCCACCGCCCTTCAGTCCATCACTGCCGTCGTTCTTGCCCGGTGCATCCGTCACGAACGTCACGCTGTCCGACCACACCAGCGCCCCCGACGCGCGGATCCGCTCGAACGCGGCCGGAACCGCCATGATCTGCTCACGCACCTGCGGCCAGAAGTTCTGCGGGTCGCAGGCATAGTTGTGCAGATACCGATAGATCGTCGCCGTATCAGACGGCGCGACGGTCGTGTTCACGAGCGACGCGACGGGTATACTCAGTGAGTCACCCCAGAACCGATCGAACGACTGCTGCACCGCGCCAGCCGCGCCGCCCAGCAACAACACGTCGCGATCGCGGAAGTTGTACTCATGGTCGTAGTCGAAGTACTCGTCGGCGATGTTCCGCCCGCCCGTGATCACCACGCGCCCATCGACGATGAACGTCTTGTTGTGCATCCGCTGATTGAAGCCGCGGAAGTCGGTCGTGAGATTGAACAACTTGGACGGGATGCTCTTCCCGATGTTCGTCGTCGGGTTGTACAACCGGATCTCGAGATTCGGATGCGCGTCGAGTGCCAGCAGGGCCTCGCCGTCGGCCTCCACCATGAAATCATCGACGAGCAGACGCACACGCACCCCACGGTCGGCCGCGCGCAGCAGATAGTCCACGGCGATCAGCCCCACGTTGTCCGCCGTGAATATGAAGTACTGCACATCGATCGTGCGCTCGGCTGCCTCGCTCAACCAGGCGCGCGCGACCATGGAGAGATCGCCTTCTTCGAGCGTGTACACCCCGGTGCTCGAGTCCATGAGCCCCGCGACCGGCGCCAAGTGCTCCGACAGTCGCGCGACCGGACGCTGCACGCTGGCGCAGAAGGAAGAATCCGCGCGCGCAGCGCTGAGCTCACGGCGCGGCGGGACGTCCTCGGCGCACGCGACGACGCCGAACGCGAGCACCACCGCGCAGAGAGCTGAGCCGACGTGCCACGATCGACGGCGATCGCGCATCAGATCACCACCTGCCCGCGGAACCCGCGCGCCGCGTAGTACGAATCGGCGCCGTTGTGATACAACCACACCTTGCCGTACCGCCGATCGCAGAACAACGCACCGCCCTTGGCGCGCACATCGGCGGGCGTCGCCACCCAGCTCGAGGTCTTGCGATCGAACTCGCCGAGAGTCTGCAGCGCGCGGTATAGCTCTTCGGAGAGCAGCGTGACGCCGATAGCGGCCGCTGCCTCTTCCACATTGCCACGCGGCTTGTTCTCCTTCCGTGCGTCGAGCGCCTTGCGGTCGAAA
>JADYYN010000016.1 GCA_020853635.1 Gemmatimonadaceae bacterium
AAGGCGATAAGGAACGAGAGTACTCTGCGGTGAGCCAATGTCTTCTCGTCGTCCTAACGTCAAGTTGTGCTGTGGCCGCTTCCATAAGATGCAGGTGGGCGGCCGCGCTGTACCGAAAGGTACGACAGAGCGCGGCCGCCCACCTGCTTCGCCGACGCGGCCATCTGCACCAACTGCCGTTATGCCGCCGGCACGAGGCCGCGGTCTATTCCGCCTGCAACACGACTGCGGGGTCGATGTCTGATACGGTGCGTGCCTGTAAGTACGCGATTCCCCCGACGAGCAGAAGGACGGCCGAGGCGACCAGAGCAACGAGAGTCATCGCAATTGCCCCCCAGCCTGCTCCACTCACGGCTCCCGGCTGGGAGTCACGCACCATAGACGCGCCGACCGTCAGCAGGAGAATCATCGACAGCACGCCGCCAAGACCCGCGCCGATGAACCCGAGTTTCGTGGCATCTCGCACGACCAGCCGCACGAGCGCCGCCGGCTGCGCCCCGAGGGCCAAGCGGATACCGAACTCATGGCGTCTCCTGCGCAGCGCCTCGCGCACGACGGCTGCCACGCCGACGAGCGCGAGAGCGATCGCGATGGCGCATGTGACGAAGATGGTCTGCGACACCATTCGGCCGAGATCGAGATCACCGGCGCGATTGAGGTGGTTGCGCAGTGATCCGATGAACTCAATCACAGCCGACGGATGCGACGCCTCGATGCTCTGTCGAAGTGCTCCAAGGGCGACTTCGTCGGTCGCACGAGGTAGGATTGCGATTGCGAAGCCGGGCGGCGAGGAGAAGTCTTGACCAAGCACTTCCCCTTGGGCGAGCGGGCGGAACATGATGTTGAAGCGGGGGGAGCCGGACGTGGCATACCGGCCGGCTAAGCCGTGCAACGGCTGCGTGTTCTCAACGACCCCAACGACCGTCATCCACGGCGCCGGCTCCGAGGGCGGACCAAGCTTTATTCGGCGTCCGAGCGGGTCTTGTCCGGGCCACAGTTGCGCGCACGCGGCCTCGGTCAGGATGACGACGGGCTGCGCACCGTACGTGTCGGAGGCATCAAACGCTCTGCCACGAGTGATGCGCAGATCTAGCGTACGGAAGATCTCGGGGTCTACATCGAATGACCAAGATGGAGAGCCAGCGTAGCGCTGAGGCGCTCCTATTCCCTCGAGTGTGATCGCCTCGTCCGGCGTTCTGCCCACATTGGGATAAAAGGTGCCCCAAGCGGTTGCGGCCGCAATCGCCGGCGTCGAGCGCAAGCGTGACAGGAGGTCCGCCACAAGCACCTGTCGGTCCGCAGGGCTAAGGGATGGGGGCAGCGAGACGCTGGCGAAGGAGACGCCGTCCACGCGGAACGCGAGTGCCACGCGCTGCGAGCTTGCGTAGGTACCATAGAGGAACGCGGCGGACACGCTGAGCAAGAGCGCTACCGCGACCTCTACGACCACGAGCCCATCTCGAACGCGTCCGACGGCCCGCGTTTCGATAGTGCCTCCTGCTCTGAGCAGGGCTCCGACGTCCTGGCCAGCGAGCAAGGGCGGAAGTGCCGCCGCGAGCGTTGCGGACAGCAGGCCGACCCCGAGCGCGACCACGAGGCCCGGCGATCCAATCGCGATCTGATCGACTCCGGCACGCTCAAACCATCCGATCCACGCGATGAGTTTCAGGATGCCTGCGGCCATGCCAAAGCCGGCGAGTCCGCCGAGCACACCGACCAGCACCGCTTCGACCACGAATAGTCGTGCCAGTTGGATGCCGGTTGAGCCGAGCGCGACGCGGACCGCCATGCCGTGCCTCCTCTCGACTGCCCGGCCGAGGAAGAGTACGAGCGTGTTGAGCGTGGCGATTAGAAAGAGACAGGCGCTGCCGGCGAGTAGTACGAAGGTGCCTCGGCCCATCTCGGGGCGAAGAAAGCTCGCCACCGAGCGCACCCACGCGCGGGAAGGAGCGACAGCTGAGGCACCATCCGAAGGCGACTGTGCCTTCGCGATTGCGAGAAGCTGTGGCATCGCAGACTGAGTCTGGGCGCGAGCAAGTAGTGAATAGGCCCGTCGCGCGCCGGGTGATGGAAACTCCGCGTCGAGCACCCACAACTGCGCCTGACTCGGATAATCGATCACCGATGGCATGACGCCAACGACGCGGAACTCTCGCTCGGACACCAACACCGAACGACCTATGAGCGCGCTATCACCGCCGAAGTGGCGCTCCCACAGTCCTTGGCTGAGTATCACGCTACCCGGCTGGCGCTCCAGAGCATCGGGGACGGGCGCGCCAAGCCGTGGTAGGGATCCAAGAATCCGAAAGAATCCTGTATCGACCGCTGCTGCGGTCGCTCGAATGGCGCCGGCTGGTGTCACAACCGTCAACGGCATCGTGCGCCAGCGCGCGACGGCGGCGACACGACTGAGCTCGCGCGACCACGCGTCAGCTGTCGCGGCACTGACTACGTCTGGAGCATCGTCCAAGATCTCGACCAGTTGCCCCGGACTCTGGAAGGGCAAGGGACGCCAATGGAGGTACGCAGTGACGGCGAACGCCAATGCGCACCCACCGACGCCAAGCGCAGTCGACAGAAGCGAGACGAGTGCGAATACCGGATGTCGGACCAGCGATCGCCACGCGAGTCGGACGTCGCTTACCGTGCCACCGAAGAAAAGGCTTCGCACCGAGGTCCTCGGCTGGAGATCGAGCGCAGAGAGCGTGCTCCTCTTCGGAGCGCGAGACCTGACTGGGTCGGCATAACGTCAAGTTGTGCTGCGGCCGCTTCCATAAAATGGTTCTTCACGGAATACCGGGGAAGGCCGCGCGGATCTTGAGGAAGAAGTACGCGTCGTCGCGAAAGCCGTACGCCATGCGCTTGATAACCTTGATCTTGTTGTTGATCCCTTCGAGCACGCTCGTGTGCAGCGGGTATCGACAATGGCTGATGATCCCCTCGAGGTACGGGGTGAGCCGGCGCACGAAGGCGCGGAGCGGCGCGAGGCGACTCGCCAGCGCGCGCCGCCGCCACTGCGCCCAGAAGCGCCGGGCCGCCCCCGGATAGCGAAACCGCCAGAGCTGCTTCAAGTCGTCCTTGAGTACGTAGACCGTGAAGAGCGCGCGGTTCGCGGCGAGGAGGTCCCGCAAGCGGATCCGATCGGCCGGGCGCGTCACCGTGTCCCGATTGCGGAGCAGCAACCAGCGGGCGCCTTTGATGATGCGCCGCTGGGCCCGTCGGACGCGCTCGCGGCCGACGGCGCGGCCGGCCACGCGATTCGTCTCGTCCACGCGCACGCGATCGATCACCTCGCGCCCATACTTCGCCACCACATGGAACAGGTCGTACACGATCGCCGCGTGGGGACAGTGGGCGCGGACCTCGTCGGCGTAGGCGCCGCTCATATCCATGACCGCGGCTTCCAGGCGCGCGCAGCCCTCGGGGCCCAGCTGCGCGAAGAAGGGCCGCAGGTCCTCGCGCGCGCGGCCGCGGCCCACCCACAGGACCTTCCGCGTCAGCGGATTGACCACGACCGTCGCGTAGCGGTGGCCGCGGTGAATCGCGAACTCGTCAATCGCGATCAGGCGCACGTCGCGGAGATCGATCGGGCCGAGCCGCGCCTCGAGCGCCCGCTGGTCGATCTGCTTGACGGTCTCCCAGCCGACGCCGAACCACTGCGCGACGTGCTTGATCGGCAACACCTGCGCGAGCCGTGCGATGGCGGCGGCGAGGCGCGTCGTCATGCGCTGATACCGATCGAGCCACGGAACGGCTTCGACGGTCGGCCCGCACCGTGGACACTCGACGCGCGCGCGGGGAAACTCGATCCAGGTCTCGGCGTCCATCAGCGGCAGATCGCGCACGCGGCGCGTGGTCACTTCATGGACGGTCACGACCTCGCCGTCGCAGCGGCTACAGCGCTTGGGGCGCGACGGCACCGGCTCCAGCACGATCACGACGCGCGGCACCGGCTGCGTCGTCGAGGTGGGCTCGCGCCGCACGGCCGCGATCATGAACCCCTCCCACCCCCCAAGCAGCGCGCTGAGCTCCTCGTACGCCATGGGCATCCTCCGATGCCGATAGCATGCGCGCGACCAGCGCGATTGTCACGGGGCTTTCCCGGAATTCCTCGAAGAACCAATAAAATGCGGTTGGGCGGCCGTGCGGTACCGTCAGGTACGATAAAGCACGGCCGCCCAACCGCTACCCCAGCGCGGCCGACTGCACCAACTGCCGTTATGCCGCCTACCTGGCTGGGCAGCCGGCAGTGCGCACCACCGCGATCGTGGGTGCCGGAGCGGTGCGATAGCACACTGTTCGGCCGTCCGCCTGACCGACGAAGCGCCACGGTGAACTCGCCTCGGGACGCTGCACGCCGTCGCGCGCGACGCGGACCTCCCGGTACGTCGCAAAGTCACCCGCGCCGGTGTGCTCTCGGTCAGCGCGTCCGATGATCACATGCGCGCCGTCTGGCGCTTCGCGAAACCCTACGACTTGGTCGTACACGCCCGACGCGGGCATCTTCTGGCGGAAGCCATTGTCCGGGGCCGCCTCCATCACAACCGCCTCGAAGCCCGCGATTGGATCCGTGCTCTGACTCGTGCCATCGCTGGGAAGGCGGTGCAGAACGCCAACAACATGCGACGCCAACAAGAGACGACGGGACGCGGTGTCGCAGA
>JADYYN010000017.1 GCA_020853635.1 Gemmatimonadaceae bacterium
CCTACTCACCACTCAAGACTCACCACTCCCAACGCCGTAAGCAGTCCGCGCTCAAACCTGCTTCACCTCTGCAACCAACTTCGACAGCGTCCCTTTCGCATCCCCGAACAACATCTGCGTCTTGTCCGCGTAGAACAGTTCGTTCTCGATGCCCGCGAACCCGGCGCTCATGCCGCGCTTCATCACGATGCACCGCTTCGCGAGATCGGCGTTGAGGATCGGCATGCCGAAGATCGGTGACGAGGTGTCGGTGCGTGCGGCCGGATTCACCACGTCGTTCGCGCCGATCACGAGGCAGACATCCGTGCGCTCGAACTCCGGATTGATGTCATCCATGTCCATGAGCTTGTCGTACGGGATGTTCGCTTCGGCGAGCAGCACGTTCATGTGGCCCGGCATGCGACCGGCCACCGGGTGGATCGCGAACTTCACCGTGCCGCCGCGCTTCTCGATCAGGTCCATCAGCTCGCGCACCTGGTGCTGCGCCTGTGCGACCGCGAGGCCGTAGCCGGGCACCACGATCACCTGCTGCGCATACGCGAGCTGCAGTGCGGCTTCTTCGACGTTGGTGGTCTTGGCCACCAGGCCTTCGGCCGTCTTCGTGCTCTTGCCGGCCGCCGCGCCGAACGCGCCGAACAACACGTTGGAGAGCGAGCGGTTCATCGCCTTGCACATGATCTGCGAGAGGATGATGCCCGACGATCCCACCAGGGCGCCCGAGATCACGAGCACTTCGCTCTTGATCACAAAGCCGGTCATGGCCGCGGCGATGCCGGAGTACGAGTTGAGCAGCGAGATCACCACCGGCATGTCCGCGCCGCCGATGGGGATCACGAGCAGCACACCGATGAGCAGCGACAAGCCGATGAGCGCGTAGAACGCCCACATGGGCGCCTCGGGCACGGCGATCAACCAGCCGGCGAGCGCGAGGATCACCGTGAAGAGCAGGCCGTTCACCATCTTCTGCCCGCCGAACACGATCGCCTTGCCGGTCATCACTTCCTGCAGCTTCGCCCAAGCGATCGCCGAACCGGTGAGTGTGACCGCACCGATCAGCACGCCGAGCTGCGTGGAAAGTGCGACGTCGACGGTGGGGAGGGTGCCGGTCTGCTCCAAGTGCAGGAACTCCGCCGAGGCGACCAGCAGCGACGATCCGCCACCGACGCCGTTGAGCAGCGCGACCATCTGCGGCATCGACGTCATCTTCACGCTGCGCGCCATGAAGAGGCCGATCGCGCCACCCACCAGCAGGCCGGCGGCGATGGTGCCGTAGGTGACCGTCTTGGTGCTCATCAACGTGACGATGATGGCCAGCAACATGCCCAGCGCCGAGATCTGGTTGCCGCGGCGCGCGGTCTCGGGACTCTGCAGCTGCTTGAGTCCCGTGATGAACAGGACGGCCGCCACGAGATACAGCAGCCGTTCGAGTGAGGGATTGATCACTTCTCACCCCCGGGCGCCTTCTTGAACATCTCGAGCATGCGGTCGGTGACGGCGTAACCGCCCACCACGTTCATCATCGCGAACACGATGGCGATGAAGCCGAGGATGCTGCCGAGCACGCCGTAGTCCGTGTGGCCGGCGATGGCCATCGCGCCGACAACCGTGATGCCCGACACCGCGTTCGCGCCCGACATGAGCGGTGTATGCAGCGTGGGTGGCACGCGGCCGATGAGAGAAGCCCCGAGATACGTCGCCAGAATGAAGATGACGATGAAGCCGATCAGGTCCATGCCGGTCATGACGCTGCCCTCCCGGTGACGATCATCGCGCCGGTGATCTCGTCGGCGCGGTCCACATTGAGTGTGCCTTCCTTGGTGAGCATGTGCTGCACGAACGTGAGGATGTTCCGCGAGAGCATCGCCGAGGCGTGCTGCGGCATGGTCGCCGGCAGGTTCACCGGACCGATGACCTTCACGCCGTTCACATCGACCGTCTCGCCGGCTTTGGTGGCCTCACAGTTGCCGCCGCTCTCGGCGGCGAGGTCGATGATCACCGAGCCCGGCGCCATGGTGCGCACCGTCTCCGTGGAGATGAGGCGTGGGGCGGTCTTGCCCGGGATCTGTGCGGTGGTGATCACGAGATCCATGCCCGCGAGATGCGCGCGCAGCGCGGCTTGGATGGCCGCCTGCTGCTCGGCGCTCTGTTCCTTGGCGTATCCGCCGGCGGTCTGCGAGTCGGCGGAGATCAGGTCCTGCGCGACGACCGTCGCACCGAGCGACCGGATCTGTTCGGCGGCGGCGGCGCGGATGTCGAACCCTGAGACCACGGCGCCGAGTCGACGCGCGGTCGCGATCGCCTGCAGGCCTGCGACACCGGCGCCGAGCACGCAGCACTTGCTGGGGGCGATGGTACCGGCTGCGGTGGTGAGCATCGGCATGAACTTCACGAGATTCGACGCGCCCACGAGCACCGCCTTGTAGCCGGCGACCGTGGCCTGCGAGGAGAGGACGTCCATCGACTGGGCGCGCGTGATGCGCGGGACCAGTTCGAGTGCGAAGGCCGTGACGCCACGCGAATCGAGCGCCGCGATGGACTCGGCGCTCGTGGAGGGTTGGAGCAGGGAGATGAGGTGTGCGCCGGACTTCATGAGCGCCGCCTCGGCGGGGGT
Source organism: Gemmatimonadaceae bacterium (assembly GCA_020853635.1). Taxonomy (GTDB): domain Bacteria; phylum Gemmatimonadota; class Gemmatimonadetes; order Gemmatimonadales; family Gemmatimonadaceae; genus Pseudogemmatithrix. Next base: position 2,612 of record JADYYN010000017.1, read on the forward strand.
CGGCTTCTGGACCTTGCAGACGAGGTCCACGCCGAAGGCGGCGGCGGTGTCACCGAGCGCCGCGCCGGCCTTTTCATATGATGCGTCGGTGAAGCCGGCGTGGAGGCCGGCACCGCGCTCGACGGTGACGGTGACGCCGGCCTTCACGAGCCTGCCCACACTCTCAGGAATGAGGGCCACTCGCGACTCGCCAGCGGCGCGTTCGAGGGGGACTCCGAGGATCATCGGATCGGGGGGAAGGGGGGAGGCGGAACGAGGAACGGAGGGAAGGTGCCACCGGAGGGCGGCGGGTGCCAGACCTGGCGTGCCCTGCATGATGGGGCGTGGGACCGGGGCTTGGCTGTCAGTGCTTCATCGGTCGCCGTGTAGGGGAGTCCCCGCATCCATGTGGCGGCCTCGTTCATCGCATCGCCGGCCACCAGAGGATC
>JADYYN010000018.1 GCA_020853635.1 Gemmatimonadaceae bacterium
ACGATGTTCTCATTCTCGAGCAGCTGCGTGATGCGCGTCGGATTCCGCAGCTCGATCTCCTCGGGCGTGATGAACCGCGCCACAGTGGCCCCACGGCGCGCGCGCTCCAGGCGGTCGTAGAACCCGGCGCGCACGAGCGGGCCGTCCGGCAGTCCGCGCACGTCCACCTGGGAGAGCTGTCGGGGCAGCTGATTGATCGCCACGCGGTACTCGCCCGACACCGTATCTCGGCGGATCCAACCGCCGAACGGCGCGAAGCCGATGCGACGCACGATGAACTTCAATGAGTCCTTGGCGTCGCCCCGGAACTCCACGACACCGGAATCCGACGCAACGCGACCGGCGCCTGAGCCGAGATGCGCGTATGCGAACGGCACACGCTGGCCGAGCGAATCGCTGACAACGAGCCGGACTACCGGGTTCTGTGCATGCAGCGCTGCGGGAACGGCGAGCAGTGCGAACAGACCGCGCATATCGTCCTCCGGTGGGTAGCGGACTCGGGCCGTACCCGCCGACGGTCGGGAAGGTCCTCAGCGATCCGTGCCGCAGCCACCGACGGCCGGACGCTACGGCCGTTTGGGTGTCGGGAACGGCGCGAGCCGCCGCGTGACGTCGAGATTGGTGATGTGCAGATTCACGCTCTTCCCGATGCGGAACCCGAGCACGCCGTCGACGTCGAGGGCGCTGCGCTCGAACGCCGCCACGCGCTCGCCGTTGACGACGAACCGCACCGAGTCGGGCTCGGCACGCACGGTCACATAGTTCTTCGCTGTCGCACCGCTCACCAGCACCTTGCTCGCCGCATGCGCGCGCCACGGGAGCAGCCACGTCGTCTCGCTCCCACGCTGCCGCATCACCGCGACCTGACCGTCAGCACGCACCACGAACGCGACCCACTCCTTGCGTGCGTCGTCTTCGAGTGCCTTCCCTCCGACGAACACGCCGTACTCGTTGGCCGATGCGTCCGGGAACAGGATCAGTTCTCCCTCGACGACGAACCGACCACTCGCGCGCTCCGCAGGATCGTAGAGCACCGCGCCGGGCCCCATCGTGATGTGCCAGCCAGGTGCCATGTGCGCAAAGTCGAACGTCGAATCGGTCGGCGCGAAGCGGCCGCCGTTCACCAAGCGAGCCGCGCCGTCGAGAGTCCACTTCCAGCCGGTTGGCGGAGCGAGTTGTGCGAAAGCGCGGGATGGGAGCCCGAGCGAGACGGAAGCCAACACGCCTACGGCCGCCAGGGCGGAGCGCAGGACCGCCGTCGTCCGGGAACCCAAGTCCTGCAGCGAGGACGCCATGCGAGGGAGAACCAACGGACCAGACATAGGAGACCTCGGGTTGTGGTCGGCAGTGCGCGAGAAGGTAGGTGCGGCTGTTGCCACGCGTGAGGGGTGAGGGGATCACCTCGCCCCGCGCGCGCGAGCCCGGAGGCTTGCCTCCCCCCCTTAGCTCTTCCTGCTAACTTTCTTTGCATTCCGCCGCCCGGCCGCCGGCCCGGCGCCTCTCCACCCAGTCCCACCCGACCATGGCCACCTCCGCCAAGGCGCGTACCTCGACGCACGGTCTGACCAAGGCCCAGCTCGTCGCGGCGTACCGCACCATGTTCCTCTCGCGCCGCCTGGACGACAAAGAGATCCAGCTCAAGCGCCAGAACAAGATCTTCTTCCAGATCTCCGGCGCCGGCCACGAGGCGATCCTGACCGCCGCGGGCATGGTCTTCAAGCCCTCGTACGACTGGTTCTACATGTACTACCGCGATCGCGCGCTCTGCCTGCAGCTCGGCATGACCGGCGCCGAGATGCTCTACTCGGCCGTCGGCGCGGCGATCGACCCCAACTCGGGCGGCCGCCAGATGCCCTCGCACTGGGGTCACAAGAAGCTCAACATCGTCTCCACCTCGTCGCCGACGGGCACGCAGTTCCTGCAGGCGGTCGGTTCTGCTGAAGCCGTGGTGCGCGCCAAGACCCTCGGCATCACCGAAGGCTTCGAGAAGGACGAAGTCGTGTTCGTCTCCACCGGCGACGGCACGACGTCGCAGGGCGAGTTCTGGGAGTCGCTCAACACCGCGTCGAATCTCAAGCTGCCGGTCGTCTACCTCGTCGAGGACAACGGCTACGCGATCTCAGTGCCGGTGGAAGTGAACACGGCGGGCGGCTCGATCAGCAAGCTCGTGACCGGCTTCCCTGACCTGTACATCATCGAAGTCGACGGCTGCGACCTCCTCGCCTCGTACGAAGCGATGCAGAAAGCGGTCGCGTATGCGCGTGAGCGGAAGGGCCCGGCACTCGTGCACGCGAAGGTCATCCGCCCGTACTCGCACTCGCTCTCCGACGACGAGGTGATGTACCGCCCCGACGCCGAGCGTGATGCCGACGCCGCGCGCGACCCGATCACGACCTACCCGAAGTGGCTGGTCGACGAAGGCTATGCGACCGAGGCCGAGATCAAGGCGATCCAGGAGTCGGTCGACGCCGAGGTGCTTGCGGCCACCGACGACGCACTCGTGCAGCCGCAGCCCGCGCCGGAGACGGCCGCGTACGCCGTGTACTCGCCCGACGTCGATCCGACGAGCGAACAGTTCGACACCGAGGACGACCCGCAGTTCAGCGGCGAGCCCACGACGATGGTCGACCTGCTCAACTCGTGCATGAAGGACGAGATGCGCCGCGACGGCCGCATCGTGATGTTCGGTGAAGACGTCGCCGACGTCTCGCGCGAGGAGTACCTCGGCAAGGTGAAGGGCAAGGGCGGCGTCTTCAAGGTGACGTGGGGCCTGCAGAAGGAGTTCGGTGGCACGCGCGTGTTCAACACGCCGCTCGCGGAAGCGAACATTCTCGGGCGCGCGATCGGCATGGCGCTGCGCGGCTTCAAGCCGGTGGTCGAAGTGCAGTTCTTCGACTACATCTGGACGGCCTACATGCAGATCCGCGACGAGCTCGCGACAATGCGCTGGCGGTCGTCCAACGCGTTCTCGGCGCCGGTGGTCGTGCGTACCACGTACGGCGGCTACATCCGCGGCGCGATCTATCACTCGCAGACGGGTGCGTCGCTGTTCACGCACTGCCCGGGTCTGCGCGTGGTGTGCCCGAGCAACGCGCTCGATGCGAACGGTCTGCTCCGCACCGCGATCCGCGGGGATGATCCGGTGATCTTCCTCGAGCACAAGCATCTCTACCGCCAGACGTACAACAAGGGCG
>JADYYN010000019.1 GCA_020853635.1 Gemmatimonadaceae bacterium
GCACAAGCATCTCTACCGCCAGACGTACAACAAGGGCGCGTATCCCGGCCCGAACTTCATGATCCCGTTCGGCAAGGCGAAGACCGTGAAGGAGGGCAGCGACGTGACCGTGGTGACCTACGGCGCGACGGTGCAGCGCGCGTTGGTCGCCGCGAAGCAGATCGAGGAGGAGAAGGGCCTCTCCGTGGAAGTGATCGACCTGCGCACGCTCTCGCCGTGGGACCAGGAAGCGGTGTACGCCTCAGCGAAGAAGACCGGTCGCGTGATCGTGGCCTACGAGGATTCGATCTCGTGGGGCTACGGCGCCGAGATCGCGGCACGGATCGCCGATGACTGCTTCGCGTGGCTCGACGCCCCGGTGAAGCGTGTGGCGAGCATGGACACGTTCGTGGGCTATGCGCCGTCGCTCGAGGACCAGATCCTGCCGCAGGTGTCCGACTTCCTGCAGGCGTACGAGGAGATCGCGGCGTACTGAAGGGTGCTTCGGAATGCGTTGACCGGTTGAGTATTCGCCGGGATCTATGAGCAGAAGGGGGGTCGCGTCGGGTCGCGGCCCCCCTTCGCGCATCTCTGGGGACGTCCACCCGTCCACCATGTCCCTGCCGCAGCGCATCTCGTCCGACATCCCGGCCTTCGTCCACACGGCCGCGGCACCTGAAGCCAACCCCGCTGCCGTCACGCTGCTGACGGAGGACGGGTTCCCGTTGGGTGGGACACGCTGGCTCGCCGGTGGCGAGAGCCGCGGTGTTGTGCTCATCGCACCCGCGACCGGTGCGCCGCATCGGTTCTACGTGCCGTTCGCGGAGTTCCTCGCGCGGAAGGGATTCGATACGCTCACGTGGGATTGGCGCGGAATCGGTGATTCGCGCCATGAGACCTCATCGCGTGACCCGCGATTGACCATGCGTGCGTGGGGCACGGAGGATCTCTCGGCCGCGATCGCGTGGGCCGAACGTCGCGCACCGGATCGCCCGATCTACTTCGTCGGGCATTCGTTCGGTGCCCAGGCCCTCGGCCTCGCGACGAATGCGAGTCGTGTGTCGCGCGCGGTGTTCGTCGGTGGGCATCACGGCTGGTTGGGTCATTGGCCGACGACGAAACGCCCCGCCTTGCAGTTCCTGTGGCGGGTACTCGTACCACTAGGATCGATGCTCCTGGGCCGTTTCCCTTCGTCGAAACTCGGACTTGGCGAGGACCTACCGGAGGGCGTCGCGCGCGAACTCGCAGCGTGGTGTCGGCGGCGGGAACATCTCGGCACCTGGGAGGGTCATGCCATGCTCGACCTGCCGATCCTCGCGCTGAGTTTCGCGGACGATCGTATCGCACCACGTACCGCGGTCGATGCGCTGGTGCGGGAATACCGGTCTGCGCGGGTAGTACGTGAGCACCATGCCGACGACCCTCTCGGGCACTTCGATTTCTTCCGTCAGGGTTACGCCGAGCGTCACTGGCAACGGGTCGTGACGTTCCTCCTCAGTGCCGTCTGAACCCGTATATTCGAGAGCGCCCCCCTGTATGGATGTTGCCATGATGTCCGAGTCCGTTGCCACACGCGGTGACGATCCGTTCCTTCGCCTGTACGACGAATTGCGTCTCATCGCGGACCGCCTCCTGCGGCGCGAAGCCGTGGGGCACACGCTGCAACCGACCGCGTTGCTGAACGAAGCGTGGCTCAAGCTCTCCGGCAGCCCCGCGTTGCGTGGACTGGAACGCAATCACTATCTCGCGATCGCCGCCCGTGCGATGCGCCAGGTATTGGTCGAGCACGCGCGTTCCCGTCAGACTGCGAAGCGCGGTGGCGACCTCAAGCCGGTCACACTCGCCGACGACCAACTCGGCGTGAGTATCCCGCTGGATGAGTTCATCGCGCTCGACACGGCGCTTGAGCGCCTCGCCGCGAAGCAGGAGCGGTTGGCGCGGGTGGTGGAGCTGCGGTTCTTCGCGGGCCTCGACGAGGAGGAGACCGCCAAGGCCCTCGGCGTGACGAGCCGTACCGTGCAGCGCGACTGGGTGAAGGCGCGGGCGTGGCTCAAGAGCGAACTGCGCGACGACGATCCGGTCCGCGTGTCGTGATATGATCTCGACGTCCGACCACGCGCGCGACGCCGACGACTGGGACCGGCTCGAGCGGCTCTTCGAAGAAGGGCTGGAGGTGCCGACCCCGGCGCGTGAGGCGTGGTTGCTCGCGCAGTGCCCCGACGACCGTGCACTGCGTGAACGCGTCGCGCGCATGTTCCGCGCGCATGATTCGCCCGGGTGGCTCGACCAACCACTCGCGGCGGGGCGGCACGAGACCCGTGCCGACGTCCGCGCACGCCTCGACGCGGCGCTGGGCGAGCGCTACGCCATCGAGGCGACGCTCGGCGAAGGTGGCATGGCGACCGTATTCCGCGCGCACGAGCGCAAGCACGACCGGGCGGTCGTGCTCAAAGTGTTGCATCCGGCGATGACCGCGCTGGTCGGTGAAGGGCGGTTCCGCGACGAAGTGCGGATCGCCGCGAAGCTCTCGCATCCCAACATCCTCGCCTTGATCGATTCGGGCGCGGTGGACGGGCTGTTCTACTACGTGATGCCGTACGTGGGCGGCGAGTCGCTGCGCGAGTGGCTCAAGCGCGACGGCGCGCTACCGCTCGCCGCCGCGCTCACGTTGCTCCGCGATGTCGCGGACGCGTTGGCACATGCGCACAACGCCGGCGTGGTGCATCGCGACCTCAAGCCCGAGAACGTGCTCGTCGTCGAGGGGCACGCGTTCCTCATCGACTTCGGCGTTGCCAGGCTCGACGCCGAGGAGCGGGCGCACGAGACGGCCCCGGGTCTGCCGATCGGCACACCGGGCTACATGGCGCCGGAACAAGCGTCGGGCGGTGCGATCGACCACCGCGCCGACCTGTACGCGTGGGGGCTGCTCGCGCGCGAAGTGCTCACCGGCTCTCGCGAATCGCGAATCCCGTTGGGACCGGCTCGTGCTGACGCTCCGAAGTCGCTCGTCGCGCTCGTCGAGGCCTGTCTGGCGATCGACCCGTCCGAGCGTCCACAGAGCGCGAAGGCGCTGGTCGCGGCGCTCGACGCGCTCGAGGAGTCGCGTCGTCCGGCGCGCGTCTGGCCGATTGTCGCGCTCGCCGCATCACTGGTGGCCATGTTGGGTGTCGTGTGGGCACAACGGACACCGACGGTTCCCGCCGTAGGCTCCATCGCCGGACCGATCGCGGTGCTGGCGTTCACCAACGAGACCGCGGACTCGTCGCTCGCCGGCTGGGGGCGCCTCGCCGGCGACTGGGTCACCCAAGGACTGCATGAGTCCGGGCTGCTGCCGGTGATCCCGTGGCCGTCGATGGCGATCGCGTCGATCGACCATGCGAAGGAGGGTGGCGACCCTGTCGCTCTGGTCCGCAAGCAGACGGGGGCGGCGACCGTGGTGACCGGCAGCTACTACGCCGCGGGCGACTCGCTGCGATATCAGGCGTCGATCACCGACGCACGCACGGGCCGGCTGATCGCCGCGATCCCACCGGTAGTCGTCGCGCGTGACTCGTCCGCGGCAGCGGTGCGCGAGATGCGCGAGCGCCTGATCGGCGCCGTCGCGGTCGCGTTCGACGAGCGCCTCACCGCAGGGCTTGGCGCCAAGCCGCCCACGTGGGAGGCATACCGGCTGTTCGACCGCGGGCTGAGTGATTTCAACGCGTATCGCTACGAGTCCGCGAGTGCGTTGATGGAGCAAGCGTGGCGCGCCGACACCACCTATGTGCCGGCGCTCATCTACGCGACCATCGCGGCGATGAACGACGGTGCGCGCCCGCGTGCCGACAGCTTGCTTGGGACGATCGCCCGTTTCCGTCCGCTGCTCACGCCGTACCACGCGACCTTCCTCGATGCGGTCGTCGCCGCGCGGGAGGGAGACTTCGCGCGGGCGCTCTCGCACACCAACAAGGCGGTCACGCTCGCACCGGGATCCCGCGCATCGTACAACACGGCGCTGTTCTTGATGGCGCTCAATCGGCCGGAGGAATCGGAGGCGACGCTGCGTGCGCTCGATCCCGACCACGGACCCATGCGTGAATGGCCGTCGTACTGGAACCAACGCGCCCACGCGAACCACTTACTCGAGCGGTACGAGGAAGAACTCGCGCTCGCGCGCGAGCTGCAGCGCCGGTTCCCGAAGCAGCGCTCGGCGTTGGTCATCGAGGCGCGTGCACTCGCCGCGCTGGGGCGCCGGGCCGAGCTCGACTCGTTGTTCATCGCCTCCGAGACACTGGATCCGGATGTCTACTGGTCGCAGGGGGCGATGCGACAGGTCGCCGCCGAGGAGTTCCGGCTGCATCACTCGGGTGATTCGACCGCGATGTTCCGCGCGGCCGCCACCTGGCTGGAAACACGACTCCGCGATGCCCCCACGAATCGGCCACACCGCGAATGGCTGTCGCAGGCCATGATCGGACTCGGCGAGTACGACCGCGCCGAGCGGCTGCTCGACGCACTCGACCGCGAGCTGCCTGACCGCATGTTGTATCGCGGCCAACTGGCCACACTCGCAGCGCGGCGCGGCAATGCCCCGCTCGCGGCGCGGCGACTCGGCGTGGATGTCGGGCGCTCGCGCGGAGAGTATCTCCTGTACCACGCGCGCGTCTGCGCGCTCCTCGGCTACCACGACGACGCCATCGCCAAACTGAGCGAAGGCATCGCCATCGGTGTCTCCAATTGGCAATGGATGCACCATGGGTTGCAGCGGGACTTCGAGTCCCTGCGCAACGACTCCCGGTATCTCCGACTGATCGCGCCGATCGCCGCACCGCGCTAGGCGCGGGGACTGCCATCGCGCCCGATGTCGGCTGCCGCCGCGATCCCTCGCAGACTCTCCTGGTCCCGCCACACCGTTCCCTTCAGGAGAATCCGATGTCGACTACCCGTACGCTCCACCCCACCTCGCGCGCGTTCGTCGCGCTCAGCCTCGCCACCATCGCGCTCGTCACCGGCATGGCGCTCAGCCGCCCCGTCGCCGAACTGCGGGCCCAGGCCCCGCGTCAGGATGCCTGGCTGCTGGGGCTGCGAGCCAAACATCGCCAGCTCTTCGACTCGCCCAAGTCCGATGGCGGCATCCCGCTGGTGCACGTGCTCAACTACTACGACACGTACAACAAGGCCTTCCAGACCGCGGACAAGGACGTCGATGCCGTCCTGACCTTCTACGGTGGCACGACGTTCTTCGCGCTCAACGACGCGATGTGGGCGAAGTACAAACTCGGCGCCTTCCTCGGTGAGAAGGACGCGTCCGGTGCGGCCGCGACGGCGAATCCGTGGCGTTCGAGCCCGGTGATCCTCGGCAACGCGTTGCCGCAGGCCAGCGTCGAGACGCTGCAGAAGCGCGGCGCGACGTTCATCGTGTGCAACAACGCGCTCGGCATCTTCGCGGGCATGGTGGCCAAGCAGCACGGCTTGAGCGCCGAGGCGGTGCATGCCGACATGAAGGCCAACATCCTGCCGGGTGTGACTCTGGTGCCGGCGATGGTGATCGCCATCGAGCAGGCGCAGAACGTCGGGCTGACGTATCATCGACTGTAGTTAGAGGGTGGATGGTGGATGGTGGGAGAGGATGGAAATTGGACGGCGGATCACGTCCGTAGACCGGGCGCCGTGATCCGCCGCACACCCCGCGGGTGGGACGGGCCGTATATTCCGGCCTGTGACGAGCGAGCCGACCCACCCGACGCGCGAGGCACCCCGCGAGCGAAGTGATGATCAGTTCATGCGGCTCTATCAGGAGCTGCGGCTGATCGCCGACCGCCTCCTCCAGAAGGAGGCGGTCGGACACACGTTGCAGCCCACCGCGCTGCTCAACGAAGCGTGGCTCAAACTCACGGGCAGCCCGCAGCTCGAGCGCCTGGAGCGCACACACTATCTCGCCATCGCGGCACGCGCGATGCGACAGGTGCTCGTGGAGCACGCGCGCCAACGCCGCTCGGCCAAGCGCGGTGGTGCGATCACGCCGATCACGCTCACCGACGACCAGCTCGGCGTCTCGCTGCCGCTCGATGACATGATCGCGCTCGACGACGCCCTGAGGCATCTCGGTGAACAGGACGAGCGATTGCAGCGCGTGGTGGAGCTGCGCTTTTTCGTCGGGCTCGACGAGACCGAGACGGCCGAGGCGCTGGGCGTGACCACGCGCACCGTACAACGCGACTGGGTGAAAGCGCGCGCGTGGTTGCTGAGTGAGTTGCGCGACGATACCGAGGGTGGCCGGTGAGCCCGCATTTGGACTGGTCGCGTATCGAGCGTTTGTTCGACGAGGGCCTCGAAGTGCCGGCGGCGGAACGCGCCGCGTGGTTGCGCGCACAGTGCGGCGATGACGCGGCGCTCCACGATCGCGTCGCGCGCATGTTCCGCGCGCATGACGGTCCGGGGTTCCTCGACCACCCGTTGACCTCGCGACCCCACGTGGACGTGCGCGCGGAGTTCGACGCCGCACTCGGCGATCGCTACACGATCGAATCGACGTTGGGCGAAGGCGGCATGGCGATCGTCTTTCGCGCGCACGAACGCAAGCACGACCGTCCGGTGGTGTTGAAGGTGCTGCAGCCGCAGGTGAGCGCGCTGCTGGGCGAGCAGCAGTTCCGCGACGAGGTCCGCATCGCGGCGAAGCTGTCGCATCCGCACATCCTCGCGCTGATCGATTCCGGTGCGCTGGGCGCGTTGTACTACTACGTCATGCCGTACGTGGGCGGCGAGTCGATGCGCGAGCGGCTCCGCCGCGACGGCGCGCGCCCGCTCGGCGAGGCCGTCGCGGTGCTGCGCAGTGTGGCCGATGCCCTCGCCCATGCGCACGCCGCAGGCATCGTGCATCGCGACCTGAAGCCCGACAACGTGCTGTTCGTCGACGGGCACGCGTTCCTGATCGACTTCGGTGTGGCGAAGATCCAGACCGAGGTGCGCACCGCGGAGTACGCCGTTCGGCCGCCAGTCGGGACGCCGGGCTACATGGCGCCCGAGCAGGCTGCAGGGCAACCCGTCGACCATCGCTCGGACTTGTACGCGTGGGGGCTGCTGGCGCGCGAGCTCCTCACGGGGGCACGCCAGCCGTCCGCGCCGCTGGCGACGTTGCGCCCGGACGCGCCGCGATCATTCGTGACACTCATCGAGGCCTGTCTCGCCGAGGACCCGTCGGAGCGACCGCAGAGCGCGCGTGCGCTGGTGGCGGCACTGGATGCCCTCGCGCCGGCATCGGCGAAGCGCTCACGCTGGCCGCTGGTCGCTGCGGCGGCCGCCGTGATCGTCCTCGGCGCGACATGGCCGCGATGGTCCTCGGTGCTCCCGCCGATGCAAGGGATCGCAGGGCCAGTAGCGGTGTTGCCGCTGACGAACGAGACGGCCGATTCCTCGCTGAACAGTTGGGGGCGGCTGGCTGGTGACTGGATCACACAGGGCATGCACGAAGCGGCCATCATGCCGGTGGTGCCGTGGCCCACGATGGTGATCACCGCCGAGGGGGCCGCCGCGTTGGGCGGCGATCCGATCGCGATGGTGCGACGACAGACCGGTGCCGGCACTGTGATCACCGGCAGCTACTACCGGACCGGTGACTCGCTGCGCTTCCAGGCCTCGGTCACCGATGCGCGCAGCGGACGACTCATCGCGGCGATCCCACCCTTGATGGTCGCGCTCGATTCGGCGTCGGCGGCGGTGCGAGAACTGCGGGACCGGGTGATGGGGGCGGTGGGGGTCGCGTCGGACGAACGCGTGCTGAGCGGCAGTGGGAGCACCCCGCCCACGTGGGAGGCGTTCCGCTTGTTCGATGAGGGCATCCGTCTGTCGAACGCGAACAAGTACGAGGATGCGAGTCGGGCGATGGAGCAAGCATGGCTGCGTGACACCAGCTTCACGCCGGCGCTCATCTACGCGGGCATGGCGGCTTTCAATGACGGCGTGATCCCACGTGCCGAGTCACTGCTCGCCAAAGGCCTCGAGCGTCGCGGGTCGCTGTCGTCGTATCACGTCGCGCTGGCGGAGGGCACACAAGCATACGCGCGCGATGATCGCCTGCGCGCGATCGAGAAGCTCCGTCGTGCGAACGCGCTCGCGCCGGGCTCCCGTGCGGCGTACAGCCTCGCGTACGTGCTCCTGCAGTTCAATCGTGCGCCGGAAGCACTGACGGTATTGGGGTCACTCGATCCGGACCACGGGGCGATGAAGGGATGGCCGTCCTACTGGACCCAGCGCGCGTCCGCCGCGCACGTGGCCGGCCAACATGAGGACGAACTGCGCTTCGCCCAGGAGATGCGACGGCGCTTCCCCACGCAGCGATCAGCGTGGGTGTTGGAGGCGCGCGCGTTGGCCGCGCTGGGAGATGTGACCGCGCTCGAAGCACTGCTCACCGAGGCCGAGGCACTCAACCCGGATACTTATTGGTCCCAAGGGGCCATGCGGACCACGATCGCCGAAGAGTACCTCACGCATGAGACCGGCGACCACGTGGCGGCGGCTCGTGAAGCGGTCCGTTGGCTTGAAGCGCGGCTCAAGGTCAAGCCGCTCGACCGCGATCACCGCGACTGGCTCTGGTCTGCGTACATGTTCCTCGGCGACCAACCGCGGGCCCGTGCATTGCTCGACTCGATCAATGTCGCCGACCCCGGTCGGATCAGGAACATCGGGAACCTCGCGCGCTTCGCGGCGTTGCAAGGCGATTCCGCGCGGGCGGATTCGCTCCTGGCCACAGCGCCGACCAACAACGCGGGCGAGCTCCTGCTCTTCCGCGCCCGCGTCGCGGCGATACTCGGTCGCCGGGACGAGGCGATCGCACGGCTGGGGGAAGCGTTGCGCACCGGGGTGCTGGGCTGGCACTGGCGGCGCGACGAGACCCACCGCGACTTCGGCCGATACGCACTCGATATGGGATACAAGCGGGTCATCGTACCGATCCCGTTCGCGAAGTAGTCTTCGAGAACGGCATCGCGTCGGGCTCAGTCAGCGAACACCAGCTCGCCTCCGACCATCGTCGCGATCACACGCGCCGCGTCAAGCGACTCCCCTGCGTCCCGCGTGGGATCGCGATCGACCATGAGGAGATCCGCTGGCGCCCCAGCGCGCAGCACCCCACGTGGATCCTCGTGACCGGGGATCACCGTCGCCCCTTTCGCATCGATCACGCGCGCTGACCCTGCGCGCTTCATGATCTCGGCGCTCGACCCCAGCGCCGAGATCCGATCACCGTCCACGGCCAGGGCATCCGCCCACGGACGCCGCGCATCGTTGGTACGGATGCGCGCATTGACGATCACGAGGGATGCGGCCACGGCGCGGGAGTCCGCAGTGCGACGACGACGGCGCGGCGCCGCGTGCGATGGAGGGCCTACGCGCGACGTTCGAGCGCGTCGCGCACGTCGAGCAGGATCTCGAAGTACAACTGCTCGCGACGGTACGCGAAGTCCAACGACGCCATCTGCGCCGGATCCTCGGAGGCCTTCGCCCGACCGAAGGCTTCGGTATACATCTCCTCGAGGTTGGCGAGGATGCGCTCACGGGAACGGGACATCGGGATCTTCTCCAGGGCAGCGAAGGTCAATCTCGGAGGCACGAACGGCGCCGGCTCCGGCGTCGCGGGACTCTCGAGGAGGTATTTCTTGGCCGCGCCGAGCAACTCGCGGCGCGCATCGAATGGGCTGGACATCGTCTGGGGAACGTACTGGGGTCCGAGCCGGGAGTCCACTTGGAACTTGGCATCAGGATTGCCCCTTCAGGGTAGGAAGACATGCGAAGTATGCCGTTCTGGCACGGCATGTCACACACTCTGTCGGAGCGACTGATGAACAACGTGAAGGTCTTCGTGTTGATGGCCGGAATGACCGCCCTGCTCGGGGCGCTGGGCGGCTATTTCGGAGGCCAAGCGGGATTGGTGCTGGCGCTGGTGGTGGCCGGCGGCATGAACGTGTTCATGTACTGGAACTCCTCGTCGATGGTCCTGCGCTCGTACGGCGCGCGCATCGTCGCGCGCGCGGACGCGCCTGAGCTCTACGACATGGTCGACCGTCTGCGGCAACGCGCCGGGCTCCCCATGCCGACGGTCGCCATCGCCCCGCACGATCAGCCGAACGCGTTCGCCACAGGGCGCAATGCCGAGCATGCGGTGGTCTGCGTGACGTCGGGCCTGACCAAGCTCATCGACCGTGAGGAGATGGAGGGCGTGATCGCTCACGAGCTCGCCCACATCAAGAATCGCGACATGCTGTTGCAGACCGTGACGGCCACGATGGCGGGCGCCATCTCGTCGCTCGCGCAGTTCGCCGTGTTCTTCGGCGGCCGCTCTGACGACGAAGACCGCAATCCCATCGCCGGGCTCGCGATGTTGATCATCGCACCCCTGGCCGCGTCGTTGATCCAGTTCGCGATCAGCCGTCAGCGCGAGTTCAAGGCCGATGCCGTGGGCGCCGAGATCGCCGGACGTCCGGAGGGACTCGCGCGCGCCCTGCAGAAGCTCGACGCCTACTCGCGCCGCATCCCGATGGACATCTCGCCGGCGGCGGCACCGCTCGCGCAGGTGAATCCGCTCGCCGCGCACGGCGGCGGACTCAGCTCGATGTTCTCGACGCACCCGTCGACGGACGAGCGGGTGGCACGGCTGCTCGGACGGCAGGGGTGAGGTAGGAAGTGAGACGAGGGCCGCCCGTGCGGGCGGCCCTCGTCTTATTTCTGCCCGCTGCCCTCTCCCATCTGCAGTCGATGGAAGATTCCATCGCTGACTTCCTTGCCGTCGCGGAGATGTTCGACGACGATGCGCTCGAGGAGCTCCGGCGTGACGCCCGCGTACCAGATCCCTGACGGGTAAATCGCGACAACCGGCCCACCCGCGCACACGCCCAAACACGGCGCCTCGCTGCGCTTCACCCGTCGCGGGCCGAACAAGAGCCCTTCGCGCTGCAGCAGCTGCGCGAGCAGCGAGTACAACGAACGCCCGCGACGGTCAGTGGAGCAGTAGCCGCCAGTGCACACCAACACATGATGCGCATACGGGTCCATCAGCGGCGTGAGCTGCTCTGGCGTGGCCACCGTCAAACCTTCGGCAACTTGTTCTCGCCGGGCGGCGCTACATAGAGTAGCGCTTCCACCGGCACGCCATCGCGCAGATGCTCGGTGAAGATCCGCTCGGCCTTCTCCACCGTCACTCCGTCGTACCAGGCATCCTCGGGATACACGACCACCATCGGCCCGTGCCCGCACTGGCCGAGGCAACCACTGTGGTTCACGCGGACATGCGGCGCGAGTCCCGCGTCGCGGACGCGGTCCTTCAAGAGCGCGAACGTCGCGGCGGAGTCCTGCCCGGTGCAGGTCTTGCCGCCGGTGCAGACGAATACATGTCGCTGGTACTGACCCATCGTGAGTGTCGGTGGTGAGGAACGAACCAGTCGCTGATCGCGCAGAGAACGATACATTAGCGGGATGCCAACCCCAGAGGAGTTCTTCGCGCTCGACCTCCGCGTCGGCACCGTGCTGGAGGCGTCGCCGTTCCCCGAGGCGCGTAAACCGTCGATCAAGCTGCGCATCGACTTCGGTGATGAACTCGGCGAGCGGCGTTCCAGTGCCCAACTCACCGTACATTATCGCCCCGAGGACCTGGTCGGCCGTCAGGTGATCGCCGTGACCAACATCGGGACGCGCCGCATCGCGGGGTACGTGAGTGAAGTGCTCGTCCTCGGCGCCATGCCGAACACCACTGAAGTCGTGCTGCTCAATCCTGACCACCCTGTCGCCAACGGGACCCGCATCGGATGATTGCTCGACACCTGTTGCACCTCAGCGCGCTGACGGCCCTCGCGGTCGCCCCAGCCGCCGCGCAGACCGCGAACAACACACTCGTCCTCACCCACGCCAACGTCGTCGACGGCGTGAGCGCCACAGTGGTCCGCGATGCGACGATCCTCATCTCCAATGGGCGCATCCAAAGCATCCGGGCCGGAGGAGCGGTCCCAGCCGATGTGGCGGTGATCGACTTGGGCGGTCGGTGGGTGGCGCCAGGACTCATCGACGCGCACACACACATCTCTACGCTCGCAAATGCGCGCCGCGCACTGCACTCGGGCGTCACCACCGTGCGTTCGGCCAGCGTGCCGGCGTATCAGGACGTGGAGATGCGTGAGATGGCGCGGGCCGGACAGATCGCCGCGCCGGACGTGCTCGCCACCGGCGTGTTCGTCACGCCGAACCTCGGTGAGACGCTGCTTGCCGATGCACGCTTGGGCACACTCGCGGGTGGCGTGAACACCCCCGAGCAGCTGCGCGCGCTCGTGCGCGTGAACCTCGACCACGGGGTCGATTGGATCAAGACGCGCGGCACCGAACGCGCGGGCCTGCCCGACACCGACCCGCGCAAGCAGGTCTATGATGAGCGCGAACTGCGCGCGATCGTCGAGGAAGCGGCAACGAAGAACGTGCCGGTGATGGCTCATGCCCACGGCGACGAGGGCGCGTACGCGGCGGTCGCCGCCGGCGTGAAGAGCATCGAACACGGCACGTACCTCTCCGACTCCACGCTCCGGCTCATGAAGCAGAAGGGCACGTGGTTGGTGCCGACCCTCTCCACCATCTGGGACCTTACGCAGCCCGGCGGCGACTACGACGACCCGGTGCTGGTGCTGCGCGGCCAGCACATGGCGCCGCGGATCGAGGACACGATCCGTCGCGCGCACGCGATGGGCATCCGCATCGCGGCCGGCGCCGACACGGACTACGGCGCGGAGTCGGTGACACGCATCAGCCACGAGGTCATGCGCTTCCGCGGGCTCGGACTCTCTGCGGTGGACGCGCTTGCGACCGCGACCAGCGGCGCAGCCGAACTCATCGGGGTCGGGACCAAGACCGGTCGCATCGCGGTGGGCTACGAGGCCGATCTCATCGTCCTCGAGGGCAACCCGCTCGACGACGCGGCGTGGCTCCAGGACGTGACGGTGGTGATCACCAACGGGCGCGTGGCCCTCAACCGCCTGCCCTTCGGGCGTCGTCCCACCCGTTAGTTTGCAAGCATGACATCCTCCGTTGCGGCCGATATCTCGGCCAAGGGCTACGCGCATCCCGAGAAATTGGTGAGCACCGAGTGGCTCGCCGCGCACCTGAGCGATCCGTCGCTCCGCATCCTCGAGAGTGACGAGGATGTGCTCTTGTA
Source organism: Gemmatimonadaceae bacterium (assembly GCA_020853635.1). GTDB lineage: Bacteria > Gemmatimonadota > Gemmatimonadetes > Gemmatimonadales > Gemmatimonadaceae > Pseudogemmatithrix. The sequence goes on from JADYYN010000019.1 coordinate 13,145, forward strand.
CGAGATGGGGCACATCCCCGGCGCGCAGAAGATCGACTGGCACGCCGACCTCAACGACGCGGTCCAGCGCGATTACATCTCGCCCGAGGGCTTCACGGCGTTGCTGCGCGCCAAAGGCATCGACGCGAGCACGCCCGTGATCCTCTACGGCGACAAGAACAACTGGTGGGCGGCGTACGCGCTCTGGGTGTTCGAGCTGTTCGGCTTCACGAACGTGCGCTTGCTCGACGGCGGCCGTGCCAAGTGGGAGGCCGAAGGCCGTCCGATGGTGACCGACGTGCCGCGGTTCGCACCGAGCGCGTACACGGCGCCCGCGCGCGACGATGCGCGCATCCGCGCGTTCCTGCCGGAGGTGCTGCAACATCAGCGTGCGAAGGGTGCGATGATCGACGTGCGCTCACCGCAGGAGTACAGCGGCGAGCGCACGCATATGCCCGAGTACCCGCAGGAGGGCACACTGCGTGGCGGACACATCCCCGGCGCGCGCAGTGTACCGTGGGCACGGGCCGCCAATGCGGACGGCACGTTCAAGAGCGCCGCCGAGCTGCGGGCGATCTACGAGGGCGAGGCCGGGCTCACGCCGGCGACGGACGTCGTGACGTATTGCCGCATCGGCGAGCGGTCATCGCACACCTGGTTCGTGTTGTCCTACTTGCTCGGCTACCAGAAGGTCCGCAACTACGATGGCAGCTGGACCGAATGGGGCAACGCCGTGCGCACACCCATCACGAAGGGACCGACGCCGTGACCACTGAAGCGCCCAAGAAGATCAATCGTGTCGTCGTGCGCTGGGACGGCGATCATCGGTTCGATGGCAGCCGACTCGGGAGCCAGCAGACCATCCGCATGGATGCCGATGCGGTGACCGGTCCGGGTCCGGTGGACACGCTGCTCTGCGCGCTGGCCGGCTGCACCGCGGTGGACGTCGTGGACATCCTCGAGAAGCGTCGGACGCCGGTGCAGGGCTTGAGCATCGAGGTCGCGGGCGAGCGGGCGAACGCCGTGCCGGCGCGGCTGGTGCGTGTGGTGCTCACGTACAAGATGCGCGGGGCGGGCATCGAGCGTGTGCACGCCGAGCGTGCGATCGAGCTGGCCGTGACCAAGTACTGCTCCGTGCGCGACTCGCTCGACCCGAACCTCGCGGTGGAGTGGGTGCTGGAGCTCGAGTGCTAGCGCGCGCGCGAGAGAACTGGACGCGTGCTCAGTAGTCGCGCGTCCAGACGAGGATCATGCCGCAGCGGCGGTCGAGTCCACTGAACTGCACCGGGACCGTCGCTGCGCCGGCGTAGACCTCGAAGCCGGCGATCTCTCGCGGTGTGGGGAGGAGTTCGAGCGGGAAGCGCGCCGGCATCGGCACACCGTCTACCACGATCTGCATGGCACAGGCGTTGGCACCGTCGCCGAAGAACGACCCACCCTCGCGCTTGCTGATCGCGACGAGATCCGAGATGCCGGACGGGTTGGGGCTCGGCGCCAGTGAAATCGACGGCGCGAGTCGCAGATAGTCGGCGGCGACCGGCAGATTGCGGCGTTCGATCTGTTCCTGGGTGATGAAGAACCCGACGCCCTGGCGACGCCGCTCCTCGAACTCGAGCATCTTGAGCGAGCGGCGCTCCTCGGTGATCACCACCTTGTCGAGCGACTGGACGGCCGGCTCCATGAGGAAGGAGAGACGCAGCGTGTCGCGCGTGCCGACTTGGATGATCGACGAGATGGGACGGAAGCCGATCCGCCGCACGATCAGCAGGTACTGCCCGGCCGGCACATCGACGAACCGGAACCGCCCGAGAGCATTGGTCTCGATGCTGATGTCGGTGCGGAGGATCTTGACCTCGGCGAAGCCGACGGGCTTGAGCGTGGTGTCGGTCACCGTCCCATCGATCACCCCGGCGGCGCGCGGCGCAGCCGCGCCGACGTTGCGAGGTTCAGGGACGCGTTGGGCCGGGAGTGCCGTGGCAAGCAGGGCATCGACGGTCAATGCGGCGCTGACGGCGAGCGCGGCGGCGCACAGGAGGGGTGCGAACCGAGTGGAGTTCATTGCCAGATGGTACACCGTGCGCGGCCGTCGGTCCACTGGTCGTGGGTTGGTGCTAAGCGGTTGAGATGACCCGCGGTTGCGGCATCCTGATCGTTCGGTCAGCACTATTGCGCATTCATTACTTGCGCCGTGAACGAAAATGGTGCCTAATAGCGCGTCTGGCAGATGTGCGAACTCTTACACAACGCATATCTGTCTTTGACGTCGCGCCGCTTCCCACCCAGCGGCGTGTACCCTCACCAATCTTCAAGTTGGAGGTCCCGTGGGCACGAGGAGACTCGCTGCGGCGATTCTTGCACTCGCTCTGTCATTCGGCGGCACGACCGCTGCGGCACAGGGCACGCGAGAAGTCACCGGCAAGGTCACGCAGGTCGGCGGAGCGGCACTCGCAGATGCGAGTGTGACGGTGCTCGGCCAGGCAATCGGTGCGCGCACGAACGAGGCGGGCGAATACCGACTTCGTGTGCCGCAGGGCGAAGTGACGCTGTTGGTCCGCGCGATCGGATTCAAGCGCGTGACGATGAAGGTGGCGGCAGGGACGTCGA
>JADYYN010000020.1 GCA_020853635.1 Gemmatimonadaceae bacterium
GTGAAGGCCCCGGGCTTCGGTGATCGCCGCAAGGCGATGCTCGAGGACATCGCGGTCCTCACCAAGGGCAACGTCATCTCCGAGGAAGTCGGCTTCAAGCTCGAGAACGCCGTCATCACGGACCTCGGCCGCGCCAAGCGCATCGTCGTCGACAAGGACAACACCACCGTCATCGACGGCTACGGCGAAGAGGACAAGATCAAGGGTCGCATCAAGGAGATCGAGGTCGCCGTCGAGAAGTCGACGTCCGACTACGACAAGGAGAAGCTCCAGGAGCGTAAGGCGAAGCTCGCCGGCGGTGTCGCGGTGATCAACGTCGGTGCGGCCACCGAGAGCGAGATGAAGGAGAAGAAGGCCCGTGTCGAGGACGCGCTGCATGCGACCCGCGCGGCCGTCGAGGAAGGCATCGTCCCGGGCGGCGGCGTGGCGCTCATCCGCGCGCAGGCCGCGCTCAAGGGCCTCAAGCTCGACGCCGAGGAGCAGATCGGCGTGGACATCATCCGCAAGTCGATCGAAGAGCCGATCCGCATGATCGTGCAGAACGCGGGTGGCGAAGGCTCGATCGTCGTCGAGAAGGTGCGCGCGTCGAAGGACAAGAACTTCGGCTACAACGCGTACTCCGACACCTACGAGGACCTCGTCCTCGCCGGCGTCATCGACCCGACGAAGGTGACCCGCACGGCGCTCCAGAACGCCGCGTCGATCGCCTCGCTCCTCCTCACCACGGAAGCGCTCATCGTGGAGAAGAAGGACGACAAGCCGGCCCCGGCGGCGCCGGGTGGCGGCGGCATGGGTGGGATGTATTAAGGGCAGATGGGAGAAGTGAGATGGGAGAGGGTGGATTCCCTCTCCCACCTCCTGCCCGCAGTCGAGAGACTGCTAAAACGAAGCCCCGGCCGCCTTTCGGCGCCGGGGCTTTGTCATTCCCCCATCTCCCATCTCCCATCTCCCATCTAGAATCAGTTGTTCGGCAACAACTGCGCCGCCTTCTCCGCCGAGTTCACCGACTCCACCACGTTGTGGATCAATCCGTTGGCGATGTCGTACACCCAGCCGTGGAGATACGGACGCTGGCCGCGCGCCCAGGCCTCCTGGATCACCGGCGTGCGCGACAGGATGCCGACCTGCTGCTGCACGTTCAGCTCGGCGAGTTTGGCGAGCTTGCTCTTCGGATCCTTCTGTTCGTCCAGTTCATTCTGGTGCCAGCGGATCGTGTTGCGGATGTCGCTGAGCCAGTGGTCCACCACGCCGTTGGATGACGGACCGAGCGCGGCCTTGAGCGCGCCGCAGTTGGAGTGTCCGCAGACGATCACGTGCGGGATGTCCAGCACATTGATCGCGTAAGCGAGCACCGAGATCAGGTTGAGGTCCGTACTCCACACCTGATTGCCGATGTTGCGGTGCACGAACATCTCGCCCGGCAGGGCGCCGGTCATCCGGTCCGTCGGCACGCGGCTGTCGGAACAGCCGATGAACAGGAAGTGCGGCTCCTGGCTCGCCTCGGTCCGCTTGAAGAACTCGGGGTCGAGCGACACCATCTCGGCGGCCCAACGGCGGTTGTGTTCGAAGAGTTTGTGCAGGTTTTCCATAGGCGGGTCCTTGGGTGGGCGATGAGGGGTCTGTGAAATTTCGGTCAGGGCCGCGGCGGGATGCCGACCAAGCGCAGGTCGACGCCACGCGTCGCGGCGGACTCGTGGTAGTCGTGGATCAACGAGAGCACGTCCGGATCGATTCGTTCGGTCTGGCGGCCGTCGAGCTCGACGCGGCTTCCCGGCGTGAACTCCTGGAACTCGGTCACCAGCGCCGGCCGGTGCAGATACGTGACGTGCCGCTGCAGTTGGAGTCGCCGGAGTACCGCGCCCGGAGGACTCACTTCGGTGAAAGGTACGCTGCGATACTGGTCGAGGAGGACGTAGAAGACGCCGACCGCGAGTCCGACGATGAGCCCGATCAAAAGGTCGGTGACGAGGATCGCCAGCACTGTGATCGCGAACGGAACCGCGTGCGCCCGTCCGAAGCGGAACTCTGCGCGCGCGACGTCGGGGCTCGCCAGTCGCCAGCCGAGTGCGATGAGCACCGCCGCGACGGCCGCGAGGGGGATCAGATTGACCCACCGCGGCGCGACGAAGGCGGCGAGCGCCAACAGCACACCGTGGAGCATCGTCGCGCGATTCGTCCGTCCGCCCGCGTCGATGCCAGCCGCCGTGCGGATCATCACACCGGTGAGCGGCAGACCGCCCAACAGTCCGGACGTGATGTTGCCCGCCGCCTGCGCGAACAACTCGCGATTGACGTCCGGCACGCGCTTGTAGGGGTCGAGGCGCTCAGTGGCCTCGACGGTCAGCAGGGTCTCCAGTGACGCGACGATCGCGATGATCACGGCGAGCCGCCACACCGCCGCCGATCCGATGGTGGAGAAGTCCGGGGTGTGGAACTGAGCGAGGCGTTCACCCATGCCATCAGCCACGGGCAGCGAGACGAGATGCGTCGCGGTGAGCGCGAGAGTCGGCGCATACCCCTGCAACAGGGCGTTCACCGCGATCCCGGAGAGCACCGCGACCACGGCCGCGGGAACGATACTATGCCATCCGCGGCTCAGCCGTGACCACCCATAGAGCACGCCGAGTGCGACGACGGCGACCAGGACGGCCCCCCACTCAACGTGCGTCAGCGCACCGAACAGCCCGGTGACCGTGTTCTCGGCGTTGGGCTGGAGGAAGCTCTCGTCACCCATCGCGTCCGTATCATACCCGACTGCGTGCGGGATCTGCTTGAGCACGAGCAGGATCCCGATCGCGGAGATCATCCCACGCACGACCGCCGACGGGAAGAAGGTGCCGACGATGCCGGCCCGCATCGCAGCGAGCCCGAGTTGCATCACCCCGGCAAGCACGACGGCCAGCAGCAGCGACTCGAAGCTGCCGACGGACTCCACGCCGGCGACGACGATCACCGTGAGCCCGGCGGCCGGGCCACTCACCATCAACGGGGTGCCGGACAAGGCGCCCACGACGAGGCCGCCGACGATACCGGCGATGATGCCAGCGGACAGCGGCACGTCGGACGCGAGCGCGATGCCGAGACAGAGCGGGACGGCGATCACGAACATCGCCAGCGCCGCCGGGAGTTCCTCCCGCCACTTCACGCGCGACGGGTCGAACGCCGGTGGCGAGACATGCACTTCGCCGCGGACGAGATCGCTCAACGACGGCATCTTCTTCATGGGGCGTCGCTCAGATTCAGGAACACATCGGCGGGAGTGAGCAGCAACCCCGGCACGATGCCGAGGATCAGCAACGCGACCACCAGCACCGTGGTCGCGGCCCGCTCACGTCCGTTGAGATCCGGCGCCACGCTCGCCACGGCCGGTCCGAGGAAGGTCGCGGAGTAGGCGCGCAGCGAGGCGACCGCGAGGGCCGCCGCACCGAGGATGATCATCACAGTCGCGGCGACACTCTCGCCCCACAGCGCGTGCAACATCAGGTCGTCGGCGATGAACCCCGACGTGCCAGGCATCGCCACGCCGGCAGCGGCGAAGAGCGCGAACCCCGCGGCGAGTCGAGGGAACGCCTGCACGCGCCCGCCGCGACGATCGAAGCGCACCGGCCCCACCCGCGCCTCCAGCGCCACGATGAGCAATCCCAGTCCCCCCACGGCGAATGCCGTGGTCAGTACCACCATCAGTGCGGCTGCCTCATGTCCGCGTCCGGCCGCACCCAGCGAGGCCAGGATCATTCCGCCATGCATGGCCGTCGCCGTGCGATAGAACCCGCGGAGGTCCGGCTGGACGAGTGCGATCACGCCGGGGACCAGCGTCGCCACCGCGCCGAGTACGACAAGCATCGGGGCGACGTCGTAGGCGAACCCGATATGGTCCGTGAATCGCAGGTGGGCGAGGACGAGCACGAGCGTGGCCCCGAGCTGCTGCGTCTGTGCGGCTGGGGAACGGTCACCCAGTGCGACGGCGCCGGCATGCAGCGGCATCACCCCCACGCGCAGCGTCACAGCGAGCACTGATGCCACGAACGCGATCACGGGCCACGCGAAGACCAAGGCCAGAGCCGTCGTCACCGTACAGGTCGCGCTCGCGAGCAGCGTGGAGCGGATGAGGCGCGAGTCGGTGCCGGCGCCGAACGCCTGCAGGGTCAAGCCCACCGCGAGTGCGCCGAACGCGACCGGGCCGTTCACGGCGAACGATGCGAGCACGAGCGCGACGGTGACACCGAGTGTGACGCGCGCGCGCGTGCCCCGCGTCGCCGCCTCACCGAGCAGCACGGGAAGCCAGAGCGGCAGGAGGCTCAGCGCGAAGACGGTGACCGGTACGCCGTCCAACCGCAGCGTGTTCATACGGACTCCGCGCGTGGCGCACCGCGGAGTCGCCGATCGAACGCGTCCAGCGCGCGCGCAAGTCGGAGCACGGGTGCGATGAACCCATCAAGCCGGTCCTCGAGCCGCAATCGGTGCAGCGCGGCACCGTACCGGAGCAATCGTCCGGGAGTCGGCGACGCCGACGGATGCGGATGCACGATCGCGGCATGTCCGAGCCGGTGTGCGTCATGGATGGTGTTCGGTGCTCGGAGATACTGGAACACGCGCAGCAAGGCGTGACAGGTGAGATGGACGGTCGCCAGCGTCGTGAAACCGAGTGCGATCTCGGCGAGGATCAGTCCCACTTGCGCGAGGGTCGCGTGCGCGAGCGCCCCCTTCGCGTCCGAGTGCGTGCGCGCGACGGACGTGGCATAGAACGCGGTCGTCAATCCGACCGCCACCGCGATGTACTCGACGATCGGCGCGGCCGCGAGCAGGGGAGCGACTCGCAGCATCAGGAACAGCCCCATATGAATGGAGATCCCACCATAGAAGAGTGCGCTCGACGGCGTCGGGCCTTCCATCGCGCGTGGAAGCCATCCCGAGAACGGCAGCATCGCCGACTTGCCCATCGCTGCGAGCAGCAGCATGCCGGCGATCACTTCGACCTCCCACGCCGGTAACGTCGCGGCGTCCTGCAGCGCCGCGAGGCGCGTGGTCCCGACGAGCTCATGCACGGACACCATCGCCATCAGGAACCCGGCGTCGCAGAGCCGGTAGGTCGTGAACGCCCGCAGCGAGGACCGAATGGGCTCGTCCCGCTCGTGGAAGTAGCCGATGAACAGCGCCGACGAGATGCCGATCAGCTCCCACCCCGCGAACATCACGTCGAGCGCACCGGCGTACGCAACGAGTTGCACGCCGGCCGCGAAGAGCGCGAGCAGCGTGAAGAACCGGACGAACCCGGGTTCCTTGTGGAGGTACGTGCGAGAGAACCGCGCCACCAGCAGCGTGAGCATCGCGCCGAGGGTCCCGAGCGCCACCGCAGCCGCATCCACCAACGCGATCGCGGGGATGTAGTAGTCGCCCAGCCGCAACCAGTCACCGAAGGACACCTCACCGCGCAACGGGTCACCGATAAGACCCGCCCACTGTGCCGCCACGGACGCGGTAGCGACGAGCGACAACACGAGTGACGTTTCGACGACCGCGAACACCCAGCGTTCGCTCGGGCGCGTCGCGTCGACGAGGACCCGGAGCCCCACCACCAGCGCGGCGGCGAGGGGGAGCGCGGCGGCCAACGCGAGAGTCGTATGGATCAACATCAGCCGATCTCCGCCAGCGCGGCGCGTACCTGCGCCGGCGCGACGAACTCGCGCGAACGCCCGTGCCACTCCACGGAACGGTCGACCACCGGCAGGGTGATCGCCTCCGGCGTGTAGGCGTGGAACGCACCCGCTTTGAACACCTGCAGGTCGCCCGTCAGCGGGTGCACGCTCACCAACTGCACCCACTCCTTCGTCACCAGTTCCGCAACCTCGGCCTGGCGCGACGCGACGGCAAGTAGCGATTCCGGGGTCGCATCGACGATGAGCAGCAACCGCATGGGCTCGTGCAACTCGACCATCTGCAGCGGGAGTCCCGTCTGCAGGTCCCCTTGGTGTCCGTTCATCACGCCGAGCAGGCCGATGACATTGTGCGGCAACTTCGTACCGCAGCCGAAGCGCCCGTTGTCGACCGACGAGAAGTAGTACTCCAGACTGATGCCCGCGCCGACTGGACCGACGGCGGCAAGGATCCGCTCAAGGATCGCGTCACCCGGATCGTGGGCGGGCTCGTAACTGATGAGGAACGCACGACGGTCGAGATGCAGCCCGCGAGTCAACGCACGCCGTCCGACGACCGCGATCGCATTGGTGCAATGCCCGTACTCCGGGCGCGGCTGACCGAGGTGCGACGCACGCGCCTCGACGTGCTCCAGCGCCTGCTGCGGCGTGAGTCCGAGCGGCGCGTCGTCGAACCGTCGGGCCCGCTCGCGCGCACTCTCCCGTCGCGCACGTTCGAGCATCACGCAGATCGTCTCGAACCGCGCGTCATGCGACGGCGGGATCGCGCCGAGGTCGTACAACTGCACTTTGTCGTCGGCGGTGTCATGCAGACCACCCACGAAGATCGTGTCGTCAGGGATGTCGATGCCGCGTTCGCGCACGGCGGCCCGCACGTCCGGACGGTTCGCGAGCTCCGCGAAGAGGCGCGCATTCGCGCCACCGCGACGGCCGCCGCAGGCGCCACAGTCGTGCGCGGACTCGTGCGGGTTGTTCAGACTCGTCGAGCCGTGGCCTAGGACGATCACGAACGGCGCGAACTGCGAGGTCAGTCCGATGTTCCGCAGGACACCGACGACCCGGTCGGTGCTCTCCTGCAGGGAGAACCCCACCGGCTTCCCGCGGCTCGACGCCTGCTTCGTCCACTCCTCGCGCAGCGCACTGAGCCTGGTCGCAGGCCGGGGCACGAAGCGCGCGAGTACGCGATCGCGGAACGCGAGCGTCCGGCGCGGCGCGACCACGCGTCCAGCGGCGGCCACACCGGCGAGCGGGCCGAGGACGAAACTGAGACCCGCGCCGCCGCTCAGCGTTCGCGAGCCGCGTCCGATCGCCCGCTCGAAACCGTTCCAACGTGCACGGAGCCGCTCGCGCAGGACATGCCAACTCAGGTCGGCCGCGATCGGCGTCTCGTGCACCTCATGATCCGGTACGACCACCACCGGACAGTGGGCGGCGGGCGTGGTGTCGTATAGCCCTTGATAGTCGATCGCCACGCCGAAGAACCCGGCGACACCGAACGTCTCGTACTCGGCGCCAAGCTCTTCGATCGCGCGCCGGATCGACTCTTCGCGCTCATCGATGCAGAAGAGCACCTGAGCTGCCGCACGTGCGGCGGGCCGACGGGCCAGCGCAGCCGCACGGTGGGCTGCGAGCGCGTCGAGCGTCTGGCGGCGATAACGTCCTTCGTACGCCTCGTGGAAGACTTGCTGACGTCGCACGGTCGTGGCCGCGGCCCGCAGCTGCCAGCACGCGCGCAGCGACGCGTCGTCGAGTGCGCCGACCTCCGCCGTGCTGAGCGCGGCAGCATTCGCGAGCGCGAGGAGCACAAGGCCCGCTTCGAGCGGATCGACCGGCGCACTCGCCGGCAGCAGCGCGCGGAGCGCCGTCCACGCGCTGGGCAGACCGCGCGCGCTGCACACGCGTTCGATCGCTCGGCGTTCGAACAGCAATCGCACCGCGAGGAACTCGGCGAGCACCGGCGTCACGGCATCCGCGCGTTCCTCGGGGTGCCGTTCGAGGCGCGAGAACATCCCGCTCCATCCCGGCAGCGCGAGTGCCGTGGCGAGCAGATACTCCTCGCGATGCTCCGCCGGCACCTCAAGTGCGTCGAGCACGTCGCGGATGATCTCATCAGCGGATACCGTGTCCTGCGCGGCGAGTCGCGCGAGATCCGACGCGGCGGCCGCGGCACCGCGAGGGCCTGAGAGTCCACTCGCATACAGCGTCGCGACCGCCGCGAGGAAACCTCGCTCACGCCCCGGCAGCACGTCCACCGCCTGGCCTTGGTCGAGGAAACCGGCCGAGAGTCGCACCAGCTCCGGATGGACCACGGCGTCGATGTCCTCGGCGGTCAGTCGCTGCAGCATCTCCCGATGTCGCGTCGGCAACGACTCCGGCGTCGGCGCCGGAGTCGGGCCCCGCGCGACACGTGCGATCACCGCGTCCCATCGCGCGCGATCGATGGCGATCGGCGACACACCTTCGGCGATCGCATAGCGAAAGCCCGCGGCGTCGGTCACGTCGACCGGCTCGATCATCAACGCGCGCCACGCCGATGCCTGTGTCAGTCCGAGCGGCCCGGGCGCCTCGGCGTCAGCTCCGAGCAACTCGCGCAACGCGGCATCGATGTCGCGCCGTTCGATCCGCGCGCGGGCGAACGCCGCGCGGAACTCGTCGAGTGGGAGATAGGGCCGCGCACCCACACGCGCCGCGCCGGACTGCACCGCCTCGTGGAACGGCAGGTGCTGGTACGCATGCAGCGTATTGTGATGGATGAAGACACCGATCGGCCCCTGGTCGGGCAGCACACCCGCCGCGTGCGCGAGGGCGCGCGCGAGCGGGTCCTCCGTAGCCGGTGCGGTGTGGCGGACCATCAGTGCCCGCCGCCCGCCGCCGCCATCGAGAGGTCGATCCCCTGCACGTGCGCGACGATCTCGCGTCGAGGCGCTTCGTCGAGGAAGGTCGCGATCATCTCCTTCACATCATGATCGATGTACTCCCCGGTGCCATCGATGCGCACGGCGGCACCGTTGGGGATCGCCGCGAGGGCCGCAAGGATACCAGGCTTGGAGAGGAAGGTCCCGTCGCGACGGAATCGCACGAGCAACTCGCCGTTCGGTTCGCGCGACGTCACGACCGCACCGCGCGAGTTCTGGAACAGCACGAAGCCCACGCCGACGATGATACCGATGATCACGCCCTTCAGCAGGTCCGTCGCGAGCACCGCCGCGATGGTGATCGCGAACGGCAGCAACTGCGTCAGCCCCAGCTTCCATTGCGTCTTGAAGAGCGCCGGCTTGCAGAGGTTGAGTCCGACCTGGATGAGCACGGCCGCGAGGCAGGCCAGCGGGATCTTGTTGAGCAGCGGTCCCGCCGCCACCACGGCCACCAGGAGCAGCACCGCGTGGGTCACCGCGGACAGGCGTTCACGTCCACCCGCGGCCACGTTCGCGCCGCTTCGCACGATCACTGCGGTGAGCGGGAGTCCACCGAGGAATCCCGAGAGTGTGTTCGCGGTGCCCTGCGCGAGGAGCTCGCGATCCGGTGGGCTCGTGCGGCGCATCGGGTCGAGGCGGTCCACGGCCTGAACCGAGAGCAGTGTTTCGATGCTTGCGACGATCGCGATGGTCGCCGCCGCGATCCAGACGTCCACACGTGCGAAGGCCGTGAGGTCAGGGCGGGGCAGTGCGCCGACGAGATCGCCCAATCCACCGAGCGGGACACTCACATACTGCTCCGCGCTCAGCGCGTAGTCGCCCGAACCGCCGAAGCTCGCCGCCATCGCGCTCGCGATCACCACCACGAGCAGCGCAGGAGAAAGGAACGTGATCTTGCCCAGCGGCGTCTTCTTGGTGCCGTAGAGGATCACAAGCGATACCACCGTGATCGCCACCGCGCCCAAGTGGATGTTCGAGGCGATATCGGCCAACCCACCGTTCACGCCGAACGCCACTGGCAACTGCTTCCATATGATGGTGATGCCGATCGCCGCCAGCATGCCCTTGATCACAGCGGACGGCACCAGCGACGCGAAGCGTCCCGACTTGATGACGCCGAGCCCGAACTGGAGCACACCGGCGAGCATCACGGCGGTGAGGAACGGCTCGAGGCCGCCCAGTCGTTGGACCTCGACGAGCACGATCGAGGTCAATCCCGCGGCCGGCCCGCTCACCGAGAGCGGCGACCGACTGATGATCGGTACCACGAGTCCGCCGACGATACCCGCAACCAGCCCGGAGATCGGCGGCACCCCGCACGCGACCGCGATGCCAAGGCAGAGCGGAAGAGCCACCAGGAACACCACGATCCCGGCGATCAGATCCTGCTTGGGATACGAGAACATCGAGTCGCGGGTCATCGGCAATCGGTAGGGGGAACGGGCAAGCTACCCGGCGACACAGCGTTACGGAAGAGATTCGCTCCCCATTGCGCGCAGAGCATTTCGCACACACACACGCGCCGTGTCCGTCAGATGCCTAGTCCGAGTTGTACGCTCAGCGAACGCGGGGTGTTGAAGCCCGCGACCGGCGTCGGTGTCGAGCGCGGCGCCGCCTGCACGCTCCCGCGGAACGCAGTCGACTTGAGTCCCTCGCGCAACGTGCGCTCGGCGAGCGTCGGCGTGTTGTTCTCGGCACTCAGGTGCAGCAACACCACTTCGCGTGTGCTCGCTCGCGCCGTCGCGCGGAGCCACTCGAGCGTTTCGACGTTGCTCAAGTGACCGCGGCCGCCCGTGATGCGCTCCTGCAAACGCGGCGGATAGCGACCGTGGCGCAACATCTCCCGATCGTGATTCGCTTCCACACACAACACCTCGAGTCCGGTGAAGGCGCTGTGCACCGATTCCGGGACGCGGCCGAGATCGTGGGCGATCCCCACGCGTTCTCCGGTCGCGCGCGCGGTGAGACGGAACGCGGCGGGTGCGGCCGCGTCGTGCGGGATGGCGTACGCGTCGATGACGAAACCCTCGGACTCCAGGCTCGCGCCAGGTACGATCTCGCGACGCCACCGTGTCGGGATCTCGCCGATCGCGTCGAGGGTGCCGCCGGTCCCGATCACCGGCCAGCGCCACTTGTGCTGAGCGCGTGCCACGCCCTGCGCATGGTCCACATGTTCATGCGTCACGAGCAGCGCTTCGATGGACTCCGGCGCGATGCCGACGGTCTGCAGCCGTTTCGCGATGGCGCGCGGGCCGAACCCGCAGTCGATGAGCACGCGATGCCCGGCGCACTCCACCACGAGCGCGTTGCCGCTGCTACCGCTGCCGAGCGACCAGACGCGCACTAGCGCGCCATCAGTGGGCCCAGCGCGCCGCGTGCGCGGCGGTCAACTGCGCGCGCATGCCGGCACTCAGCGTCACGCCACGGCGCGCCATCA
>JADYYN010000021.1 GCA_020853635.1 Gemmatimonadaceae bacterium
CGCGGCTGTCCATCGAGCGCATGGTGGCGATCGGCGGCGGGGCCCCCGTACCGGCGTCACCGGGAGTGGATCCCGGCGAATGACGCTGCGCGCGCCGCGATTCCCGCTCGCGCACGACGCGCTCACTGCCCTCGTACGTTCTGCGCTCGACGAGGACCGCGCCTTCGCCGATGTGACCACACTCGGTACGGTGTCCGAGGGTGTGCACGTGACGGCGCGGCTCGTCGCGCGCCGCGAAGGGCGACTGGCCGGGCTCACGCTCGCACGCATGGCGTTCCAACTGCTCGATCCCGCGGTCGCGCTCATCGCGCATCATGAGGACGGCGCGGCGTTCGCCCGCGGCGAGACCGTGCTGGAGATTCGCGGTGCAGCGCGCGGGATCCTCAGTGCCGAGCGCGTCGCGCTCAATTTCGTGCAGCGCCTTTCCGGGATCGCCTCGCTCACGGCCCAGTACGTCGCCGCCATCGAGGGCACCCGCGCGCACATCGTCGACACTCGCAAGACCACACCAGGCTGGCGCGACCTCGAGAAATACGCCGTCACCTGCGGCGGCGGGCGCAATCACCGGCGCGACCTCTCCGACGCGGTGCTCATCAAGGACAATCACATCGCGGCCTGTGGCGGCGATGTCGCGTTGACGATCACCCGCGCGCGTGAACACGCGCCCAAGGGCATGCTGGTGCAGGTTGAGTGCGACACGGTCGCGCAGGCCCGCACCGCGATCGGCGCCGGCGCCGACGCCCTGTTGCTCGACAACATGGCGAACCAAGCCCTCGCCGAATGCGTTCGTCTCGCCGTCGGACACTGCTGGACCGAAGCCTCAGGTGGCGTCACGCTCGACACCGTTCGCGCCATCGCCGAGACCGGCGTGGATCGCATCAGCGTCGGCGCACTGACCCATTCGGCGCCGAGTCTGGATCTCGCATTGGATTTCGAGTGACGTCGCGCTGAGGAGATGAGAAGAAGGCAGTGCCCCCGCACCGCCGTTCCTCCCCTCTCCCCTCTCCCATCTCCCTTCTGCCTTTGGAAGATCTCCTCGCCGCCCGCGCCCAGATGGCGATGTCCCTCGCATTCCACATCATCTTCGCGGTGATGGGGATCGGGATGCCGCTGCTCATGGTGCTCGCCGAGCGACAGTGGCTCCGGACGCGCCAACCCGTGTGGCTCGACCTCGCCAAGCGATGGAGCAAAGGCACGGCGATCCTGTTCGCGGTGGGCGCCGTGAGCGGCACCGTGCTGTCGTTCGAGCTCGGCTTGCTCTGGCCGACGTTCATGGAGTACGCGGGGCCCATCATCGGCATGCCGTTCTCGCTCGAGGGCATCGCGTTCTTCACCGAAGCGATCTTCCTCGGCGTGTATCTCTATGGCTGGACCAAACTCAGTGCGCGCGCCCACTGGTGGGCCGGCGTCGCAGTGGCCGTCAGCGGTACGGTGTCCGGCATCTTCGTGGTCTTCGCGAACGCGTGGATGAACAGTCCCACAGGATTCACCTTGGTCGACGGGAAGCCGGTCGCACTCGACCCCATCGCCGCGATGCTCAACCCGGCGGCGCTGCCTCAGGCCTTGCACATGACGCTTGCGGCGTTCGCGACCACTGGTATCGCGGTCGCGGGCATCCACGCGTGGATGCTGCGGAAGGACCGGAGCAGTCCCTTCCATCGCGCGGCGCTCGCGGTCGCACTCTGGATCGCCGTCCCCGCCTCGCTGTTGCAGATCGTGAGCGGTGACCTGAGCGCGAAGTTCGTCGCCAAGACGCAGCCCGTGAAGCTCGCGGCCCTCGAGGGGCACTTCAAGACGGAGCGCGGTGCGACCCTGCGCATCGGCGGGATCCCCAATGAGCGTACGCGCGAGACGCCGTACGCGATCGAGATCCCCAAGGCGCTCTCGTTTCTTGCCTTCGCCGACTTCGACGCCGAGGTGAAGGGACTCGAAGCGTTCCCCGAATCCGATTGGCCGCCGGTCGCCGTGGTCCACATCGCGTTCCAGATCATGGTCGGGCTCGGCTCACTCATGGCGCTCGCGTCGCTGTGGGTCGTCGTGCTATGGATCCGGAAACGCGCGCCGGCCGACTCACGCCCGCTCCTCGGCTTCCTCGCCCTGCTCACACCCGCAGGTTTCATCGCTGTCGAGGCGGGCTGGGTGGTCACCGAGGTCGGTCGGCAACCGTGGATCATCCAGGGTGTCATGCGCACCGCCGACGCGGTGACGCCGATGCCCGGCCTCGTTGTGCCGTTCCTCGCATTCACCGCGCTCTACATCTTCTTGGGTGTCATCGTCGCCTGGCTGCTCTGGGCGCAGATCATCCGCACGCGGCCCGCCTGAGATGCCCGAACCGCTGCTCCCACACGTCCTCGCCTTCGTGACGATGCTCGCGTTGAATGCGTACGTCGTGCTCGGTGGTGCGGACTTCGGGGCAGGGGTGTGGGACCTCTTGGCTCGCGGACCGCGCAAGGACGTCCAGCGCGAAGCGATCGCGCACGGCATCGGCCCCATCTGGGAAGCCAACCACGTCTGGATCATCCTCGTGGTGGTGTTGCTCTTCACGTGTTTCCCGGCCGTGTACGCGTATCTCTCGGTGGCACTGCATGTGCCGCTGGTGCTCATGCTCTTCGGGATCGTGCTCCGCGGGTCGGCGTTCACCTTCCGCGCGTACGACTCGACCAACTCGCCAGTGCAGAAGTGGTGGGGGCGCATCTTCTCGATCGCGAGCACGGTGACGCCGGTCGTGCTCGGCATGAGCGTCGGTGCGATCGTCTCGGGTGCGATCGTCACGCCGCCGGACGCGACGTTCACGGCGCGATTCCTCACGCCCTGGCTGTCGCCGTTCGCGATCGCGGTGGGTGGCCTCACGCTCGCCGTGTTCGCGTTCCTCGCCGCCGTCTACCTCACGGTCGAGGCGGAGACGCATGATCTCCAAGAGGATTTCCGCCGCAATGCCCTCGGCGCCGCGGTCATCGTCGGCGCGTGTGCGCTCGCCACGCTGATCACCGGTCGGGAGACGGTCTCCAAGCTCACCGACACGCTGCTCACGCACACACTCGCGATCCCACTGCAGATCATCACCGGTGTCGCAGCGCTCTCGGCGATCGCGGCACTCGTCACACGCCGCTATCGGATCGCGCGGGCGGCTGCGGTGGTGCCGGTGAGTGCGATCGTCTGGGGCTGGGCGCTCGCGCAGTTTCCGTGGATGGTCCCGGGCGTGCACTCCGTCACGAGCGCGGCGGCGCCCGCGGTCACTCAGCGTCTGGTGGCGTACGGGCTCGCTGCTGGCGCTGTGCTCGTCGTGCCGTCGCTCTGGGTGCTGTTCTCGGTCTTCAAGAGCGACACCATGAGCGCGTTCGAGCGCGTCGATACCGCCGAGTACCGGGCCACCGACACGCCGCCCAAGGAACGCTCATGAACTGCCGCATTCCACCGCGTCATCCGTTCTCGGGTTATCTCGTGCGCCCGACGGCCGAGCAGTCGACACCCGCGGAACCGTCCTCCACGCCCCAGCCGGCAGCGACGGCGTCGCCGCTCGTGTCCGATGGCGCGGCCGACGGCGAGACCTGCGACTACTGCGGCTCCACCACGCTCGAGTGGCGCAAGTGCAAGCTCATCTGCACGAGCTGCGCGCAGATCAACAAGTCCTGCGCCGATCTCTGAGCTGCGCCGCGAGCATCGCGCGGTCCCGCGTCGGTCGCTCGCACATATAGCGCGCACACACGAACGCCTGCGCGCCCTGCGCATCGGCGCGCCGTTCGTTGAGCAGTGGTAGACCGGCGACGGCGTCCCCTTCGCCACCCGCGAGCACCAGCGACGGCACATACTCGCGTGCGACGGCCGTATGGAGTGCATTGAACCCGGCGTCACCAGGCCTGCCGGCCAGCGCGACCTCCACGGCACCGTGCACCGCCAGATCCGCCGCGCCGAGCAGATGCCCGAACGCCATCGCACTGCGCTGCATCGGCTCCGCGAGTGTAGCAAGCACGTACTCGGCTCGACGGCGCGCGCGCTCATCACCCGTGTACTCGGCGACGAGGAGCTGAAGCTCCACCGCGAGCGACGTGCCCGACGGGATCGCGTTGTCGACGACGTCGCGCGGACGTGTGACGAGTCGCTCGGCGTCGCGTGCCGTGTCGAAGAATGCACCGGCGTCATCATCCCAGAACCACTCGACGGTCGCCTCGGAGAGCGCCACCGCCTGGTCGAGCCAGTGCCGATCGAATGTCAGCTGATACAGTGCGATGAAGCCCAGCGCGAGGCCGGCATGGTCCTCCAGGAATCCCGCGATGCGCGCGGACCCTTCACGCCACGAACGCAGTACGCGCCCGTCGCGGATCAACGCACGCTCGAGGAACCGCCCTGCGCGCAAGGCTTCCTCGCGCAACCGCGCGTCGTCGAACGCCAACGCCGCCTCGGCCATCGCACGGAGCATCAGGCCGTTCCACGACGCAAGGATCTTGTCGTCGAGCCCGGGACGCTCGCGGGTGGCCCGCGCGGTGAGCAATGCGGAACGGCAGCGCTCGAGTGCAGCCTGCATCGCCGAGTCCTCGATGCCGAGCTTCTGGCACACTGCGGTCGGTGTACTCACCACACTCAGGATGTTCGCCCCCTCGAAGTTCCCCTCGGCGGTCACGCCCCAGTAGGCCTCTGCCACCGCGGCATCGGCGCCGCAGAGGCGCCGCACCTCCTCAAGCGACCAGACGTAGAACTTCCCCTCGTGGCCTTCACTGTCCGCATCTAGCGAGGAGAACCAGCCGCCCTCGGCGTGGGTCATCTCCAAGCGCAGCCATGCGAACGTCTCTTCGGCGATGCGGCGCGCATCGGGGTGACTGGTCGCCTGCCACAGGTGCACGGCGAGTCGGGCGAGCAGCGCGTTGTCGTACAGCATCTTCTCGAAGTGCGGCACCAGCCACACCGCGTCGACGGTGTAGCGGTGGAATCCGCCGCGCAGCTGATCGTACAGCCCGCCGTGCGACATCCGCTCGAACGAGTGGCGCACCAATCGGAGCCACTCCTCTTCACCCGTGCGCGCCCAGAGGCGCAGCAACACGTCGAGCAGCTGCGGCTGCGGGAACTTCGGCGCCCCACCGAACCCGCCGGCGCGTGGATCGTAGCGGTGTCGGAGCGAGCGCGCGGTCTCGAGCCATCGCGTCGAGGTGAGTCCGGCGCCGGCGCTCGTGGGACCTTCCGCCGCGGCGTAGATCTCCTTCAGCGAGCTCGCGCCCTTCAGCACGGAATCGCGCTGGTTCTTCCAGGCCTCCGCCACCGACACCATCACGCGTCGGAACGAGGGCATGCCGTGGCGATCCTCGGGCGGATAGTACGTGCCACCGTAGAACGGCACGCCCTCCGGTGTGAGGAACATCGTCATCGGCCATCCCCCGTGTCCGGTGATGGCCTGTACGGCCTGCATGTAGATCGAGTCGACGTCCGGTCGCTCTTCACGATCGACCTTCACATTCACGAACAGGTCGTTCATGATGCGCGCGGTGGTCTCATCTTCGAACGACTCGTGCGCCATCACGTGGCACCAGTGACACGCGGCGTAGCCGATGCTGAGCAGGATCGGCTTGTCCTCCGCCACTGCGCGCGCGAAGGCCTCCGGCCCCCATGCGTACCAGTCGACGGGGTTCTCGGCGTGTTGCTGCAGGTAGGGGCTGGATTCGGCTGCGAGACGATTCGGCATGGTTACATTCAGTCTACTCGACGCGCTCCCCCTTCGCCCTGCCGAGCTTCGACGACGTGACGCCACCGCTACCGCCCATCGAGGACGAACGCACCTTCGCGCGACAGGCCATGACGGTCCTGCTCGTGTCGACCCTGGTGCGTTTGCTGCTGGCGGCGATCGTCCCACTGTTCCCGGACGAGGCGTACTACTGGGAATGGTCGCGGCGACTCGCCGGAGGATATTTCGATCACCCGCCGATGATCGCCGTGTTGATCGCCGGCGGGACGGCACTCTTCGGTGACACGCCGATCGGGGTGCGTATCCTCCCGGTGCTCGCCGGCAGCAGCGCGGGGCTCGCGATCGCACTGACCGCCTGGGAGCTCGCAGGCGCACGCGCCGCACGCTACGCCGCCTACACCTTCGCCGTGTTGCCGCTCGCCGCCGCGGGACTGATCCTCGCGACGCCCGATGCGCCGTTGCTCGCGGCGATCACCTGGACGCTGTACGCCGTGGTGCGTGCGCTCGGGGCGCCGGTCGGGAGTGCCGCCGCCACGCGCTGGTGGCTCGTCGGTGGACTCGCCATCGGCATCGCGATGGCTTCGAAGTTCACCGGGGTTTTCATCCCGTTCGCGCTGCTGCTCGCGTTGGTGCTCCACGCACCGCTCCGCGCGCGGTTCCGCGAACCCGGCCCCTATCTCGCGGTGCTCGTCGCGTCGGTGGTGATGGTGCCGGTGCTGATGTGGAACGAGTCCCACGACTGGATCGCGTTCCGGTTCCAGCTTGGACATGGACTCGGCACCTCGGTGCGGGAGTCGCTGCTTCAACGGGAGCTGAATCTGGTCGGGGGTCAACTCGCGCTCGTCACGCCCATCCTGTTCGGGCTGCTGATCGCCGCCGTAGTCCGCGCGTTGAAGGCGCCGCGCGAAGACCGGCGGTTCGCGCTCGCGACCATCGCGACGTTCTGCGCGCTGTTCTTCGTCTACAGCGCCACGCGGCGCAACGTCGAGGCGAACTGGCCGGCGATCGCGTGGATCCCCGCGCTGGTGGTGCTCGCCGCGTCGCGCACTGGTTCGCGGTCGGTGTGGGAATGGCGAGGCGTCGCCTTCGCCGGTGTACTCTCCATCATCTTGCTCGTCCATGTGGTCTTCCCGATCCTGCCGTTGCCCGCACGGCGCGATCAGGTGTCGCTCGCCCACGGATGGGACGCGATGGCGCAGTACGTGGACTCCGCGCGATCGGCGCACGTGAGCGCCGCATCACCGCGGACCACTGACGCGGTGGCCACAACGACGCACCTCGCCGCCAATCGGTATCAGGACGCGGCGATGCTCGCGCTGCATCTCTCCGCGCACGACAGCGTCACCGCACTCAACCTCGGCGGTCGCCGCAATCAGTATGATCTGTGGACGCGCTTCACCGACCGCGCGCGCGCCGGGGATGACCTCCTGCTGCTCCTCGAGATCCCGCGCCAAGGCGGCATCCCGGGGCCCATCCGTCGACTCGACGGTCGCTTCGCGGCGATCGACTCCGGTCCCATCGTCCCGCTGCTCCGCGACGGCGAGGAAGTCGGTCGCCGCCGACTGTGGACACTGACCGGGTGGAACGGCACCTGGCCCATCGACTCCACCGACCCCCGCGCGACACGCCCAGACTAGCCCGATGACCGCACTCGACTCCGCACTCGCCCGCTGGCTCGACACGCACGACCAGCGTCTGCACGACGACCTCTTCGCGTTCCTCCGCATCCCGAGCGTCAGCGCACGCTCCGATCACACGGCGGACGTCGCGGCCGCTGCGGCGTGGCTGCACGGTCACCTCGAGCGCATCGGCTTCACCACGGAAACCATCCCGACCGCCGGACATCCTGTCGTGCTCGCCGAGTGGCGCGGCGCGCCGAAAGGCGCGCCCACGGTGCTCGTCTACGGTCACTATGATGTGCAGCCGCCCGAACCGCTCGAGCTGTGGACCTCGTCGGCCTTCGAACCGACCCTCCGCGATGGCAACATCTACGCGCGCGGCAGCGTCGACGACAAAGGGCAACTCTGGTTGCACGTCGCGGCGCTCGAAGCCCATCTCGCCACGCGTGGCGCGCTCCCCGTGAACGTGATCGTGCTCGCCGAAGGAGAGGAAGAGGTGGGCTCTGCGCATCTCGCGCCTTTCATCGAGCAACACCGCGAGCGGCTCGCCTGCGATGCGGTGGTGATCTCCGATTCGACCATGTTCGCGCCCGGCATCCCGAGCATCCTCTCGTCGCTGCGCGGCCTCGCGTACTTCCAAATCGATGTCACGGGCCCGAACTCCGATCTCCATTCGGGCATGTACGGCGGCGCGGTCGTGAACCCGGCGACGGCACTCGCACGCATCATCGCGTCGTTCCACGATGCCGACGGTCGCGTTGCGATCCCCGGCTTCTACGACACGGTGCGGCCGTTCCCCGATCATGTGCGCGCCGGCATGCGCGAACTGCCGTTCGACGAAACCGACTTCATGCGGCACCTCGACGTGGCCGCTCTCGGCGGCGAACCCGGCTACAGCACGCTCGAGAAGTTGTGGACGCGCCCCACGTGCGAGGTCAACGGCATGCTCTCCGGGTACACCGGCGAAGGCGCCAAGACGGTCCTGCCCGGGGTCTCCATGGCGAAGGTCAGTTGCCGACTCGTGCCCGATCAGGATCCCGAGACCATCCGGCAACTGCTTGAGCGGCACGTGCGTTCCGTCGCACCGGCCGGTGTGCGTGTCACCGTTACCGCGCTGCACGGCGGTCACCCGTGGCGCGCGGACCTCGAAGGCCCGTTGTACGATGCCGCCGCGCGCGCGCTCACCGCGGCGTTCGGTCGTGCGCCGGTCATCACCGGTGAGGGTGGTTCGATCCCGGTGGTGAACGACTTCGCACGACTGCTCAACGCGCCGGTCCTGCTGGTGGGATTCGGGCTGCCCGGCGAGAACGCGCACGCGCCCGACGAGTGGATCAGCCAGGACAATTTCCGCCGCGGCATGCGCGCCATCGCCGCGCTGTGGGACGAACTCGCGCCATCCCGCGCATGAGTGGCACGGTCGCGCGCCGCCGCACCCGATGAGTCTCTACGATCGTCTCGCCTCGGTCACACGCGCGCTTCCGCCGTTCCGTGGGAAGGGTAGCATCGCTCGTGCGCTCCACCGCCGACTCGGCGTGACCCGGCACGATGCGCTGCGCGACGTGACAATGCGTGACGGTTCGCGGGCGCGCTGGGACCTGCGCGACGACGCCGAAGCCCTCGCCTACTGGCTCGGTGAAGCGGACGACGCCGAACGCGACGCACTCCTCGCGCGTATCCCCCGCGACGCGGTCGTGTGCGATGTCGGCGCCAACATCGGCTGGTGGACCATCCCGCTCGCCCGCGCGCTCGCACCCGGCGGCGGGCGCGTGCTCGCGTTCGAGCCCGTCCCCGGCAATCGCGAACGACTCGCCTGGGCCATCGAGGCCAACGCGATGGCGTCGCACATCGAAGTCGCGCCCGTGGCACTCGGCGACGCGCCGGGCGAGCTCGGCATGTGGCTCAAGTCCGCCGAGACCGGCGCGGCGAGCGGCACCGCCGCACTCGTCACCGGCGACGGACCGGCGCACGTGAAAGTACCGGTGGTCCGCCTCGACGACTGGACGCGTGAGCACGGCGTCACGCGCTGCGACCTGATGAAGCTCGATATCGAAGGGGCGGAGCTCATGATGCTCCGCGGCGCCGAGCGATTCATCGCCGAGACGAAGCCGTTGATCTTCGGCGAGTTCGAAGCCTATTGGCTGAGCACCTTCGGCTCGTCGTTCCTCGACGTCGCCGCGTGGGCCGAGCGCATGCACTACCGGATCTGGAAGTGGGATCCGCACGCGCGCACGTTCACCGCACTCGAGCGTCCTGAGATCGGTATTCAAGACGTGCTACTGGAGCCGCTGTAGGTCGACCAGAGGGGAGCGTGCGAGTGGTGTGAGGTGAACGCAGGTCCCACCAAAGGAAAAGGCCGCCCGTACGGGCGGCCTCCTCACATCTCCCATCTCACATCTGCCGTTCAAAGCCCTGCCAACAACGCATCATTCGAAGTCGTCCCCGCGATCCGCTTGATCAACCACTCCATCGCGGACTGCGGCGGCATCTGCTGGAGCCCGCGACGCAACGTGTAGATCGCGTCGATCTGCTCCGCCTTGTAGAGCTTCTCCTCGCGCCGCGTGCCGGAGCTCGCGATGTCGAACGCGGGGAAGATGCGCTTCTCGGCCAGGGAGCGGTCGAGCTTGATCTCGCAGTTGCCCGTGCCCTTGAACTCCTCGAAGATCACGTCGTCCATGCGCGAGCCGGTCTCGACGAGCGCCGTCGCGA
>JADYYN010000022.1 GCA_020853635.1 Gemmatimonadaceae bacterium
AGCTGCTCTCGGGCTCGCCACCCTTCTCGGGGAACACCCCCTCCTCGCTCGCGCGCGCCCATGTGGCCGAGGTGCCGGCGAGCCTGCGCACGCGACGCGCCGACATCCCACCGGCACTCGATGCGCTCATCCTCAAGTGCCTGGAGAAGGACCCCTCGCGGCGTCCCGCCTCGGCGACGGAACTGCTCCGTGCCATGCGTTCCCCATCGCTGCTCGCGTCGCCGGACCGCGTGCGGGAAACGAGCGGCCAGCGTGCCAACGTGCTTGGACGCGTGGCGCACTCCATCGGGGGAGTCTGGCGCGAACTGCGCCAAGGCTGGCGCGCGCTTCGGCGCACACCGACGGTGCTCGCGGGGACCGTCTCCTGCCTCGCGGTCGGCCTGGGCAGTGCCGCCGCGATCTTCAGTGTCGCCGACCGCGTGATGCTGCGGCCGGTCGAGGCCGATGAGCCCGCCCGTCTCGTCTCGATCTTCCGCGCGTTGCCCCAGAGCAACACGCTCCCGTTCTCGGTGCCGAACTATCTCGACATCGCGGGCGAACCGACCGCGGAGGGGATCGCCGCATTCGCGTCCACGTCGCGCCTGATCGCACTCGGCGACCGCTACGAGCCCGCCTTCGTGATCCGTGCGAGCGGTCCGTTCTTCAACGTCCTGCGCACGCGCGCGCTGCACGGCCGCGTGCTGCTGCCGAGCGATGATGATCCGGCGGCGCCCGCGGTGGCGGTGGCGAGCCATGAGTACTGGCAGAGCCACCTCGGCGGCAGTCCCACCGTGATCGGGACGCCGATCCGACTCGACGGCGTGTCGCACGAGCTCGTGGGGGTGCTGCCGCCGCGCTTCCGCGTGACGAACGGCGGCACGACCTATGCCGGCGACCTCTGGATCCCGGCGCGATTCGATGCGGACGAACGACGACAGCGCACGAGCAACTTCCTCCGGGTGTTCGGTCGGCTCAAGCCGGGCCAGAGCGTGGACGGCCTGCAGGCCGCACTCAGTCAGCGGTTCGCTCCCGTGGTCGAGGCCAATCCCGAACTCCGGGGGCACGGCATCGCCGTGCAGTCGCTCGTGAGCGATGCCGGCGCGACGTTCGTGCGTCCGCTGGCGTTGCTCGTCGTCGCGACCATCGCCGTGCTGGTGATCGCCGTGATCAACGTGTCCAGCCTGCTGCTCGCGCGCGGCATCCGCCGGCAGGGCGAACTCGCCGTGCGATCCGCGCTGGGCGCGACCCGCTGGGACGTGATGCGACCGGTCTTCACCGAAGGGGCCATCATCGCCCTGCTCGGCTGGGCGGCGGGATTGGCCATCGCCCACTTCGCGGTGAAAGGGATGGCCCTGCTGGGATCGGCGCGCATCGTGCAGCTCCGGTATGCGACGATCGACTGGCGCGTGATGCTCGTGGCCCTCGGCGCGGCCGTGCTCGCCGCCGTCGCGGGGACGTTCGCACCGGCCTGGCGCGCGGCACGCACGATGCCAGCGGACGCCCTCCGCGGCTCACGCGGCAGCGGGGGTCGGCATCAGCACCGGGCGCTCGCCACGTTGGTGGTGATCGAGGGCGCGCTCGCGCTGATGCTGCTCATCTCGGCGGGGCTCGTGATGAAGGGATTCGTCCGGCTCGCGAACAACGACCCGGGCTTCGCGCCTGCCGGGCTGCTCACCATGCGCGTGCGCGTGGCACCGACCGACTTCGACGAAGGGCGCGCCGCGATCCAGTTCCTCGCGCCGGCTCTCGAGGCCGTGAAGGGCGTGACGGGCGTGCGCGCCGTGGGCGCGATCTCGCAGCTGCCGTACCACGAGTGGGGCTTCAATGCCTGGGTGCGGTACGAGGGGCAGCCGGAGCTGCCCCCGGCCGAGCGGCCGCTGGTCGAGACGCGCAACGTGACCCCGGGATTCTTCGCGGCCACGGGGCAGCACCTGCTCGCCGGGCGACTGCTCGACGAGCGCGAGATGAACTCCGACACCCTGCACCGCGTGGTCGTCAACGCCGCACTCGTGGCGCGCGACTTCGAGGATCGCGATCCGATCGGCCAGCGCTTCTACTTCGGGACGCGTCCGGTGGAGATCATCGGCGTGGTGAGCGACATCCGGAACTTCGGCCCGCTCGACGAGCCACGGCCGGAGGCGTACTGGACCTTCGCGCAGCGTCATCCGTCGGCAGTGGGCTTCTCGCTGGTCGTCCGCACCGACCGTCCGGATCCCGCGAGCGTCGGCGGCGATGTGGAGCGTGCGCTCCGGTGCGTGTACCCGGGCGTGGCCATCTCGCGCGTGCGGCCCATGGAACAGCTCATGTCGGAGTCGATCGGATGGCCGCGCTTCATCTTCGCGCTCTTCGGCACCCTCGCCTCCGTGGCCCTCCTGCTCGCGCTGGCGGGGCTGTTCGGGATCCTGAGCTACGCCGTGGAGCAGCAGCGACGGGAGTTCGCCATCCGTGCGGCGCTCGGGGCGTCGCCGGCGCGCATCCGGCAGCAGATCCTCGCGCGGGCGGGCACGATCGTCGCGCTCAGCCTCGTCATCGGAATCGCCATCGCGTGGGCCGTGACGCGCCTGATGGCGGCGCTGCTGTACGACGTGGAGCCTCGCGATCCGGCCGTCTGGACCCTCGCCGCGCTCGCGATGGGCCTCGCCGGTCTCGCTGCGGCGGCCGCCCCCGCCTGGCAGGCGAGCCGCACCGCACCCCTGACCGCGATGCGCGCCGATTGAGACCCGCGAACGCTACATTCCGCGCATGATCGCCCGGGTCCTCATCGCCGACGACGAGCCGCTCGCGCGCGAGCGCGTGCGCGACCTCGTGCGCGCGATGGCGCCCGACGTCGAGGTCCG
>JADYYN010000023.1 GCA_020853635.1 Gemmatimonadaceae bacterium
CGACCCAGCCGCCCCAGGTGCGCACACGGAGTGCGGGGTCGGCGCGGCGCGCGGCGATCCGCGGGTCCACGCGCGAGCCCTCGGCCGGTGCGCGCGCACGGGCTTCTTCACGCACCATCGACTCCCCGATCGCCACCAGCCGCGCCCGCAACGCGGGCGGCAACTGCTCTTCCTCGGCGGGGAGCTCCGCGGCGAGGCCGGCGGTGAGCTCGCCGATGACTTCCTCATCGGGGCTCATCGGCCGAGCGGGGGTGTTCCCGGTTGGGTCCTTCGCGTCCCGTTCCACTACTGGTCTCCTGCTTCGGTTGAAAGACGCGTGGCCAACAGCTCACGCGCCCGCTGCAGCCCGCGACGGATATGCGACTTCACCGTCCCGAGAGGAGTCTCGGTCTCGCGGGCGATCTCATCATGGGTCTTGCCGTGCAGGAGCGAGAGCTCGAGCATGTGGCGTTGAGCCGGTGGCAACTCCCGTAGCACTTGTCGTGCCGTCTCGGAGCGCGATTCCTGATCCATCTCCTGATCGAGGTCGCGCGCGTTGTCGGCGGGCGCGTCGGTCTCCTCGCTCATCTCCTCGTGTTCAGGCCGCCGACCGCGCATGCGAGCCCGGTCGATCAGGCGCCGGCGCGCCACCATGGCCACCCAGCCGGCCTCGGTGATCCGTTCACTCTCGTATCGAGCCGCCGTGCGCCACAGGTCGATGAAGATCTCCTGCACCGCGTCCTCGGCGTCGGCGGCGTCGGGCGTCCAGCGCCGCGCGAGCGACCAGACGAGCGCGCCGTAGCGGGTGATGCACTCGTTCACCGCCCGGTCGTCGCCGGCAGCGATCCGCGGGAGCAACGGGGGCAGCGGCGACGCCTCACGGACGTCGCGCACGAGTGCCAAGTGGCTGCGCGGAGGATCGCCTGCGGCGGGTCGCTTCACATCATCCATTGTAAGAGGCAGTCCCAGAACCATGGCGTCTCCGATGCGGCCACGCCGATGTGCGGCGTCGACAGGCATTCGCCGTGCCGACCCTTCCGGATGCATCCAGAGGGGGGTGCATCCAAGCCGCGATACCGGACGAACTACTGGGTGTCACCGGTAGTTCCTTCCATTTACAGTCACGGAGTTCTCGATGCGTTTCACCCAGTTCGCTGCCGCCGCCATGCTCGCCATCGCCCCGATCGCCACCGAGGCGCAGGCTGCCAAGACCATCCCCGAGGTCGCCAAGGCGGCCGGCACGTTCTCCACGCTCCTCGCGGCCGTCGATGCGGCCGGCCTGACCGAGACGCTCCTCGGCAAGGGCCCGTTCACGCTGTTCGCCCCGACCGATGAAGCGTTCGCCAAGCTCCCGGCCGGCACGGTGCAGGACCTGCTCAAGCCCGAGAACCGCGAGAAGCTCAAGGGCATCCTGCTGTACCATGTGGTGTCGGGCAAGGTGAATGCGGCCACCGCCAGCACGCTCACCAGCGCGGCGACGGTCGGTGGACAGAACCTCAAGATCATGAAGATGGGCAATGGCCTCATGATCAACGAAGCGAACGTGAAGACGGCCGACGTGATGGCCAGCAACGGCATCATCCACGTGATCGACCGCGTGTTGCTGCCGCCGGCCAAGATGTAACGACGTCAGTAGCCTGGGGATTCCCGCCATTTGATGTTGCATCCCAGGCTCGGGAACTGCTCCGCGCTCGGTGTCGTGCCTGCAAGGACGGCATCGAGCGCGTGGCGCAGGTCCGCGCCGGTCACCGGCACCTCGTTCTTGGGACGACTGCCGTCGAGCTGACCGCGATACACGAGTCGGCGCTCCGCGTCGAACAGATAGAAGTCCGGCGTGCAGGCCGCACGATACGCCTTGGCCACGTCCTGCGACTCATCGTACAAGTAGGGGAACGTATAGCCGCGCTCGCGCGCCTCGCGACGCATCGCCTCGGGTGAGTCGTCCGGGTAGGCGATGGCGTCGTTGGAGTTGATCGCGAACATCGCGACCCCCTTCGCCTGATACTCCACGCCCAGTCGCGCCAGATGGTCGGCGACGTGCTTCACGTATGGGCAGTGATTGCAAATGAACATGACGAGGTACGCGCGCGCGTCAACGAACGCGCGTTCGTTCGCGTGCGCGTACCCCGCGAGCGTGACGATGCGACCGTCGAGATCGGGCAACGCGAACTCGGGAGCGCGTGTGCCGAGTGCGAGCATGGTGCTTGGAGTTCTAGCCATAAAAGACACCGGGGTGAGTTGAGGGAACTCGGTGACGAAACGAGCTGACACGTGGGTAACCGGGAACATCCACTGCGGATCGAAGCGCGATCACGCAGGGCAGTGGATGACATCACGTCATCCCGAAAACTACTCCACGGAGGTCGTTCGTATGTCCCATCACACTCCACGACGCCCAGCGGTGCGGCGCGCGCCACGCATGGTGTCGCGTGTCGCCCTCGCGGCGTTCGCGGTGCTCGCCTTCGCCGGCAGTACGGCGAGTGCGGTGCACGCGCAGGGCGGTAGCGCCCCAACAGGCAGTATCACCGGTCGCGTCACGCAGCGCGGGCTGACGGCACCGGTGAGCGACGCACGCATCGTGGTGCCGGGCACCATGCTCGTCGTGTACGCGAACGCGCAGGGCGAGTACCGACTCCCCGCGGTACCGGCCGGGTTCGTCCGCGTCACCGCGTACAAGATCGGATTCCAGGCGTTCACCGATTCGGTGCGCGTGGTCGCTGGGCAGACGAGCACCCTCGACTTCAGTCTCCAGCAGTCGCGGGTGCAGCTCGAGGAGAAGGTGATCACCGGCACGGCGGGCAATCAGGAGCGACGGGCCCAAGGGGCATCGGTGACGAGCATCGACGCGAGCGATGTCACGAAGCTGTCGCCGGCGCAGAACTTCTCGCAGTTGCTGCAGTCGCGCGTGCCTGGCGTCTCGGTGAGTTCCGCGTCCGGCACGGCGGGGACGTCGCGGCGCATCAACATCCGCGGCGCGTCGTCGATCAACCTCTCCAATCAGCCGTTGATCTTCGTCGATGGCGTGCGGATGGTGGAAGGCCAGCCCGGGCTCGGGGCGGGTGGGCAGTCGGCGGATCGACTGAACAACATGAATCCCGAGGACATCGAGTCGATCGAGCTCGTGAAGGGTCCGGCTGCGGCGACGTTGTACGGCGCCGATGCGTCGGCGGGCGTGATCCAGATCATCACGCGCAAAGGCCGCGCGGGATCGCCGCGATTCAGCCAGTCGGTCTCGACGGAGTTCGGGACGGTGGTGCAGCAGTGGACGCCGCCGGCGAACTTCGGCACGTGCACGGCCGCGCTGGTCGCGCCGGCGAGCACCAACCCGCTCTGCCGCGGGCAGGCGGTCGGCGCACTGGTCTCTGACAACCCGCTCGTGCGCGAGGGCGCGTTCCGCGACGGACGCGTGGGCAACATCTCCTATAGCGCGAACGGTGGTGGTGCCGGCTACGGCTACTTCTTCTCCGCCAACTCGGATCTGCAGACCGGGACGCTCCCCAACAACGAGTTCGGGCGCAAATCGCTGCGCACGAACTTCAACTTCGCACCGAGCCCGCGGGTCACCATGAGCGCGAGTCTCGCGGTGAGCCAGTCGCGCCTGAAGGCACCGGACAACGACAACAACATCTTCGGCTTCCTCGGCGGCGGGATGTTGGGCAGCCCGCTCACGCGCACCGACAACGGGAGCGGGGCCAACGGCTGGTTCGGCGTCAACCGTGACCTCACGGCGATCAGTGCGATCGACAACCAGTTCGTGACCCGCGGGACGACGGCGGGTCTGACGGTCAGTCATCAGCCGCGGCCGTGGTTCTCGCAGAAGTTCGTCGTGGGTGGCGACATCGCCAACGACGAGCAGACGCGATTCTTCCCGAAGAGCATCCGCAACTCCTACACCGGCCTGCTCAATACGGGTCAGAACTCGCAGACGCGCACCGGCAACCAGCGCTACACCATCGACTATCTCGCGAACGCCAAGCGTGAGTTCGGACGTGATGACGCCTGGGAGCTCAATGCGTCGGCGGGGCTACAGCTCATCCAGACCCGCAGTGAGTTCGTCGCGATCACGGCGACCGGCTTCGTGACCAACAGCAACAACGTCCCGTCGGCCGCGTCGCAGACCACCGGCGCCGGCACGCTGACCGACGTGCGCCAGCGCGGTTGGGTCTCGCAGGTCCAGCTCGGGCATCTGAACCGTCGTTTCGTGCAACTCGGTCTTCGGGTGGACGAGTTCTCGGTGTTCGGCTCCAAGGTCGCGCCGGCGTCGCTGCCGAAGGTCAGCGGGTCGTGGGTGATCTCCGAGGAGGGATTCTTCGCGCCGCTCGCGAACACCGTGAACTCGCTTCGGCTGCGCGCCGCGTGGGGCCAGACGGGTCGTGCGCCGGGCGCGGGCGCCGCACTGCAGACGCTCGCCGCCGCACCGTCGTTCATCGGTGGGGCCTCGGAGCCGGGCGCTGTGCTCGGCAACATCGGCACCGACAGTCTCCGCCCCGAACGCGGGTCGGAAGTCGAACTCGGCTTCGATGCGAGCTTCCTCCAGGAGCGGGTGTCGCTGGAGGGCACCTACTTCGACAAGACCACCACGGACCTCATTCTCAACCGTCCGCTGCCCCCGTCGCAGGGGTACGCGTTCAATCCGGCCGTGAACATCGGCCAAGTGAAGAACAGCGGCCTGGAGCTGAGCGTCACGGCCACTCCCGTGCAGCGCGACGACGTCACGTGGGACGTGCGGCTCGGCATGGCGACCCTCAAGAACGAACTCACCGACCTCGGCGATGTCACCGCGTTCGGTGCGCTCAATCGGTTCACCGAGGGTGCCCAGCTCGGGGTCTTCGTGTCCAATCGCATCCGCCGCATCGACGAGACCACCGGCGTGGTCACCGTCGCCGACACGGCCGAGGTGATGGGCAACATCTTCCCCACGTTCGAGGGCACCCTCTCGAGCACGGTGACGCTGTTGGGTCAGGTGCGCGTGAGTGCGCAGTTCGATACCAAGCGGGACTATCTCGTGTTCAACAACACGGCCTTCTTCCGCGAGACCCAGGTGGTGCGCGCGGCGGAGCGGCTCGACCCGAACCTCCTCTCGCGTCGCGAGCGGTTGCGGCGCTACGGTAACCCGGCGGCCGGTCAGCCGGCGTTCGTCCGCGAGAACGGCACGTCCGCGACGGTCAACGAGGTGCGCGACGCCTACCTGCAGCCCGGTGACTTCGTCCGCTTCCGTGAGCTCGGTGTGGCGTGGGATATCCCCTCGCGCTACCTGACGCGGATGGGGCCGGTGCAGGGCGCCACACTCAGCTTCGCCGTGCAGAATCTCCGCTTGTGGAAGAATGCCGGCTTCACCGGTCGCGATCCCGAAGTGATCTCGAACGCCGCCGCGCAGTTCTCGCGGACCGACTTCCTGACCCAGCCGAATCCGCGCACCAGTGTGATGCGGCTCAACCTGACCTTCTGAGGCACCGATGACCTATCGATTCAACATGCGACGCGCCGTGCGGGCAGCGGCGGCGTCCACCGTGCTGGCGAGTGCCGCCTGCTCGGGATTCCTCGAGGCTCCCAATCCGGCGGTGATCGACGCGGGCGAGGTCGACCCGGTGGCCGATGCGCCCACCCTCTCCAACTCCGCGCAGCAGAGTTTCGCGGTGTCGCTCGGCTGGCTGGTGATGTACGGGGGCTGGTTCACCGGCGAGATCGACGTCGCCGAGACCTTCCCCACGCGCAACGAGTTCGGGCGTCGGGCCGTCGCGGTCGCCAACGGCTCGCACACCACGGATACGTGGGGACCGCTCTCGGTCGCCGCCGCGGGCAACCACTACGTGTTGACGTTGCCGCTCCCGACACCGGAGTCGAACATCAATCTCGTGCGCTCGCACACCTGGCTGGGCTACAGCTTCCTGCTCATGGCCGAGCAGTTCTGCCAAGGCACGGTGTACGCCGGGCCGGCGCTCACGACCGCCGATATGCTCGACTCGGCGCTCGTGAACTTCGATGCCGCCATCACCAAGGGCACGGCCAACGGAAGTGCTGCGGCGACGACGTTGGTGAACGTCGCCCGAGTGGGACGGGCGCGAGCGC
>JADYYN010000024.1 GCA_020853635.1 Gemmatimonadaceae bacterium
CTCGGCATGTGGTGGGCGTACGTGGAACTCGGGTGGGGCGGCTACTGGGCGTGGGATCCGGTCGAGAATGCACCGCTCACGTCGTGGCTCTGCCAGACCGCGTTCCTGCACTCGATCATGATCCAGGAAAAGCGCGGCATGCTGCGCAAGTGGAACGTGACGCTGGTGATCGCGGCCTTCCTCCTCAGCATTCTTGGCACCTTCATCACCCGCAGCGGTGTGATCGAGAGCGTGCTCAGCTTCGCCCAGAGCCCCATCTGCACCTACTTCGCCAGCTTCCTCGGCGTGATGTTCGTAGTGTCGGTGGTGCTGGTGATGACGCGCCTGAAGGATATGGAAGCGAAGGCCCAGCTCGAGAGCATGGTGAGCCGTGAGGCGGCCTTCCTGTACAACAACCTCGTGCTCGTCGGGATCGCGTTCAGCGTGCTCTGGGGCACGCTCTTCCCCATCCTCTCCGAGTGGGCGCAGGGGACGAAGATCACCGTCGGTGAGTCGTTCTTCAACGCCGTCAACGTGCCGCTCGGCTTGCTGCTCCTGCTATTGACGGGTATCGGTCCGCTCATCGCATGGCGCAAGGCGTCGGTGGCGAACATCCAGCGTCAGTTCGCCGGGCCCGCAGCGTTCGGCGTGATCGTGGGCGCTGCGTTGTTCGTGCTGGGTGTCCGTGAGATGTCGCCGCTGGTCGCGTGGACGCTCGCCGGGTTCGTTACGGGGACCATCGTGCAGGAGTTCTACAAGGGCGTCGGGGCGCGGCAGCGCATGTATGGCGAAGGCCTCTTCGTCGCGCTCCTGCGACTCGTGGCGCGGAACCGTCGCCGGTACGGCGGCTACATCGTGCACGCCGGCATCGTGATGCTGTTCGCTGCGTTCGCGGGTATGGCGTTCCGGCTCGAGTATGACGTCACCATGGCCGACGGAGAGACGTTCTCCGCGAAGGATCCGTACGGACGCCAGTGGACGTTCACGAGCGAGGGGCTCTCGTCGTTCCGGGCGCTGAATCGTGAGGTCGTCGCGATCTCGCTGCTCCCGACGCTCGACGGCCGGACGATGCCGCTCATCACCAGCGAGAAGCGGCAGCACTTCGACTCGCGCAACAATCCCACGTTCCAACCGTCCACCGAAGTCGGCATCTACGAGATGCAGTCGCAGGACGTCTACCTCGTGCTCGCCGGCGTGAACAACGGGCGTGCGGAGGTCCGCATCAACTTCAATCCGCTCGTGGTGTGGGTCTGGAACGGCGGGGTGTTGATGGCGCTCGGTGGTCTGCTCGTGATGTGGCCGCAGTCGGAGAAGAAACGTCGACAGAGCGGCTACGTGGCCGCCCTCGCTCCTGGTGAGGTCGCGACGGTCTGATGCTCGCACTCCTCGTCGGTAGTGTTCTGGCGATCGCCGGTCTCGCCTACGTCCTCCTCCCGCTGTTGCGGCCGGATCTGGCGCCGGTGCGTGAGGGCGCGATCGGTGGCACGGAGGTCGAACCCACGGCGATCGACGCGCTGCGGGAGATCGAGTTCGATCAGGCCACCGGCAAGCTCTCCGCCGAGGACTACGATGCCCTGCGCGCAGAGTACACGCCGCTCGCGATGGCGGAGCTCGAGGCGAAGGATCGCGAGAGTGCGCTCGCCCGCGGCGAGGTAAGCACCGGTGACGATCTCGCCGAGCGCCTGATCGCTCGCGCGAAGTCCCGCGCCACGAGTTGCCCCACCTGCGGCCCGCGCCCCGAGCCCGATGCGCTCTACTGCTCGGACTGCGGACGAAACCTCGCCGCCAGCTGCCTCAAGTGCGGTGCGGCGGTGGAGAATCCGCAGGCGCGGTTCTGCGGCGAGTGCGGTTCGGCGATCGCGGCCTGAACGACGACGCGGAGCCCGACCGTGCACGCCCAGCTACAGATCATCCTCGACGACCTTGCCGCGGCGCGTGAGCGCTGGCAGAAGCTCGTGCGCGACACACCGGACCCCCGTTGGCATCAGCGACGCGATCCCTCGCAATGGTCGGTCGCGGAGAACATCGCGCACCTGAACCTCTCGGCGCGTGCGATGCAGCCGCTGCTCGACGACGCCGCGTTCCGCGCGAAGGCGCTCGGATCGATCGGCGCCGCGAAGATGAAGCCCGCACTGTTCGGACGGATGCTGGCGAAGATGGTCGGACCCGTCCCTCGTGTCTTGGGCTTCGCGATGGGCAGAGTGAAGACGACCACCCCCTTCGTGCCCGGCGGAGCGCAGCCGCGCCTCGAGGTCTCGGCGGAGTTCGAGCGGCACCTCGCGGCGCATCAGAAGTCCATCCGCGCGGCCGACGGACTTCCGCTCGATCAGGTGAAGATCGAATCACCCTTCGTGAAGGGTGCGCATTACGACGGGCTGAGTGGATGGGCCATCGTCGTGCGGCACATCCACCGCCATCTGGATCAGGCCGAGCGCATCTGGGGCTGAGTCGCGGCATCCGCGCCTGCTTCCGCGTCGATCGCGCGAGCGACCTTGGCCGCGGTGGCGGTCGCGCTCTCCAGTAGCGGGATGCCCGGTCCGAGATACGAACCGCAGAACCACAGGCGACGTCCATGCTGCACATGCAGCAGGTCGACCTCGCGCGCACCGACGAGTGACGCGGCATTCACCACTGGACGCTCGAAGCGTGCCTGCGCGCAGATCGTCTCGGGCCTCGGATCGATGATCGGGTTCCACGTCTGGAACACCGGCGAGAGTCCACTGAGCGCGGGCTGCACGCGGTTCATCCAGATCGTCGCCATCGGCTTGTCGTGGTCGGGACTCACCACGAGGTTGACCGGGGCCCAGTGGCGACGGTCCCGTGGGGCGAGTCGGGTGTCCGTATGCACGGCCACACTGCTTTTCTCGTACGCGAACCGCTCCAGCGCCTCGCGCTCGCGACGGAACGCCGGGTCGAGCATCGGTGCCGCCTGATTCGCCTGCGTGGCGATGACCACGTGGTCGAAGCGCTGAGCACCACCCGGCCACGCGATCTCGACGCCATCCGCCACCGGACGGATGCCGCTCACCTGGACAGCACAGCGCACCTCGGCCAGTGGCTCGGTCAGTCGCTTCACGACTTCGCGCGTCCCCATCACCACCCGACGCACGCCACCGAATGTGAGTCCGCGCGTGAGGTACTCGAGGATGGTGCGCGCCGGGTACGAGCGCACCGCCGCCGACGAACAGGTGCATACCGTCGCGAACGTCGGGATGAGGAATCCTTCGACGAAATCGCGGCCCAGTCCCACACGGTCGAGCCACGTGCCGAGCGGTTCCTCGCTGTTGCCCAGCGTGCGGAGCGCGGCCGGCGCCATCCGATAGAACCGGAGCAGGTCGCGATTGATCCGCAGCGCGCGCGAGCCGATCGGCAGAGCAGGCAATGGTACCGAACGACCGCCGACCATGACGTTGGCATAACGATAGTAGACGTCGCCACCGAGATCACTGAACGAGCCAGCGTAGTTGGTGCGCTCGAGCTCGACGCCGAGGTCGCGGTACAGTCCGATTAACGTCGGGTAGTACCCCTCGTAGATGACACGCAGGGGCACGTCGATGCGCCAGGTGCCACCGTCGTGTTGGAGATCGAGGGAGTGGGCATCCATGCCGGCCACGGCGTGCTTCTCGAGCAGCGTGACTCGATGGCGCGCGCTGAGGCGCCAGGCGGCCGATAGCCCGGCGATCCCGCCACCCACCACCGCGATCTCCATCCCGATACGCAACTTGGCAACGCTCCTGGTGCGTTAGGGTACGGAAGGAAGATGCGGCGACGACATGCCGGGCGGTACCCGCGTCCGGACGCTACATTCGCTCGCCCGAGCTGGCAACGATACACCGACCGCCCCCGTAACCTCTTCTATGGACGCGCTCCTCTCCCTGCTGTTCAAGTATCCGTCTCGGGTCTGGGAGCGGGGAGAGCTCGTGTGGAGCCCTGTGGCGCCGGCGTGGATGATCATCGCATTGCTGGTCATCGCGGTGGGAGTCACGGTCTGGTCGTATCGGCGGGTGCAAGGGTTGTCCGGTATTCACCGCGTCACGCTCGGCCTGCTCCGCATCGGCGCGTTCGCACTCGTCATCGGCGCGCTGCTCCGGCCTACGCTGGTCGTCGCGAGTGCGGTGCCGCAGCGCAACGTGCTGGCCATCGTCCTCGATGACTCCCGCTCGATGGCGCTCAAGGACGGTGGCACGGAGACGCGCGCACAGGCGGTGTCGCGCACCTTCTCCGACTCGGCGGCGCTCGTGAAAGCGCTCGGCGAGCGGTTCGCGCTGCGCTTCTATCGGTTCTCGGCGGATGTGCGGCCGGCGTCGTCGGCAGCCGGATTGCTGACTGCCGGCACGCGCACCGATCTCGCCGCCGCGCTCGATGGCGCGCGGCAGGAACTCTCGGGCCTCCCGCTCTCCGGTGTGATCGTCGTGTCGGATGGCGCGGACAACGGCGGGAAGGAACTCGATCCGGCCCTGATCGCGCTGCGTGCGCGCAAGGTACCCGTGTACACCGTCGGCGCCGGGCTCGAACGATTCCCGCGCGATGTCGCGATCGAACGCGTCGCGCTGCCGTCGAGGCCGCTTGTCGGAGCGAATCTCCTGGTCGACGTCACACTCCGGCTGCGCGGCGTCGCCAACGAGTCGCTCACGCTCACGGCGGAGTCCGACGGTCGGCTGGTCGCGACGGAGACGATCAAGCTCCCGGCACGCGAGGAGACCATGCGCGCCCGCCTTCGCATGACCGAACTGCCGGTCGGCACGCATCGCATCACGGTGCGCGCGAAAGCCCTCGCCAACGAGACGGTCGCCGAGAACAACGAAGCGCACGGACTCGTGCAGGTGCGCGGTGGTCCCGATCGCATCCTGTACGTCGAGGGCGAACCGCGCCCGGAGCTCGGCTTCCTTCGTCGTGCCGTCGCCGTGGACTCGGCACTGCAGCTGGTCGCGCTGCTGCGCAGCGCGGAGCAGAAGTACCTGCGACTTGGCGTGCGTGACTCACTCGAACTCGTCGGCGGCTTCCCGACCGATCGCAAGGAGTTGTTCGAGTTCCGCGGGGTGATCCTGGGTAGCATCGAGTCCTCGTTCTTCACGCCCGACCAACTGCGCATGCTCGGCGAGTTCGTGAGCCAGCGCGGTGGCGGACTCATGGTGATCGGTGGGCGCGCGGCATTG
This sequence comes from Gemmatimonadaceae bacterium, assembly GCA_020853635.1. GTDB lineage: Bacteria > Gemmatimonadota > Gemmatimonadetes > Gemmatimonadales > Gemmatimonadaceae > Pseudogemmatithrix. Next base: position 5,136 of record JADYYN010000024.1, read on the forward strand.
GCCGAAGGCGGCTACCGTGGCACACCGGTGGCGGAGGTGTTGCCCGTGTCGCTCGACCGCACGCCGCGCGGCGCCGAGGACCCGGCGACGGAGTTGCGCATCAAGCCGACGGTCGCGGGGTTGTCGTCTCCTGCATTGCAACTCGGGCTCACCGACAGCGCGTCGGCGAAGCGATGGGACTCGTTGCCGCCGCTGACCGTCGTGAACTCCATCGGCTCGCTACGTCCGGGCGCGACGGCACTGCTCACCGGTCGTATCGACGGACAGACCACCGACCAGACCGTGTTCGCCTCGCAGCGATTCGGACGCGGCACGGCATTCGTGTTCTCGCCGCAGGACAGTTGGTTGTGGAAGATGCACGCCGAGATCCCGGTGGATGACGTGACGCACTCCACGCTCTGGCGACAGATCGCACGGACGCTCACCGAGGAGAGTCCGGAGCGCGTGGAGATCTCCGCGGTGCCGGGCCGCGTGGCGCCCGGTGAGCCGGTGGAGTTGCGCGCGCGTGTGGCGGACGAGCAATTCCTCGATGTGAACGATGCGACGGTCGTCGCGCGTGTGACCACGCCGTCCGGGCGCGAGACCGACGTGCCGCTCGAGTGGTCGCTCGCCGAGAACGGGGTGTACACCGGTCGGTTCATCGCGGAGGAGTCCGGTGTGTATTCGCTCGGTGCGGAGTCGCGGCGCGGTCGCGATACCACGCTGGCGACACCGGCCGCGTTGCTCGCAGACGACCAAGGCGCCGACGTGGAACAAGCCGAACTGCGCGCTCCGCTGCTCAGGCGCATCGCGCAGGAGACCGGCGGTCGCTACTACCCGCTCGCCGAGGCGGACAAGCTCGCCGATGACGTTGTGTACACGGAGAGCGGCGTGACCGTGCGCGAAGCGCTCGATCTCTGGGATATGCCGATCGTGTTCTTGGTGCTCGCGCTGTTGCTTGGCGCTGAGTGGGCGCTGCGTCGGTCGCGGGGGATGGCATGATGCGCCGGATTCTCATCGCGCTGGCCGTGATCGTCGCTTCCGCGTCTCCGGCGACTGCTCAGCGCACGCACGCACTGATCATCACCGGGTTGGGTGGCGAACCGCAGTACTCAGACGCCTTCGCGGCGCAGGGTGCGGCGTTGCGCGACCTCGCGCGCAGTCAGTGGCGAGTGGCCGACTCTTCGTTGATCTGGCTCGCTGAGGACGTCGCGCGCGACCCGCAGAAACGGGCGCTGCGCGCGTCGAAGGAGACGGTGCAGAACGCGTTCCTGGCGTTGTCACAGCGCGTCGGACCGGGCGATGTGGTGGTGGTGGTGCTCATCGGGCACGGCAGTGGTGAGGGACCGGCCTCACGCGTGAACCTGCCAGGCGCGGATCCGCTCGCGAGCGACTACGCGAGTTGGATCGCGGGATTCGCACGGCAGACCGTCGTGTTCGTCGTGGCAGCGAGTGCGAGCGGTGACTTCGTGCCCACGCTCAAGGGCGCGAATCGCGTGGTGATCAGCGCGACGCGCACGCCGTTCGAGCGCAACGAATCGCGGTTCGCCGCGCAGTTCGTAAAGGGACTGCAGAGCGCCGAAGCGGACACCGACAAGGATGGCCGACTCACCGTGCTCGAGTCGTTCGCGTATGCGGTGCGCGAGACCGCAAAGGTGTACGAGACCGCGCGACAGATGCTCACCGAGCACGCAGTCGTGAGCGACTCCGTGCTCGCCGCGCGCACCGTCTTCGCCGCGAATGCGTCGAGCAGCGATCCGCGTGTGGTCGCACTGGTGGCCGAGCGGAAGGCGCTCGAAGAGCAGCTCGAGGCGCTGCGCAAGAAGAAGGCTGCGATGCCCGCCGATGAGTACGAGTCCGAACTCGAGCGTCTTCTCGTGGCGATCGCCGAGAAGACGGCCGCGATCCGTGCGGCGGGTGGGACGCCATGAGGCTCGCTCGACGCCGGCTCGTCGTGATCGTCGCCGCTGTGCTCTCTCTGGCGTCGGCGCCGGATGCGCACGCGCAGAGTGCGGTGGACTCCCGCACCGCGCGCATCGAACGCGCCGAACTCGCTGCCCGTCGCGGCGACCGTGCGGCGGCCGCGCGCGATGCGAACGCGCTGCTCGCGGAATACCAGCGGTCGAGTGCCGGGTGGAGTGCACGCGACCAGGTGGCGGCGGGGCGCGCCTACCTGCTCATCTCCGGCAGCGATGCGGGCGCGGTGCGCAGTGCACTCAAGGCGTTCGATGCGGGCACGGCTGCCGACCCTGCATTCCATGAAGCCGCGCTGCGCGCCTCCGATCTGCTGCTCGACAAGTACAACGGTCCGGACGCGAAGATCGGCTACGAGTCCGTGCTCAAGCAGGACCCGCGCAACGCGTGGGCACTGCTCGGCCTCGCGCGCGTGATGGAGTTCTCCGGGCAAGGTGATGCCCTCGGCAAGGCGCGCGAAGCGTTGGCTATCGATCCGAAGCTCGTCGCGGCGCACCTGTTCGTCGCCAAGCTGCACTTGGAGGCCGAGCGCAACGACTCGGCGCAGGTCGCCGCGCGTCGAGCGATCGCGGTGGACTCCACGGTGCTCGACGCTTGGGCCGTGCTCGGCGCGGTCGCGTACGTGTCAGGTGATTCGGCCGGATATCAGCGCATCCATGCGCAGGCGGTGCGTCTCACGCCGCGTCCTGCTGCGTTCTATGTCACACTCTCCGAGGCCTGCGCACGGCAACGCCGTTACGGCGACGCCGAGCGCTTCGCGGAGGCAGCATTGACGCTCGATTCGCTCTCGGTCGCCGCACTCGGCGCCGTGGGCACGAACGAGTTGCGCACCGGCGACATCAAGAGTGGACGTGCACGCATCGAGCGGGCGTTCGCGATCGACCCGTTCAATCTGTGGCACAAGAACACCCTCGACCTGCTCGACGTGCTCGCGGGGTTCAAGACCGTGCGACTCGGCCGGTTCGAGTTCGTGGCCACGCCGCGTGAGGCCGATATCCTCTTGCCGTACCTCGCACCGCTGCTCGACGAAGCGTACGAGAAGCTCGCCGCGCGTTACGATTACAAGCCGCAGGAGCCCATCCGACTGGAGATCTACCAGCGCCACGCGGATTTCTCCGTGCGTACCGTCGGGCTCACCGGACTCGGTGCGCTCGGCGTGAGCTTCGGTCGCGTGCTGGCCATGGACGCGCCGTCGGCGCGCGATCCGGGCACATTCAACTGGGGCTCGACCGCGTGGCACGAACTCGCGCACACGTTCACGCTCGGACTCTCGGGCAACCGTGTGCCGCGTTGGTTCTCCGAGGGAGCGTCCGTGCTCGAGGAGCGTCGCGCGCGTCGAGGCTGGGGTGCGGAGGCGACGGGGCCATACCTCGCGGCGCTTCGTGCGAACCAGCTGCGTCCGGTGAGTCAGTTGAACGATGGGTTCGTGCGACCGCGCAATCCTATGGAAGTGGGGCTCAGCTACTACCACGCCTCGCTGGTCTGCGAGATGATCGAGAGCAAGTTCGGACCCACCGCACTCGCGTCGATGCTGCGCGCGTGGCGCGACGGGCTCAGCACCGAGACGGTGTTCCAGCGGGTGCTCAAGACCGACATCGTTGCGTTCGACAAGCAGTTCGATACCTGGGTGAAGGCGAAGTTCGAGGGCGTACGGATCACCGAGGAGCCCGAAGGCGATGCCGCGATCGCGCCACTCCGCGACGAAGTGCGCGCGCGCGAGGCCGCGAAGGACGATCGTGGGTTGGTCGACGCACTGGAACGTTTGCTCTGGATCTGGCCGTACGATGCCGGGACGCACGTGAAGCTTGCCGAGGCGGCAGCGCGGATCGGCGAACACACGACGGCGGTGCGTGAGCGTCGCGTGCTCCTCGCGCTCGGCCCCACCGATGTGCTCGGCGCGCGGGTCGAGTTGGCGCGCGCCCTGCTCGGCGCGGGCGACCGTACGGCGGCGCGGCGCGAGGTGTTGAGTGTGCTCGAGCAGGCGCCGACGTTCGAGAAGGCACAGATGTTGTTGCTCGACATCCGCAAAGCGCCGCCGCCGGGAGCGAGTCGATGATGCGACTGGGGAGAGGGGCCATCATGGTGCTGTTGCTGACGGCAGCGGTGACCGCATCGGCACCGGCGCAGGGGCGTGGTGAACGTGGCGGCGGCGCGCAGCAGATCGAGCCCAATCCACGCTACGACGGCCGATTCACGTTCGCGCGCATCCGCTACTCGATGGGCATGGACTTCGGCTTCCGTTCGCGTGGCGGGCCGCCGTGGTCGCACGACTATCCGCGCGGCGAGCGCAACTTCACCAAGATCATCAGCGAACTCACGGCGGTGCACACACGCACGGCCGAGAGCGTGGTGATCGAGTTGACCGATCCGGAGCTGTTCAAATATCCGGTCGCGTACATGGCGGAGCCCGGGTTCTGGCGCATGCAGGAGCCGGAGGTCGCAGCACTGAGCGCGTACCTGAAGAAGGGCGGCTTCATCCTGTTCGACGACTTCCGCGGTCCCCGTGAGTGGGCGAACCTCGAGTTCCAGATGCAGCTGGCCCTGCCCGACCTTCGGTTCATCAAGATCGACGGCACGCATCCGATCTTCGATGCGTTCTATCGCATCCCGCAGCCGGAGGCGCTCGAATCCTACGGTGGGTACCAGCCGAGCTTCTGGGCGATCTTCGAGGACAACGATCCGAAGAAGCGGATGATCGCGCTGGCCAACCGCGACAACGACCTCTCCGAATACTGGGAGTTCTCGGGCGAAGGGTACTTCCCCGTGGATCTCACCAACGAAGCGTACAAGCTGGGCATCAATTACATCGTCTACGCACTCAGCCGCTGATCCACCGCTGTCTTCTCACCTGCCACACGTGGAGATTCGCTCGTGACCGCACCTGTTGACGCACTCGCCGGACTCGATGACGGCGCACTCGCCGACCGCCTCCACGCGGCGAGCGGCCGCATCACGGCGGAGCTGCGCAAGGTCATCGTCGGCCAGGATGCCGTGGTGGAGCAAGCGCTCATCGCGCTCTTCGCCGGGGGCAACTGTCTCTTGGTCGGTGTGCCCGGACTCGCGAAGACACTGCTCATCTCCACGATGGCGCGGGCACTCGACCTCAAGTTCTCCCGCATCCAGTTCACACCCGACCTCATGCCGTCCGACGTGACCGGCACCGACGTCATCCAGGACGACCCGACCACGGGCCATCGCCGTCTCGCGTTCATGGCGGGCCCGGTGTTCGCCAACATCCTGCTTGCCGACGAAGTAAACCGCACGCCGCCCAAGACGCAGTCGGCGCTGCTGGAGGCGATGCAGGAGAAGCGCGTGACGGTGCAGGGGCGCACGTACGACCTCGAGCCGCCGTTCTTCGTCTTCGCTACGCAGAACCCCATCGAGCTCGAGGGCACGTACCCGCTTCCCGAAGCGCAGCTCGACCGATTCATGCTTGAAGTCTTCCTCGACTACCTGCCTGAGGAGGATGAAGTCTCGGTGGTGAAGGCCACGACGGCGCTGCCGCCCGATGCGGTGCAGCCGGTGGTTTCGCGCGCCGAGATCATCGCGTTCCAGAAGGTCGTGCGTCGCGTGCCGGTGGCCGACGCCGTCACGCGCTACGCGGTCGCGCTGGTGCGCGCTTCACGCCCCGCGGCAAGCGGTCTCGACTTCATCAAGCAATACGTGAACTACGGCGCGAGCGTGCGCGCAGCGCAGTCGCTGGTGCTGGGCGCCAAAGCGCGCGCGCTGCTGCAGGGCCGCGCGCATGTGGGCTTCGAGGACGTGCAGGCGCTCGCGCGCCCGGTGCTCCGCCATCGCATCATCCTCAACTTCCAGGCGCAGTCGGAGAAGGTCACCACGGACAAGATCATCGAGAAGCTCGTGGCGGCCGTCCCGGTACCGAAGTCGTCGCTATGACCGCTCCGTCCCACGAGCGCCTGCTCGACCCGGCCCTGCTGGCCCGCATCTCCGACCTGCCGCTGCTCGCGCGCACGGTCGTTGATGGGTTCATGCACGGCCTGCATCGGTCGGCGCGGAAGGGACTGTCGCTCGATTTCGCCGAGCATCGGCAGTATCAGCCCGGTGACGACCTGCGGCGCATCGACTGGAAGGCGTACGCGCGCACGGACCGCTTCTATATCAAGGAATACGAGGCCGACACCAACGCGGGTGTGCTCTTCGCGCTCGATGTGTCGGGCTCGATGGACTACGGCAGCGCCGCGATCAACAAGTTCGCCTACGCGCGCATGCTGGTCGCTTGTCTGGCGTGGCTCTCGCAGCGTCAGGGAGACCGGATCGGTCTCGCGACCTTCTCCGATGCCCTGGTGGAGATGATCCCGCCGAGCACGCGGCACCTGAACCTCATCATGCACGCGCTCGGGCGCGCGCAGCCCAAGGGTGAAGGCAAGCTCCCGCTCGCGATCGATCGCGTCGCGGACGTGGCGACGCGTCCTGGGATCGTGGTGGTCATCACCGATTGTTATGACGAGCCGACCTCGATCGGACGTTCGGTCGACGTGCTGCGTGCGCGAGGGCACGATGTGCTCGTGTTCCATCTGCTCGATGTCGCCGAAGAGGAGTTCCCGTTCGAGAACGCGGCGGTGTTCGAGGACAGCGAGAGTGGTCTGCGGTTGCCGCTCAAGCCCGACGAACTGCGTGAGCGCTATCAGACGTTGTGGCGCGCCCACCGCGAGGCACTCGAGAAGCGCTTCGCCGCCGGCGGCGTGGACTACGTGCCCGTCCGCACCGACGCGCCGCTCGATCTCGCGCTGTACACCTACCTTGACCTCCGCCTCTCGCGGAGTCGGGTGCGCTGATGGGTTTCCTCGTCCCCGCCTTCCTCGCCGGGCTCGCGGCCATCGGCATCCCGCTGCTGATGCATCTGCGCGACCGCAACGAGGAGACGCCCACGCGGTTCCCGTCGCTCATGTTCCTCGTGCGACTGCCGATCCGTACGTCCGATCGGCGCAAGGTGACCGATTGGCCGTTGCTGCTGCTCCGAGCGCTCGCCGTCGCCGTGCTGGTCTTCGCCTTTTCGAGGCCGTTCATCGGCAACACCGCAGAAGTGCAGGCGGACGCCCGCGCGCAGCGCGTGGTGATCGCACTCGACCGCTCGATGTCGATGGGGCACGGTGGGACGTGGGCCGCGGCACAGGACTCGGCCCGCGCGCTCCTCGATGCGCTCGGCAACGACGATCAAGTGGCGCTGGTGCTCTTCGATGAAGAGGCGACGATCGCGCAGTCATGGACCCGGGATCGCGCGGCGGTGAAAGCGGTGATCGCGTCGACGACGCCGGTGTCGCGCGGAACCGGATTCGGTCCGGCGCTTCGCGTCGCACGCTCGGCGCTCATCAGTGCGCCGCCCGGTCGTCCGTCCATCGCTCTCATCACGGATTCGCAGCGCAGCGGCCTCACCGGTGTCGCGGGGCTCGAGCTTCCGGCCGGGCTGCCGCTCCGCACCATCACCGTCGGCGAGGTGACACGACCGAACACCAGCATCCGCACAGTCGAAGCGCGGCGTGTGGTCGCCGGAGACCGTGTGCAGTTGCAAGTGCAGGCGCGCGTGCTGACGCGCGATCTGCCGGCCGCGCGCACAGCGAAGCTCACACTCACGCTCGCCGGGCGCGAGGTCGGCACGCGTTCGGCCGCGCTCGCACAGAACGGGGAGCTCACTGTGGTGTTCGACGCGGTCGCGGCGCCGTCGAGCGCAGTGGACGGACTCGTCACCATCGAGAGCGATGCGCTCGCCGCCGATGACACCGTGCACTTCGTGTTGCCGGCCGACGACGCGCTCGCGGTGCAACTCGTGGCCCCCGATGATGTCACTCGTGAAGAGACGCTCTACTTCGAACGCGCGCTCGGCATCGGGCGTGCACCGGCCGTGCGTGTGGAACGGCGTCGGCCCGGCACACTCGACGCGCCGACGTATGATCGCTCGGCGCTGGTGGTGTTCTGGGACGTCGCACCGCCGAGCGGTGCTGCGGGAGCGGCGCTCGAGTCGTGGGTGGAGTCGGGTGGTGGGGTCGTGGTGTTGGTCGGCCCGCGGTTGGCGGAACGACGCAGCGCACTCGCCGGGGTCGCAACCCCTGGGGGGCTCGCTGACCGACGCGCCGGAGGTGGCGCGACGCTCGGCGAGATCCGCGACGAGCATCCGCTCTTCACACCGTTCCGCAGCACGCAGGCGGCGTTGATGGCCCCGCGGTTCTATCGCTACGCGAGACTCGACGCGGCGGTCGGCGCGGAGGTCCTCGCACGCTTCGACGATGGGTCGCCGGCGGTGTTGGAGCGCGAGGCCGGCGAAGGTCGCGTGCTCGCGGTCGCGATGGGGCTCGATGTGCGTGAGAGCGACTTCCCGTTGCAGCCCGCGTTCCTGCCGCTCATGCGTCGCGTGGTGCTGCACGGGGCGGGGCACGAGTCCACGCCGCTCTGGCGGCGCACCGGCGAGAGCTGGGTGCCGAACGGACTGCGTCGCGAGCCGGTGATCGCGTCGCCAAGTGGTGAACTCACCCGGCCTACGACCGGCGGCACCAAGCCGGCGGTGATCCTTGAACAGGTCGGGGTGTACGGCGCGTATGAGGGGCGGGTCGAGGGCACGGCGCGCGACCGCGTGGCGGTGAACGTCGGTCCGGCCGAGTCCGACCTCACCCCCGCTGATCCGAACGAACTGCTGCTGGGCGTGGGGGAGTCTGCTGATTCGACTTTCCGCGGCGTCACCGCTGCCACGTCCATCGAACTGGAATCCCGTCAGCGCCTCTGGCGTTGGCTGATCGCGATCGTCGCAGTGTTGTTGCTGGCCGAGACCGTCATCGCGTCGCAGGGCTGGCGCGGACGGGCGCGGCGTGCCACCATCGTCTCACCCGAGCGGAGCCAAGCATGACCGCAGCCTCGCACCTCCACGACCTCCTCGCACAGCTCCGCCGGCAGCGGCAGCGCCGACTCCTGTTGGAGGCGGCCGCCATCGTGACGGTGGCGATCGTCGCGGCCATCGTCTTCGGGCAACTGGTGACCATGCTCGCCGGCACCACCGGGACCACCGTGTGGGTCGCGCGGCTCATCGGCTACGGTGTGGTGATCGCCGCGGCCGTGCGGTGGCTGGTGATGCCGCTCATCAAGCGCGCGAGTGATGCGGAGTTCGCGCTCTACGTCGAGGAGCGTGCGCCCGGCCTGCGTCAGGCGCTGATCTCCGCCGTGCATGAGCTCAATCAGCCGGAGGCACAGCAGGCATCACCCGCGCTCACGGCACGAGTCGTCGAAAAGGTCGCGCGTGATCTGGCGCCGATCGCGAGTGAGCGGCGGATTGAACGGCCACGTGAACTCCGCGCGCAGAAGGTGCTCGGCGCTGCCGTCGCGGTGGCGGTACTCATGTTGATGTTCGGCCCCAAGAGTCTGCGCGAGTCCGCGCAGATCCTGTTCGCGCCGTGGTCGGTGGCGATCGCGGCGACACCGCCGGCACCGGCGGTGATGGTGGAGCCCGGTGACGCCGACGTGCCGCGTGGTGGCGCACTCGACATCCGCGCCACGCTCGCCAACTTCACCGCCGATGGTGCCGAGCTCGTCTTCCGCAGCGACAGCACGGCGGAGTGGATCCGGCTCCCGATGGGCCGCGAGGCGCTCGAAGGCAGCTTCGCCGGCCGACTCTACGATCTTGTCGCGCCCACTGAGTACTACGTCGAATCGAACGGGGTGCGCTCGGAGAGCTTTACGCTGCGCATCACCAATCTCCCGGCCGTCACGTCGGTCGCGGTCGAGTTGCGCTTCCCCTCGTTCACCGGACGCGCCATGGAGCGCATCGAGGACGGCGGCGACGTGGTGGCGGTGAAGGGCACGTCGGTGACCATCGAACCGACCGTGACGATGCCGGTGCGCAGCGGCATGCTCGTGTTCGACGACGGAAAGACCGTGGCACTCACGGTCGAGAACGACAGCACGTTGTCGGGAACGTTCACGCTCGCCAAGAGCGGCTTCTATCGCGTGGACCTCGTGGCCGCGGATGGCCGACAGGTGTCCGGTGGTGTGCAGTACGCGGTGGAGATGCTCGATGATCGCGCGCCCACCGTGCAGATCCGCACACCGGGTCGCGATACCAAGGTCACCTCGCTCGAGGAAGTCACCATCGAGGCGATCGCCAGTGACGACTATGGCGTCGCAACGCTCGAGCTCGCGTACCGCGTGAACGGCGGTGACGAACAGCGCGTGACGTTGGTGAAGCCGAGCAGCGCGACGCCGGAGACGCAGGCGGCGCACACGCTGCTGCTCGAGGAGCTCGGACTCAAGCCGGGCGATCTCATCGCGTACAACGCTGTGGCGCGTGATGCGACCGGTCATGAAGCGCTGAGCGATGTGTACTTCATGGAAGTCCGTCCGTTCTCGCGCAACTACCGCGAGGCGGAGTCGGGCGGCGGCGGCGGTGGCGGCGGCGGAGAGGGTGGCGAGCAGCCGGGTGAGCTGGTGCAGCGTCAGCGCGACGTGGTCGCCGGCACGTACAACTGGCTGCGTGACAGCGCCGGCGCAGCCGAACGCAAGCGGAACGAGGACGCGACCGTGCTGGCGATCGCGCAGGGCAAACTGCGTGAAGATGTCGCGACGCTCGCGAAACGTTTGCTGGAGCGCGGCATCACAGAGGGTGACAGCCTGATGGATCAGGTCCGGCAGTATCTCGCCGCTGCGGTAAAGGAGATGGAAGCTGCCGAGACCAAACTCGGCACGCGCGACGGCCGCGGTGCGCTGCCGAGCGAGGAGAAGGCGCTCCGGTTGTTGCAGCAGGCCGACGCGGTGTATCGCGATGTCGAAGTGCAGCGCGGTGAGCAACAGGGCGGTGGCGGTGGAGGCGGCGGCGGTCAGCGCGCTGAGGACCTCGCCGACCTGTTCGAACTCGAGAACGACCGCAAGCAGAATCAGTACGAGGCCGTGCAGCAGAGCGCCTCACAGAGCCAGCAACAGGCGGTGGACGAGACACTCGAGCGTCTCCGTCAGCTGGCCGCGCGTCAGCAGCAGGAGAACGAGCGTCTGCAGCGACAGGGCGAGGCGATGCGCGATCGCATGGGTCGCCAGGCGAGTGGCGGTGGCGGCGGCGCGCAGCGCGAACTCGCGCAGCAGGCCGAGGAAGAAGCGCGCCGCTTGGAGCGCCTCGCGCGTGAGCAGGAGAATCAGGAGCTCGGGCAGGCCGCGCAGCAGATGCAGCGCGCTGCCGACGCGATGCGTCAGGCCGCGGGCGGCTCGGAGTCGCAGGGCAAGGCGGCACTCGAGGAGCTGAACCGCGCAGCCCGTCGGATCGAAGAGGCGCAGAACAAGGGCCTGGCCGAAGACGTCGAGAATCTCGCGGAGAAAGCCGAGAGTCTGCAGGAGCGCCAGCAGAAGATCGCCGAGGATGTGAAGAAGATGCAGTCGGCGAGCGGCACCGAACGCACCGAGCGCACGCGCAAGCTGCTCGAGGAGAAGGACGCCCTCGCGCGCGAGGTCCAGCAGCTGGGCAGCGAGGCGGACCGGATTGCACGCGAGGCGCGTCGCGACCAGCCCGGCGCGTCGAAGCAACTGCGTGAGGCAGCGGAAGCGATCCGAGACCAGCGAATCCCGGAGAAGATCGAGTTCTCCAAGTCCGTGATGCGCGGTGGTGCGGCGGAGTACGCGAACGCGTTCGAGTCGCAGATCGGCGACAACATCGGCGAGGCGACGGAGAACCTGCGTGAAGCGGTCGGCGCGATGACCGGCGAGTCCGCGGAGCGGCAGCAGGAGCGGGCGATGGAGGCGGCGCGGGCGCTCGTTCGGGGCATGGAAGCACTGCGGGAGCGGATGCGGGATACTGCCGGAACACAGGGGGCGCAGGGGACACAGGGCGCTCAGGGGCAGCAGCAGGGACAGGGGCAGCAGCAAGGACAGGGGCAGCAGCAAGGACAGGGGCAGCAGCAAGGACAGGGGCAGCAGCAGGGGCAAGGCCAAGGGCAACAGCAGGGGCAGGGCCAAGGACAACAGCAAGGTCAGGGACAGGGCCAGGGCCAAGGGCAGCAGCAGGGCCAGGGCCAAGGCCAGCAGCAGGGCCAACGCAACGGTGGCGGCGGTGGGGATCCGCAGGGCGCGGGGCGGGATGGGCGATTGAACGGGTCGGCCAACGGGCAGATCCGCGACGGGCGCGCGCCGCAGCTCAATCCCAACGCGCAGCGCCAGCTCGCGCGCGAGTTCGGTCTCCGTCGCGACGAGGCCGAAGCGCTCCGAAACCTCGCGCGCGAGCAGGGACTCGACACGCGCGAACTCGATCGTGCCATCGAAGACATCCGCCGGCTCGAGGCGGCCCGCACTGGCAGTGACTACACGGCCACGGCCGCACTCCAATCGGCGGCGCTCGAGAAGCTCAAGGCCTTCGAGTTCTCACTCTTCCAGCAGCTCAACCAGTCGAGCGGTCCCAAGTCCGCGCTCGGCGCCCGCTCGCCGGTGCCGAGTGAGTATCGCGCGCAGGTCGAGGAGTACTATCGCTCGCTGGCGCGTCCGCAGGCGCCGCCCAAGCCCTGAGCCGTTGACCACCTACGCTCGCCGACTCGGCCTCTTCTCCGGCACGCTGCTCGTTGTCGGCGGCATCATCGGCTCCGGCGTCTTCCTCAACCCTGCCGTCGTCGCGCAACGCGTCGGCACCGGGCCGCTCACGATGGTCGCCTGGGGACTCGGCGCCATCGTCGCGATCCTCGGGGCGTTCATCTTCGCGGAACTCGGCGCACGCGCACCGGCCGCGGGTGGTGGCTACGCGTATCTGCGCGATGCGTTCGGACCCCTGCCGGCGTTCCTGTACGGCTGGGCACTGCTGCTCGCCATCGCCAGTGGAGCGACCGCGGCCGTCGCGGTCACCTTCGCCAACTATGCGAGCCCGCTGCTTGGCATCGCGGCCGGCAATGAACGCACGCTGGCCATCAGCGCCATCACACTGTTCAGCCTCATCAACGTGCTCGGCGTTGCCCCCGGCGCGGTGGTGCAGAACATCTTCACGCTGCTCAAACTCGCGGCCATCGCCGGACTCATCGTGAGCGGACTGTTCTTCAGCGCGTCGCTCACCGCGGGCGCCGATGCGGCGTCCATCGCCGCGACTGCCGCCGCCAACGCCGCGCCCGCGCTCGTGGCACCCGCAGGCTGGAGCGCGATCGCCGTGGCGATAGGCACGGCGCTCGTACCAGTGCTCTTCGCATACGGCGGCTGGCAGCAGACGAACTTCGTCGCCGAGGAGATGGTCGATCCGCGGCGTGACCTCCCGCGCGCGCTCATCATCGGCGTGCTCATCGTGGCGGCGGCGTATCTGCTGGTGAATCTCACGTACCTTCGCACGCTCGGCGTGGAAGCGCTCGCCGCGAGCAAGGCACCGGCGGCCGATGCGATGGCGATGCGCTTCGGGGAGACCGGGCGTCGGCTCATCGCGATCGGCATCGCGATCTCCACGGCCGGATTCCTCAACGTGGTCATCCTTGTCACGCCGCGTGTGTATCAGGCGATGGCCAAGGACGGCGTGTTCTTCCGCGTCTTGGCGACGCTGCATCCGCGCACGCGGACGCCGGTTGCGGCTATCGTGCTGCAGGGCGCGTGGTCGATCGCCCTCGTGCTGAGCGGAAGTTACGGCGACCTGCTCGACTGGGTCACGTTCGCGGATTGGATCTTCTTCGGTGCGACGGCGGCGACCCTGCTGGTGTATCGGCGGCGCGAAGCGTCTGGGGCGTACTTCCTCGCGCCGTTGCATCCGTGGAGCACGGCCATCTTCCTCCTCGCCGCGGGCTACGTGGTGCTGGGGGCGATCGTGTCGAACCCCATGAACGCCCTGCGCGGGACGCTGGTCCTGGCCGCCGGGATCCCGGTCTACCTGTGGTGGCGGCGCGGGGCGGCCACGGCGCGCTGACACAAGCCCGGCGCTGAACGCGTAGTTTTTGGCATGCGATCCCCCACCGCTCTTCCGAACTCTGCGATCCAAGGCGCGGCAAGCGCGCCGCTGTCGCCCGTTGCTCCATCGCCGCAGGGCACTACCCCGGCCCCGGGCTCACCGGTCGGTACGCCCGCGCCCGCGGAGGGTCCCGCGCTCGGCGTGTTCACACAGGTGCCTCGTACCGCCGCCGAAGTCTCCTCGCTGCGTTCGCAGCGCTCGGAGCTCTCCCGTCAGCTGACCTCGGCGACCGGCCGTCGCGAGGAGCTCGCTGAGGAGCTTGAAAAGGCGACCTCGGCGGCGAACCGCGCGGGGATCGAAGCCCGTCTCCGTCTACTCGACGAGCGCATCCTGCAGATCGAGCGCGACATCTCGACGACCGGGCAGTTGCTGGCCCGCACGCCCGGAAGCATCGCCGTCCCACCTCCGCCTCCACCAGGCAGCCGCGATTTCAATATGGATCTCACGCCGATCGTCGCCATCCTCTCCACGTTCGTGTTCGCTCCCATCGCGATCGCGTACGCGGTCCGCATCTGGAAGCGCAGTGACGCGAAGGTCGAATCCGCACTCGAGCGCGACAACGCGGAGCGCCTGAGACGACTGGAGAGTGCGGTCGATTCGATCGCGATCGAGATGGAGCGTGTGAGCGAGGGCCAACGCTTCGTCACGAAGCTGCTCGCCGAGACGCAGGGCCGCGACCACGCGAGGCTCGAGAACAAGAAGTGAAGGCGATGAGTGAGAGGAAACGGAACGGGGATGAGCGCACACGCTCATCCCCGTCGTCCTTCACCACCATCCCCCATCCACCATCTGTCAACTCGAATAGTACGACGCGTTCTCGTCCACATAGCCTTTGGTGAGATCGCAGCCGTACGCCGTCGCCCGCGCCTCGCCCACCCCGAGCGCGATCTCGAGGTCAACGACCTCGGTCTTGAGCGCCGTGCGAACCACGGCGTCATCGAACTCCAGACGCTCGCCGCCGCCCACCACCTGATAGCCGTTGATCCATGCATCCGTCGAGGCCGGGCGGATGGTGCATTCGAAGCACTTGCCCACCGCCATCAGCAGTCGCCCGACGTTCGGATCGGCGCCGTGCACCATGGTCTTCACGAGCGGCGAGTTGAGCACCGACTTCGCGATGCGGCGTGCCTCGTGATCGTTCAGCGCCCCGCGCACGGTCACGCGCAGCAAGTGTTCGGCCCCTTCGCCATCGCGGCCGAGGATCTCGGTCATGCGCACGCAGCCAGCCGTGAGCACGCGGAGGAACTCCGCTTCGTCCACCGGGCCAGCGAGTCCGTTCGCGAGGATCGCGCAGGTGTCCGAGGTGCTCGTGTCGGTGTCGACGCTGAGCATGTTGTACGAGCCGCTCACCGCCTGCTTGAGCATGCGGTCGAGGGTGGCGGCATCGAGCGCGGCGTCGGTGAAGATGTACGAAAGCATCGTGGCCATGTTCGGTTCGATCATGCCGGAGCCTTTCGCGACCCACGTGATGGTCGCGTCGCCGACACTCGCCGAGAGCGCCTTCGGATGCGTGTCGGTTGTCATGATGCCCTCCGCACCGACGAGCGGATCATCCTGCAGGTCGTTCGCCATGCCCACGATGCCGCGTTCGATCTTCTCGACCGGCAGCTGCACGCCGATCACGCCGGTGGAGCTGACGAGCACCCGTTCGGCGGTGGTCTCGAGTTCCATCGCCGCAGCGGCGGCCATGCGACGTGCGTTGGTGACACCGCGCTCACCGGTGGCGACGTTGCTCACCTTGCTGTTGGCGACGATCGCCTTGAGTCGCCCGCCGCGGATCGTCTCGCGTCCGAGGACGATGGGCGCGCCGGGGAAATGATTGCGAGTGAAGACCGCGGCGGCGGCGGCGTCGACCTCGCTCACGAAGAGCGTGAGGTCCTTCGCGGACGGCTTGAGGCCGACGTTGCGGGAGGCGCAGCGGAAGCCGCGCGGGAAGCGGGGGGTGCTATGGAAGGCCGGTGCGGTCATCGGTGAACGAGTGGTGGAGAGGAGAAGATACCGTGCCTCGGGCCTTAACGCCGCGCCTGCACTGGCGTCTCCCTAGTGACCGCGGCGAAATCGCCGCAGCCACACATGCACCTGAGGACACGACCATGCCAAGCACCTTCCGCCGTCTCACGCTCTTCCTCGGCGCCACCGCACTCTTGACGCCCGCATTGCTCACCGCTCAGCCGCCGCAGGGTGGCCCGGGTGGGCGCGGGGGGCCTGGTGGTCCGGGTGGCCCCGCCGGCCCGGGCACCCGCAGTGCGCAGGGTTCCCGACGCGCCGACCTACCGGGCGCCGAGGTCACCGCGCTCTTGAACGCACGCCGTCAGCTCGATCTCACGCCACGCCAGGTCGCGCAGCTCGATTCGCTCGAGCGCATCCAGCACGCCGAGCGCAGCAAGTTCCAGGAGTCGATGCGTGTGCGTCGTGATTCGGCGATGCAGCGTCAGCGCGCAGGACGTGCGCAGGGTGGCGCGCCGGGCGCGACGGTACCGCGTGACTCGATGCGTGCGCGCATGCAGGCCCAGATGCAGTCGGAGCGGGCAGCGTTGCAGCCGCAGCTCGAGCAGATGCGGCGTCGCGACTCCACCTTCCGCATGGCCGCGGATCGTGTGCTCAACGACACGCAGCGGCAGAAGGTCCGCGAGATGCAGGCGGAGCACCGCGGATATCAGCGCGGCCTCAGGGAAGGTCGCGGTGGACAGCGCGGCCTCAGGGAAGGTCGCGGTGGACAGGGTGGCCGTGGCGCGATGCGTCCGGGTCCGAACGCGGGTCCGCGCGGCCCGATGAGTCCCGAACGCGGCCCAGTGCCCCCGGGCGGCGAGCGCGGCCGCAGACCCGACGACGCGGTCTGACACTCGGTCGGATCGCAGGTGGACGAAACGCCCGGCACACGAGTGCCGGGCGTTTCGTTTGCGCTTCCGGGTGTGTGCCCCTAAGGTTTCGGACAGTCACCCCCCTGACAATTCCATCATCTGGAGCGCCCTATGTCCGAGTCCCTCCCGCCGCGGCCGTCCGGCGCGGCCCCCGAGAAGTCGGGATTGATTGACGATCTGCTCGATGTGTTCATCGCGCCGACCAAGCTGTTCTCGCGCAATCTCAAGGGTCGGTTCTTCGCTGTGATGATGATCGTGTCGATCGTCTCAGCGGGGCTCGGACTGGTGAACAAGGGTGTGCAATACACCGCGATGGAGT
Organism: Gemmatimonadaceae bacterium; assembly: GCA_020853635.1. Lineage (GTDB taxonomy): Bacteria > Gemmatimonadota > Gemmatimonadetes > Gemmatimonadales > Gemmatimonadaceae > Pseudogemmatithrix. The sequence continues at coordinate 22,156 of JADYYN010000024.1, forward strand.
CCGATTATCTCCGGACGATGGCGGCGACGCAGGCGGAGACGCCGGAGCTCACCGACGAGATCATCCAGATGCAGAAGCCGTTCGCGATCGGAGCGCAGACGTACGGGCTCTTCGTGGCGTTCCCGCTCATCATCTTCTGCGTCGGGATCATGACGTTCCTCGCGTCCAAGATCGTCGGTGCCGACGTGAACTTCGGCGCGGCGCTCACGATCGGCGCGTTCGCCTATGCGCCTCGCATCATCGAGCAGGTCATGATCGCCATTCAGGGCGCGGTGCTGGATGGCGCGAACTTCACCAGTCGTTTCCAGTTCTCGATCGGCGCGGCGCGGTTCCTGCCGCCGGACGGCCCGATGGGAATCGCCGGAGCCATCGCGCGCACCGACCTGTTCACCATCTGGATCACGGTGCTCGTCGGCATCGGCATCGCGAAGATCGGCAAGGTCCCGGCGTCGAAGGCCGCCGTCGCCGCCATCATCGTGTGGGCCCTCGGCATGATCCCGGTGCTGCCGGCACTGTTGAAGGGGCAATAGCCCGCTGTGCGTAGCGCGAAGGGGGCGACCGGATCCGGTCGCCCCCTTCGCGCTACGCACAGCGGGCTATTGCCCCTTCAACAGTGCCGGCAGCACC
>JADYYN010000025.1 GCA_020853635.1 Gemmatimonadaceae bacterium
ATCCTGATCCTCGCCGGCGAGGCGTCCGGGGACCTGCACGGGTCGATCCTCGCCGAGCGCTTGCGGGCCGCACGTCCGGACCTCGCGCTCGCCGGCACCGGTGGGCGTCGCATGCGCGAGGCCGGCGTGGAGATGATCGTCGAGCACGAGGGCGTCGTGGGATTCGTGGAGGTGCTGCGGCACATCCCGTCGCATTGGCGATTGCTCAATCAGCTCAAAGCGCGTCTCCGCGGCGGCAACGTCGCGCTCGTGATCTGCATCGACTACCCGGGCTTCAACATGCGCGTCGCGGCGGCCGCGGCCGCGCTCGGGATCCCGGTGCTGTACTACATCACCCCGCAGGTGTGGGCGTGGCGTGCCGGGCGCATGAAGACCATGGCGCGCATCATCACGAAGGCGGCGGTGATCCTCCCGTTCGAAGAGGAGCTGCTGCGCGGCGCCGGCGTGAACGCGACATTCGTCGGGCATCCGTTGCTCGATCGTGCACGGGCGATGCCGTCCAAGCGTGAAGCGCGTGAGAAGCTCGGACTCCCAGTCGACGCCGAGATCCTCGCGCTGTTCCCGGGCAGTCGGGCGCAGGAGATCCGCCGTCACCTGCATGACTTCGTCGCCGTCGCGCGCGTGCTGGAAGTGCAGCGCCCGGGACTGCGCGTGGTGCTGAGCGTCGCGCCGACGATCGAGTTCCGCGACGACGAGGTCCCGTTCCCGATGGTGCGGTCGGCATCGTTCGATGTGTTGCGCGCCGCCGATGTCGCGCTCTGCAAGAGCGGCACGACGACCCTCGAGGCCGCCGTGGCCGGATGTCCCTGCGCGATCGTGTATCGCACGAGTGCCATCTCGTACGCCATCGCACGACGCCTCGTGAAGATCCCGCATATCGGCCTGCTGAACATCGTCGCGGGGCGCGAGGTCGCACCCGAGTTCGTGCAGGACGCCTTCCAGCCACAGCCCGTGGCTGATGCACTCATGCCGCTGTTCGTGCCGACGAGTCCGCAGCGCGTCGCGATGGAAACCGGTCTTACCGAGGTTAGACGTCGGCTCGGCGAACCGGGCGCAACGGAGCGGGTCGCGCAGATGGCGGCGGAGATGATCGCGTGAGCGACGCCAAGGAGCGCCGCATCCGGTGGATCGTCCGGCTCGGCGCGCCTTTGCTCCGGCTGCTCGCGATGACCTGGCGTTTCGAAGAGCGCGGCGCCGAGGGATGGAAGGCGCTCCGTGCGGCCAAACGGCCGTTCATCTTTTCGCTTTGGCACGGGCATCTGCTGTCGCTCACGTGGAAGCGTCGCGGCGAAGGAATCACCGTGATGATCTCCGAACACAGCGACGGCGAGATCATCGCGCGTATCGTGGAAGGCTGGGGGTATCGCACCGTGCGCGGGTCGACGTCGCGCGGGGCAGGGCGGGCACTGCTCGGCATGGTGCGTGAGCTGGAGAGCGGTCGTGAGTTCGCGATCACGCCGGACGGGCCACGCGGACCCGCCGGGGTCGCGGCCGCCGGTGTGTTGCTCGCGTCCAACCGCTCGGGTGCCGCGATCGTCCCCATGCGCGGCGACTTCAGCAACGCGTGGCATCTGGGCAACTGGGATCGCTTCGCGATCCCGAAGCCGTTCTCGAAGATCGTGATCACGTACGGCGAGCCCTGGGTCGCTCCCGGGACCGACGATGCAGCCGCCGTTGAGTTGGCGCGCCGGATCGGGCCCGCGATCCCGGCGGGGCTCCGGCCTCGCAAGACCAAGGCGCCGAGATGAGCGGGCGCCAAATCGAGACGATCTGGGAGCGGGACGGCGCCGGTTCAGCCGTGCTCACTCCGCTGTCGTGGCTGTACGCGTTGGGGACGGCCGCACGGAACGCCGCCTACGATCTCGGAGTGTTGCCGACCCATGCGCTCGGTGCACCCGCGCTGAGCGTGGGCAACCTCACGGTGGGCGGCACGGGCAAGACCCCGATGAGCGCATGGTTCGCCCGCGAACTGCTCGCGCGTGGACGTCGCCCGGGTATTCTGCTACGCGGGTACGGCGACGATGAACCGTTGGTGCATCGGCGTCTGGTCCCGGACGCGGTGGTGGTCGCGGACGTCGATCGGGTACGCGGCGCCCGAGCGGCCGCCGCGCAGGGCGCGACCGCATTCGTGCTGGATGACGGATTCCAGCATCGGCGGGCGCGTCGTGATCTCGACGTGGTGCTGGTGGCGGCGGAGCAGGCAGCTGCGCATCGCGTGCTGCCGGCCGGCCCTCTGCGCGAGTTCCCGGTGGCCCTGCGGCGTGCACAGCTGCTCGTGATCACGCGGAAGTCCGCCACAGCGGACGAGGCGGAACGGGCTGCCGTGCGCTGGGCTGCCGCGGCGCCGGACATCGCCGTCGCCATCGCGGCCCTGGTCCCCGGAGGCGTGGTCCGCGTGAACGGAGGCGCGACTGAGCCGCTGGCCACGCTTGCCGGCCGCGACCTGCTCGCGATCTCGGCGATCGGGAACCCCGCGGCGTTCGAGGCGCAGTTGCGCGCGGCAGGTGCCGGGGTGCAGTCGGCAGCCTATGGGGACCACCATGCGTTCACGCGCGCCGACGCCGAGGCGCTGGCCCGTCGGCTGGGCCCCTCCGTCATGCCCGTCTGCACCCTCAAGGACGCCGTCAAACTCGAGGGGGTCTGGCCTGCCCAAGCCCCCCCGCTGTGGTATCTTTCTCAGACTGTCGCCATTGAGGTGGGAGGGGGGGTGCTATCCGGCCTGCTCGATCGTCTTGTGGCCGTCCAGTCTTCCTGAACCGAACCCGAACCGCCGCCCCCCGGGCCGGCTTTTTTCCCGACATCATGGCTGATCTCCGGCTGCCGACCAACACCATCGTCCGTCCCGATAAAGACCGTTTCCTCCACGAGGAGAACCCCTTCGAAGCGATGATGTCCCGCTTCGACCGGGCTGCCGAGCTCCTGGACCTCGAGCCGGGCATCTACAAGGTCCTTCGCAGCGCCGAGAAGGAGATCACCGTTTCGATCCCGGTGATGATGGACAATGGCGAAGTGGAGGTCTTCACCGGCATCCGCGTGCTGCACAACACCTCGCGTGGTCCGGCGAAGGGCGGCATCCGCTTCGACCTGAACGTCTCGCTCGACGAGGTGAAGGCGCTCGCCGCCTGGATGACTTGGAAGTGCGCGGTGGTCAACATCCCGTTTGGCGGGGCGAAGGGCGGCGTGATCTGCGACCCGCTCAAGATGTCGGTCGGTGAGCTCGAGCGCGTGACGCGCCGCTATACCGCGGGCATCATCTCCACGCTCGGACCGGACTCCGACGTCCCGGCGCCGGACGTGAACACGAACGAGCGCGTGATGGCCTGGCTCATGGACACCTACTCGATGCACGTCGGGCACACGGTGAACGCCGTGACCACGGGCAAGCCGGTAGAGATGGGCGGATCGCTCGGCCGCCGTGAGGCGACAGGCCGCGGCGTGATGTTCACCACGCTGCAGGCGCTCGAGCACCTCAAGATGGAAGTGAAGGGTGCGACGGTGGCCGTGCAGGGCTTCGGTAACGTGGGCTCGATCGGCGCGCAGTTGCTGGCCGAACAGGGCTGCAAGGTGATCGCGATCAGCGACCGCACCGGCGGCTGGCACAACCCCAAGGGCATCGACATCCTCGATGCGATGGCGCACGTGAAGAAGCACAAGACGCTCGAGGGCTACGGCAAGGGCGAGGCGATCACCAACGACGCCCTGCTCGAGCTTGAGGTCGATGTGCTCGTGCCGGCCGCGCTCGAGAACGTGATCACGACCAAGAACGCCAAGAACGTCAAGGCGAAGATCATCTGCGAGGGCGCCAACGGTCCGACGACCGCCAACGCCGACACGATCCTCGATGAGAAGGGGATCTTCGTGATCCCGGACATCCTGGCGAACGCCGGTGGTGTGACCGTCTCGTACTTCGAGTGGGTGCAGAACCGCGGTGGCTATTACTGGGACGAGCAGACCGTGAACGACCGCCTGCGCAACATCATGGTCAACTCGTTCCGCGATGTGCTCAAGCTCGCGCAGCAGCACAAGGTGAACATGCGCACCGCGGCCTACATGGTCGCGATCAGCCGTGTGGCCCCGGTGCACCGTCTGCGCGGCATCTATGCGTAAGCGGCGCGCTGCCTGCGGTGCGGGGCAGCGATGAAGGTGTGGGTGGCCGTCGTCGGGAAGCCGCGCGATGCGGCGCTGGCGGCGGCCATTCGTGAGTATGAGACCCGGGCGGCGCGGTACTGGCCACTCGAGGTGGTGGAGGTGAAGGAGGAGTCGTCACGGAGTGCCACCGCAGAGGTCGTGATGCGGAAGGAAGGCGAGCGGACTCTAGCCCGGGTCCCGACGACGGCGCGTCTCGTCTTGTGCGACCCGGGCGGTGACGCGTTGGACTCCGCGGCGTTCGCGTCGCTGTTGCAGGACCAACGCGAGCGGGCGCAGGACGTGGCGTTCGTCATCGGTGGGGCGCACGGGATCGGAGCGGAGGTCCGTGCGCGACCGCATCGGCGGCTCGGATTGGCGCCGTGGACGCTGCCGCATGAACTGGCGCGCCTCGTGCTCGCCGAGCAACTCTACCGCGCCGGCACCATCGTGCGTGGTGAACCCTATCACAAGTAGCCTCGCCGTGCCCCTTCCTCTCGCTCGATGTCCGAATGACCGCTCTGCCGCGACCCGGAGTCGCGCATGAGCGCCCCACGTGTGGTCACCGAGTCCCTCGGCGGCGGTCCGCTCTCGCGGGCCGCGCAGGACGGGCAGGCCCCTGAGGAGTGGTATCGCACGCGTCCGCGCGGCGGCGCGGAGTGGAAAGCGTACGCGGAGCGCGTGCGGAGTGAGTTCGCGACGAGCCGCTGGCTCGCCGGGCTTCGCCCCGCCTTCGACGCGTCAGGACCGGCGCTCGAGCGCCTTGAGCGCGTCGCCGCAGGCAACGGCATCGTCGTGACCACGGGGCAGCAGCCCGGGTTGTTCGGCGGGCCCATGTACACGCTCATCAAGGCGTTCTCCGCGTTGGCCCTCGCCGACCGACTCGAGCGCGAGACCGGGATCCCCACTGCGGCGATCTTCTGGGCGGCCACCGATGACGCCGACTTCGCTGAGGCCTCGTGGACCGCCGTGGCCGAAGAAGGTGTCGTGCGCCGCCTCTCGATCCCGCGGAAGGGGCAGGACGGTCTCGTGATGGCCGAGATGCCGCTGCCGGACACGAGCGCGATGTTCGAGGCGTTGCAGGCGTCCGCGGGCTCTGCACCCCACAGCGAGTTCCTGGAAGCAGCGCGAACCGCGTACGGTCCTGACACGACGGTGGGTGCGGCCTATGTGAAGTTCCTGCGCACGCTGCTCGAGCCGCATGGCATCCCGGTGCTCGATGCCTGGCATCCGGCGACGCGCGCGGCAGCACGACCGACGTTAGTGCAGGCGCTGCGCCGCGCGACCGTCGTGGACGAGGCGCTCGCCCTGCGCATCGTCGCGATCGAACGCGCCGGATTCCGTGCGCAGGTGGCGCGCGTCCCCAAGCTCTCGCTCGTGTTCCGCGGCATGGCCGGCGTGAAGGAGCGTGTGCCGATCGCGCAGGCGACCGACGTCGCGGACCGCGCCGACACGGTGCTCTCAGCGAACGTGCTGCTGCGGCCGATCGTCGAGCGGCGCATCCTGCCAACGGTCGCGTACGTCGCCGGCCCGGGCGAGATCGCGTATTTCGCGCAGGTCGGTGCGGTGGCCGAGGCGCTCGGTGTGTCGGTGCCGCTCGCGGTGCCGCGCTGGTCGGCGACGGTCGTCGAACCCAACATCGACCGACGACTCGGACGGCTCGGCATGGTGATCGACGATGTCCGCACGCCGCACGATGCGGAGAAGCGCCTCGGCGATCGCGCCATCCCGTCGGACATCCGCGCGAGCCTCGAGGGTGTGCGCGAGGACATCGGGCGACGCATGAGTGCTCTGCGCGAATCGTCGACCGCGATCGGCGAGCTTGTGCCCGAGCGCGTGATCGAAGGCGCGCGCCACCAGATGCTGCACCGCATCGATCGGCTCGAGCGGCGCCTGCGGGCGGCGGCGCGTGCACGGCAGCTGGAAGCGGTGCAGGATCTCGCGGCGGTGCGCGCGGCGATCATGCCCGAGGGGCATCGGCAGGAACGGCG